>JAXDFO010000242.1:0-9659 GCA_034665545.1 Blastocatellia bacterium
TTCACGCTTATGGATATATCGGGAGCAGCTACACGGTCATGCAGCTTGTCAGTTCGGAGATGTGCCGCTATGCGCGCATCGGCATGAACACGCGCTTTGGTGATTACACGGTCCACCCGCAGGCGAACGCGACGGACGAGCCGCCCGATACGATAACGCAGGAGAACATCACTTACGCGCAGTATCGCACGATGCAGGGCGATGGCGTCATGCAGCGCGCCGACGGCGTCAGGAATCGCCGCATCATGACGCTGCCGATTGCTCTCAACACCACTTACAACACGAGCGCGCGCACGGTCGTCGCCAATCGCCTCGCGGCCTTCTTCGTGCGCCGGAAAGTGGGGACCGATTGCGGCCTTGAGGTCGAATACATCGGCGCGCCCATCGCCGTGCCCGACGGGACATATCAACCCGGCGGCTCGCAGATGAGCGAACTATCCATTCCAGTTCTGTACAGGTGAGGTGAGACATGCGCATTCAGTTGATTTCCCGGATTCGCAAATTCATACGCCAGGAGCAAGGCACGCAGATGCTTGAGCTAGCCATCGCGCTGCCCTTCATGCTCATGCTCTTGGGCGCGACCGCAGAGTTCGGTCGTTACTTCTACACTTACTCCGCGCTGACCAACGCTGTGCGAGCCGGAGCGCGTCACGCCTGCAAGTGGGAGCGCAACGCCTCCTGGACCTTTCCTGAGACGAGCACCATGGTCGTCTACGGAGACTACTCCGACACTTCGCACGGGCCCATCGCTCCCGGCTTGACGACGAGCAACGTGGTGGTCCAGGCCAACGGCCCGTCCGTCAACAACATTGATTCCGTGACGGTCAAGATCGTCAACTATAAATATCAACCGCTCTTCGACCTCGGCAAGCTGACGGGCATCCCCGCTCTCACCATGAAGATTGACATGAACGCCAGCGCCACCATGCACCAGCTTTTTAATGGACCGGTCAATGACTGAACGGGATTGAAGGAGAGACTTATGGCACGCAGACTTTCGCGCGACACAGAGCGAGGCGCAAGCATTTTGGAATTTGCCATCGCCGCGACCATCTTCTTCACAGTGCTCTTTGGCGTCATAGAGTTCGGACGCCTCTTCTGGATACACAATGCTTTGAAGGATGCCGCGCGGCGCGGCGCGCGTTACGCGACCATCCGCAAGAATGACACCGCCGGTATCCAGGCCGTCAAGAACATGGTCGTCTATGGCGACCCGAACGCGAACCCCGCGACGGCCAAGCCGGTCGTCAACGGCCTGACGACGAGCAACGTCGCGGTCGAGTATCAGAACTACGACGGTATCCTGTTAAGCTCAAGGGCCAGCGTCAGCATCACCAATTACAGCTTCTCGTTCGCCATCCCGCTCATCGGGACCAGCATCTCCATGCCGCCCTACAGGACTTCGCTGCCGGGCGAGAGCGCGGGCTTCGTGCCCTGCGACATGCCAAGCGGGACGCCCTACGCGCCGTGCAACATCATCCCGAATTAACCTGGACCGGCGATTTCAACGAACCCGAAAAATAGCTTCGGACTCTGCTGCCCTCTTACGTAAGGATTGACGATGGACCAACTACTCACTTTTGTCGTTCTCAGCACGGGACTCGACACTTTCAAAGAGATACGCACGGCCCTCTCGGCTGATGGCCGCACGCGCCTTCTGGCCGGAGGCGATGACGTGGAACAGGTCCACGAGCAAGTCCTTCATCTTCGGCCCGATGTCGCCGTCATCACCTTTGGGCCCAACCCCGAACAATCGCTCGCGCTCATCGAAAAATTGGCCCAGGAATGTCCCGGCACGGCCCTGCTCTCCGCCGCGAGAGACGCCTCGCCAGACCTTATCCTGCGCAGCCTCCGTGCCGGTGCGCGCGATTTCCTGCGCCTCCCCATCATCACGGAAGAACTGAGGACCGTGCTTGATAAGACCGTGGAATTCTGCGCCGGTCGCAAGGTCGCGCCGAAGAAGAAGGGACGCATGGTCGCCGTCTTCTCCAGCAAGGGAGGCTGCGGCACATCCTTCATCGCCACCAACCTGGCCGCCGCGACCGAAGCTCCCACGGTCCTCGTTGACCTCAACTTGCAGGCGGGCGACCTGCCGCTCTTTCTCGGCGTCGAGCCGAAATATTCCATCGCGGACCTCGTCGAGAATCGTGAGCGCATGGACGATTCCTTGCTCAACAGCTACGTCACGCCGCACACTTCCAGGCTCTCGCTCCTCGCCGCGCCACCCGAAGCAGACCTCGCTGACGATATTGGACCAGAGCACGTCTTCGATGTCCTCGAACGCCTGCGCGAAAAATATGAATACGTCGTGCTGGACCCGCAGCACACCTTCGATGCCATCACGCTCGCCGCGCTGGACCAGGCCGACGACATCGTGCTCGTGCTCACCCTGGACATCCCCGCGATACGCAGCGCGCAGAGAGCCTTGGAGATATTCGACCGCCTCGGCTACCCGCGCACGAAGGTCAGCGTGATCGTCAATCGTTGGAGCAAGCAGATTGATTTGGACCTGCAACAGGTCGAAAAATTTCTCAACGAAAAGGTCGTGGGCTTTATCTCCAGCGACTACCAGACGGCTGTCAACTCCATCAACCTGGGCCAACCACTGGTCCAGTCCGAGACCTCTTCCAAGATTGCGCTTGAGATTAAGTCCATCACGCGGCAGATACTCGGAGATGCGATGCCTTTGACGCAGGAGCAGCCCGAACGCGGCGGTCTCTGGAAGTCTCTGTTTCGCCGCAACGCCGCGACGCCCGCCGCCGCGCCCGCGTCGAACACCGCCGTTCGCTCAAGATACCAGGTACGCGAGAGTTTGAATCCGTCCGTCACACGATAACAGTCAAGGTAAACAATCATGGCTTTACGCGAGAGATTAATCAGGGAAACGGGACCGAACGGCGCGCCGCCCGCGCAGGGCGATGATGCGATGGGCGGAGCCAATCCGTTTCAAGAGATGAAGTCGCGCCTTCATCGCGCGCTCATCAATCGCATGGATTTGACGAAGCTCAGCGCGCTCGCTCCAGAGCAGCTTCACGGCGAAGTCTCGCGCCTGGCCGAAAGCGTGCTCGCGCAGGAAGCGATGCCGCTCTCGACCAACGAGCGCGAGCGTCTCGTCAAAGAGGTCCAGCACGAGCTTTTCGGTCTCGGCCCGCTTGAGCCGCTGCTGGCCGACCCGACCGTCTCGGACATCCTGGTTAATTCTTATTCCAGAATTTACATCGAACGGCGCGGCAAGCTTGAGCGCACGAGCGTCGCCTTTAAGGACGACGAGCACTTGATGCGAGTGATAGAGAGAATCGTCTCTTCGGTCGGTCGCCGCATAGACGAATCCTCGCCGATGGTGGACGCGCGTCTCGCTGACGGCTCGCGCGTCAACGCGATTATCCCGCCGCTCTCGATTGATGGACCGGTGCTTTCGATTCGCCGCTTTGGCGCGGAACCCCTGCGCATGAACGCGCTCATAGAAAACCGCGCGCTCACCAGGGAGATAGCGGAGATGTTGGACATGTGCGTCAAGGCGCGTCTCAACGTCCTCATCTCAGGCGGCACGGGCGCGGGTAAGACGACGCTGCTCAACGCGCTCTCGGCCTACATCCCCGAAGACGAGCGCATCGTGACCATAGAGGACTCAGCCGAGCTACAACTTCAACAACCACATGTTGTGCGCCTGGAAACACGCCCCCCCAACATAGAGGGGCGCGGCGAAGTTACGCAACGAGACCTCGTGCGCAACGCGCTGCGTATGAGACCCGACCGCATCGTGATTGGCGAGGTGCGCGGCGGCGAGGCCATAGACATGCTGCAAGCGATGAACACGGGCCACGACGGGAGCTTGACGACGATTCACGCCAACACTCCGCGCGATGCGCTGGCCCGCATCGAGACGATGATTCAAATGACCGGGATGCGCCTCTCCGACCGCGCGATGCGACAGCAGATTGCTTCCGCTCTCGATTTAGTGGTCCAGGCCGCGCGTCTTTCCGACGGCACTCGTCGCATCACTTCCATCTCTGAAATCACTGGGATGGAGGGCGAGACGATTACGATGCAGGAAATTTTCCTGTATGAACGCACGGGCGTGGACCGCGAAGGCAAGGTCGTGGGCCGCTTCCGCACGACGGGGATTCGCCCGCGCTTTAGCGAACGCCTCAAAGCCTGCGGCCTACAGTTGCCGCGCATGCTCTTCGAGGAGATATAAGAAGATGTATCTCACCTTCATCGTTTTCCTGTTCTGCCTATTTCTGGTCCTGGGCGCATACCTGCTGGCGACGCGCAATTCTGACGCGCGCCGCAAGCGTCTGCAACAACGCCTCGCGGAAGCCCTGCTGCACTCCGCGCACACGGAAGATGCAGAGGTGATACTGGCGCGCCAGGAGTTGATGAGCGAGATACCGTGGTTGAATCGCTCGCTCGTCAGCGTCTCTTCCGCGATGCATCTCAAGAAGATACTGGACCAGGCCGACTTACATATCACGGTCACGCGTCTTCTGATGTTCTCCGCGATGGCAGGGATACTCGCCGCGCTCGCCGTCTCGGTCCTCGTGCCTGAGATGCTCATCATCGTCTCGGTCGGCGTGGTCGGCATGTCGCTGCCCTTCATACACGTCTGGTGGAAACGCAAGAAGAGGTTCGAGAGCTTTCTTGAGCAACTGCCGGACACGCTCGAACTGATGAGCCGCGCGCTGGCCGCCGGACATGCTTTCCCTGAGACGCTGCACATGGTTTCGGGCGAGATGCCGGACCCTATCTCTTCCGAGTTTCGCAAGACTTACGAAGAACAGAACCTCGGCCTCTCGCTCAAACTGGCCCTCGAAAACTTGACGCAGCGCATGCCATTACTGGACCTGCGACTCTGCGTCACGGCCATTCTTATCCAGCGCGAGACGGGCGGCAATCTCGCGGAGATTCTTGAGAAGGTCGCTTACACCATCCGCGAACGTTTTCGCATCATGGGCGATTTGAAGACCCTCACGACCAGTTCGCGCCTTTCGGCGTGGCTGCTCTGCGGGCTGCCTATCTTCGTCGCCGTGGCCGTCACGACGATGAACCCGGATTACATGAGCATCCTCTGGAAAGACCCGCGCGGCCATAAGCTCATCTTCGCCGCCGTCTTCATGCAAATCTCAGGCATGCTCGTCGTGCGCAAGATATTGAAGATTAAGATTTGAACAACAGAAGCCAGAAGCCAGGAGTCAGGAGCCGGAACAAAGGCGACTGCGCTCCGTGTCTTCCTTCTGGCTCCTGACTTCTGGCTCCTGACTCCTGGCTTCTGAGGTTGCTATGCTTCTCATCATCACGATTTCAACTTTCGTCTGTATCACGTTCGGCGTGATGGGCCTTTACTGGCTGATTTCAAGACCGGCGAGCGCGGCGACGGAGCGGCTCAAGAGGTTGGGCCAGAAGGATGCTGGCGGCGCGCAGTCCGTCTCCATCCTGGAAGATCGTCCGGTCTCGGATTTCGCGGAGCGCATCGCCAGCCCGCTCAGCCGTCTCGTGCCGCCGTCTGCCGCCGAAGCGCGCAAGCTGCAAAAGCAATTGATGCAGGCGGGCTTTCGTGGTCCAAATGCGCCTATCATCTACAGGGCCATTCAACTCATTTCGCTGGCGGGCTTTCCGGGCCTGGTGGCTCTGGTTTGCGCAATCATCGCGCGCCCGCTCGACAGCGCGATTCTGTGGATACTGCTGGCCTTCGTCTTGGGCTTCGTTCTGCCGCGATGGTTGCTCGGTCGGATGATTCGCGGTCGGCAGTTGCGCGTGCGCTGGGGACTCGCGGACGCGCTGGACCTGATGGTTGTCTCGGTCGAAGCCGGACTTGGATTGAACGCGGCGATGCTGCGTATCAGCGAAGAGTTAAGAGACGTGCATCCGGACATCAGCGAAGAGTTTGAACTGGCGAACCTTGAGATACGAGTCGGGCGCGAGCGCGAAGAGGCTTTGCGCAACCTGGCAGAGCGCACGGGCGTTGACGACCTGCGCAGCTTCGTCGCCATGCTCATCCAGGCCGACCGCTTCGGCACTTCGATGGCCCGCTCGATACGCATCTTCTCCGACAGCTTGCGCACCAAGCGACGCCAGCGCGCAGAGCAGGCGGCACAAAAGGCCGCCGTCAAGCTCTTGATACCTCTCGCCCTCTTTCTCTTTCCGACGCTCTTTATAGCCATCCTCGGCCCCGCGTTCCTCTCTTTGCAGGACACTCTGGGAAGTATGTAAGAAGGAGTTATTGGACCAATGAAGAAACGAACCCTAATTGCGATTTGTCTGGCTTTCACCCTGACGCTGGGCGTGACGGCTTTGTGGAGCGCGGAGACGACTGGGCGCGATGGTGACACGGACGCGAACATCATCAGCGACGCGGGCGCGCAGACGGGCAAGGCAGAGAAGAAGGGCGGCAATAAGATTGCGCGTATCATCGGCGCGCCCTTTCGCGCGGTGGGCCGTCTCTTCGGACGCGGCAAGGACGAGAACAAGTTTGAGCGTATGACCGAGAAGGACGCGGCCAAGTTTGAGAGCGTCGGCACGACGCGCGTCAACGATAGCACCACTCTGGTCCAGTCACAGCCGGGCGCAAGCGGCTCCGCGCGCGACCACTTATTGGCGGGCCGCGCCCTGCTTCAAACGGGACGCATCAACGAGGCCATCGCGGAACTATCGCTCGCCACTTCCCTGGACCCGCGCCTGGCTGAAGCGCAGAGCCTGCTCGGTCTCGCCTACGACCGCAAGGGCATGCCTGACCGCGCGCGGGATGCTTACGAGCACGCGATGAAGCAGACGCCCGACGATGCGCAGACGCTCAACAACCTGGGCTTCTCGCTCTATCAAAACGGCAACTATCGCGCCGCCGTTGACCGTCTCAAACGCGCCGCGAAACTCGCTCCCGCAGACCAGCGCATCCTGAACAATCTGGCATTGGCCCAATGTCGCCTCGGCAAATACGAGGACGCCTATAAGAACTTCGCGCGCGCGGGCGGCGAATTCAACGGCAGACTCAACACCGCCACGATGCTCGAACGACAGGGCCGCGACACGGAGGCCATACAGTATTACGAGGCCGCGCGCCGCCTGCAACCCGATTCATCCGTCGCGCTTCATCGCCTCGCGGACCTCTACCAGCGCGCGGGCCGAAGCGAAGACGCGCAGGCCATCATCCGCACTCTCAACGAAACGAAGCACGAGGACACCGCCTCCATCGGCGGCAACTGAAATTGAAATTGACCGAAGGAAAATCTCTATGATGCAGACAGGGATTCTGACGCGCGCGGAAGTTGAGAGCATGGGCCCACCCGTGCCGGAGGAGTTGGCGGAGACCGGCGTTGACGGAGGCTTTTTGTGCGACCTCGCGCTCAAGCACGTCGCCATGCTCTCGGACCCCACGACGCACGCGGTCGCGGAGCGTCTTCATCTGCCGCGCATGTTGACGGAAGAGCTATTGCAGCGTCTCTATCGTGAGAAGTTGATAGAAGTGCGACTTCAGACCACGGTCGGCTCTACGCGTTACGCGATGCTGGACCACGGCTGGCAGCGTCTCTCGCGTGTTCAACTGATGTGCGGTTATACGGGCGCGGCCCCCGTCTCGCTCAAGGATTACACGCACATGATGCGGCTGCAATCCATCCCCGCCTGCCCCGCTTCGATTGACTCTGTGCGCGCCGCCTTCCGCGATTTAGTCCTGCCCGATTCGCTCTTGCAAACGCTCGGCTGCGTCATCAACTCAAGAAGGTCTCTGTTTCTGACGGGCCTGCCGGGCACTGGCAAAACTGCCGTTGCGGAGCGCGTCAACGGCGCGCTGCCTGGTCCAATATGGATTCCTTACGCCGTAGAGATTGACGGTCAAATCATTCGCGTCTTCGATAACCACAGCCACCGCATCGCGTCGCAGGATGTCACGCCCGCCGAGCATGATCGTCGCTGGGTTCTCATCGAGCGACCGCTCATCGTCGTCGGCGGCGAGTTGACTTTAGAGAACACGGACCTGACATGGAGCGAGGCCGCGAAGTTTTATGAAGCGCCGTTTCAGATGAAGTCGAACGGCGGCACGCTCGTCATTGACGACTTCGGACGCCAGCGCGTCGCCCCGCAGGACTTGTTGAATCGCTGGATAGTTCCGCTCGAACGCAGGGTTGATTATCTCGCGCTCCACACCGGCAAGAAAATCGAAGTCCCCTTTGAGCAACTCGTCATCTTCTCCACTAACCTCGAAGAGAAAGACCTCGCGGACGAAGCCTTCCTGCGCCGCATGGGCTACCGCGCGCGCGTTGAGCCGCCGACGCCCGCCGCGTACATGGAAATCTTCAAGCGCGCCGCCTACACGCGCGGCCTCAAATGCGAGCAAGTCTGCCTGGACCATTTATTGAACAACTACATGATCGAACATCGCCAGATGAAATCATGCGAGCCGCGCGATTTGCTCGACCGCGTCACGGATATTTGTCTCTTTGAAAAACGCCCGCTCGAACTCAGCCCGCAGGTCATAGACCTGGCCTGGAGAAACTACTTCGGGACGGCGCACGGCTTCGCGCCCATCGCTGACAATCGTCGCCAGAGCGGACCACTGCAACCCTAAAGGACAGCACATGACTCAAGCACCTACAAACCTTCGTACAGCATTATTCTCATGCTTATTTGTTTTACTGTGCGTGACCGCCAACGCTGTCCTGGCCCAGAATTTGGGCCAACATAACGAACAGAGCCGCTTGCGACTGACCGACGGCATGACCATAGACGTTGACGACGCCTGGGAGGATGCGCAGGGCATTTGGTACAGGCGCGGCGGCATCACTAATCTCATTCCGCGCGCAAGCGTCAAGGCAATTGAACACAAACAGGCCGCTTCGATAACGACTACGGAGACGACTGCAACGACCAACGTCGTGGGCGGCAAGCTGTTGGCGAGAGTGGTTGATGCGAAGACTGCGCAGGGCGCAACCGTCGCGCAGCCTGTCTGGATTTATCTCGTTGACGGCGCGCGCGTAGAAGCTGACGAAGTCGCGGAAACTTCGGACGGAGCATGGTACAGGCGCGGCACGCTCTCTATCTTCGTCGAACGCGCGCGCATCGAACGCATCGAGCGTGAGCCTCTACGTCCGGCTCAAGAAGAGGCTAACGCGAGCACAAAGAAAGAGCGCGGCTGGACCACCGGCAACATCAAGATAGACGCCCTCATACGCGAGAACGGCGCGCGTCATGGCGTGGACCCGTACCTTATCTTCTGCGTCATGGAGCAGGAATCGCATTTCAACCCGCGCGTCGTTTCGCCCAAAGGCGCGCGCGGCCTGATGCAACTGATGCCGGGCACGAGCGCGCGGTTCGGCGTGCGCAGTCCCTTCGACCCGGCGCAGAACATCGCTGCGGGCACGCGTTACTTGAAAGATTTGCTGGGCCAATTTAACGGACGTGTTGACCTTGTGCTGGCGAGCTACAACGCGGGCGAGGGCGCGGTCATCAAGTACGGGCACAACGTTCCGCCGTACAGGGAGACGCGCGATTACGTCAAACGCATCAGCGCGCGTTACGGGCAGGGCGCGCACGCTGGCGGCACAGGCGTCGCAGCCGTCAACCAGACCGCGATGGCAATCCGCTCGCGCTTACGTTAGCTGGAATAGCACGCGGTTTAGGTCTCTCTTTAAATTGGTCCTTTAAATCGAAGACCTTCATCCGAAGTC
>JAXDFO010000243.1:0-6513 GCA_034665545.1 Blastocatellia bacterium
TGCCGGTCGCCACGGCGGGCGCGCGCCCGTGTATGGAGTGAAAGCCGTAGGTGTTCATGTAATAAGGGAAGCGCGACGAACAGCCTATGCCTGAGACGAAGACTATCTTCTCGCGCGGGATGCCCAAGTCGGGCATCACCTTCTGCACGTTGTTCAGGATGGCGTAGTCGCCGCAACCCGGACACCAGCGCACCTCCTGCCCCGACACGAAGTCTCCCTTCGTCAACTTCGCGGGCGGCGGCGCGACTCCCCCCGCCACCACCGAACCCGGCTCGCTCTCCGGCGACGGCCCGCTCCCCGAAACATTCCCCGTAATGCCGCCCTCATGCGCGCCATCACCATTCGTTCCATTCCCATTTGTGCTCATCATCTACTCCTTAACGATTGCGATTAACAAATAACTTAGCGATAGGATATTGAAACCCAGGGACCACATCTTCGCCATCCAGCATATCATTCTCTGTCAGCACCTTGATGTCAGTGCGCGAGCGATAGACTGTGACGTTGTGCAGCTTTGGATTGACGACCCAAATCAGAGACGTGCCCGCTTCCAACCATTCCCGGACCTTTTCTTCAACTTCGTTGACAGTATCGCCCGGACTCGTGACTTCAACGGCTAAATCGGGCGCGCCCGGAAAGTAACTGCCCGCATCACCAACTGCATCAACTCGCTCCTGCCCGACGAAACCAATGTCCGGCGCGCGCACCGTGTCAGGATTGGACGCGAGCTTGAATCCGGTCTCCGCCGCATAGACCTCGCCGAGTCCCTTCTCTTCGACGTATTGAGCGAGCGGCGTTGACAGCCGCATCGCTATTCTTCCGTGCTTATGTCCAGCAGGTGACATCTTCCGTAACTCTCCTTTGACGAGTTCATAGCGGAAGCTGTCATCCGGCATCTCGAACAATTCTTCCGCCGTCATTAACTGTGTGGTGCTACTCATCTCTCTCTTCTCCAAATTTCCAAGACGGTGGAAAGTTTCAACTCAGGCGCGGTCTTGAGAATCCCGCCGGGCCTGTTCGACGCCCTCGCATAATTGCAAATATTTCTCTCTCACGTAAGGGTCCAGCCTCTCCGCTAAATCTTGAGAGAGGCCGCGCACCTTGATTAATTCCTGCACGTCCGCCAAGTCCTTTAATCTATCCGGCGCGGTCATCCCGGAAGCCAGTTTTAATTCGATGAGCTTTTCCAGCGTCACGATACGCACGCCGTCAACCTTCATGGAAGCGGTCGCCGGAACGGGAAAGCTCACGGGCTTGGGTTTGCCGTCGCCAGGATATTCGCCCGCCGTCAGCACTTCGACGGGGACGCCTCCGCTCGCTGTCGCGCGCAGCCTCTTCCTCGCCCCCGGAAAGGCTGGCACGTAGCCCAGACCGATGAGCTCACGGTGAAACTTTTCCAGACCTTCCGGCGTCAGCACCAAATCAATGTCTTCGGTGAAGCGCGGATAGCCGTGCGCCAGCAGGGCAATCGCGCCTATCACCATGTAATCAATCAAGTGACTCTCAAGGTCTGCGCAGAGACGCGCGAGAGCGTTGTTGAGTTCTCCCTCTCCCATGAAATAGCGCAGCCCCTCCGCATAAGTTTCCAGGACCGAAAGAGGCTCGACGATTGAAGGCGATGCTTCCATCACAAATACTCTTCGACCTTGCGTATGATCTCGCGTATCTGGAAGGGACGGCCCTTGACCTTCGAGAAGGCGACGGCGTCCACTAAGTACTTCGCGCGAATCATGGTGCAGAGTTGGCCCAGGTTCATCTCCGGCACGATGACCGTTTCAAAGCCGCGCAGGACTTCGCCCAGGTCTTTCGGGAGCGGGTTGAGATGGCGCAGGTGCGCGCTTGAGACAGGCTTGCCTTCGCGCTGCATCTTCTCGACCGCAGAATTGATGGAGCCGTAGGTCGAACCCCAGCCGAGCACGAGCACTTTTCCAGTCCTCTCGCCGAAGACTTCTACGGGCGGAATGTCGTTCGCCGCGCGGTCAATCTTCTCCTGCCGCAGCTTGACCATGAAGTGATGATTCTCCGGCTCGTAGTTGACGTTGCCCGTCAAGTGCTGCTTCTCTATGCCGCCGATGCGATGCTCTAAACCGGGCGTCCCAGGGATGGCGTAAGGGCGCGCGAGCGTCTCTTCGTCGCGCGCGTAGGGCATGAAGTTCTCCGGGTCCGTCGTAAACTTGATTTCGATGCGCGGCAACTCTTCAATCTCCGGCACGCGCCAGGGTTCCGCGCCGTTCGCCAGGTAGCCGTCCGAGAGATAGAAGACGGGCGTCATATATTTGAAGGCGAGACGCACGGCCTCAATCGCCATGTCGAAGCAATCGGCGGGAGTCGCGGGCGCGATGACGATGGCCGGGCACTCGCCGTTGCGTCCCCAGACGGCCTGGAAGAGGTCCGCCTGTTCCGTCTTCGTAGGCAAGCCGGTGGACGGCCCTCCGCGTTGCACGTTGATGATGACGAGCGGGAGCTCCGTCATCACGGCGAGACCGATGGCCTCCTGCTTGAGCGCGACGCCCGGACCAGAAGTTCCGGTCAATCCTATCTGGCCCGCGAAACTCGCACCGATGGCGGCGCAGATAGCGGCTATCTCATCCTCTGCCTGAAAAGTCTTGACGCCGAAATTTTTATGACGCGCCAGTTCATGCAGGATGTCTGAGGCGGGCGTTATCGGGTAGGAGCCGTAGAAGAGCGGGCGACCGGAGATTTGCGAGGCCGCGATAAAGCCTATGGCGGTCGCCTCGTTGCCGGTGATTTTGCGATACTTGCCGGGCGCAATCTGCGCCTTCTTGACCGTGTAATGAGTGGTGAAGACTTCGGTCGTGTCCGCGAAGTTATAGCCCGTCTTGAGGGCAATCTCGTTGGCCTTAGCGACCTCCGGCAGCTTGGAAAACTTCGAGCGAATCCAGTCGAGCGTCGTCTCCATAGGGCGGTCGTAGAGCCAGTAGAGGACGCCGAGCGCGAAGAAGTTTTTGCAACGGTCCATCTCCTTGCGCGACAGTTCGACCTGCCCCTTGAGCGCGTTCATGTTGAGCGTCGTGACCGGCAGCTTATGCACGCGATAGCCCTTGAGCGTGTCGTCTTCGAGCGGGTTCGTCTCATACGCCGCGTACTTCAGATTCTCCTTCGTGAACCCGTCCGTATTAACGATGATGGTCCCGCCCTCTTCCAAATCCGCGATGTTGACCTTGAGGGCCGCCGGGTTCATGGCGACCAGCACGTTGGGTTGGTCGCCGGGCGTCTTGATGTCCTGGCTGGAAAAGTTCAACTGAAAACCTGAGACGCCCGGAAGGCTTCCCGCAGGGGCGCGTATCTCCGCCGGAAAGTCCGGCAGCGTGGAGATGTCGTTGCCGATGACGGCGGAGGTGTTCGTGAACTGCGTGCCCGTCAACTGCATGCCGTCGCCGGAGTCACCGGCGAAGCGTATCGTGACGGTTTCCAACTCTTCCAGGTTCTTCTCGTTCGGTTCGACGGGTGTTTCGATGACGGTGCTCATTACTTTTCCTGGTCCTCTTTAATTGTTGAAGATGATAATGACGGGTGAACTCTCCCCGGCTTTCGTGATAAGCAAAACGCGCTTAACGGGCCGTGCGGATGCACTCGAATTCTAGCATAGAAGCGCGCGATGTGCCCTGCCTCATCCGGCCTGCTTCGTACGGAGTTCCTCATAGGGCGAGAGCTCCGCGAGGCGATTGATGATGGCGGGCAGCAAATTGAGCGTATGGTCTATCTCGGCTTCTGTGTTATAGCGTCCGACGGAGAAACGTATGGAGCCTTGCGCCGCCGTGTAGGGCACGTTCATCGCGCGCAGGACCGCAGATGAGACGTGCGACTCCGCGTTGCACGCCGAACCCGTCGAGACGCAGATGCCAGCCTCGTCCAGGTGGGCCAGGATGCTCTCGCCCTCCACATACTCGAAAGAGATGTTCGCGGTATTCGGCAGACGCTTTGCCCTCTCGCTCGTCCCGTTCAGGCGCGCGTTCGGAATCCCCTCCAGAATCGTGTCCTCCAACTTATCGCGCAAACTGCGAACCTTCGCCTGACCCTCGAACTCATGGGCCAACTGCGCGGCCCGCCCCAGCGCGACGATGTACGGCACGGCCTCTGTGCCCGCGCGCCGCCCGCGCTCCTGCCCGCCCCCTATCATCAACGAAGGCAACTTCACCCCCGCGCGCACATACAACGCGCCGACGCCCTTCGGCGCGTGAAATTTATGGCCCGATAGAGAGAAGAGGTCAACGGGCCAATCGCGCAAACTTAAAGGAATCTTTCCGACCGCCTGCACGCCGTCAACATGAAAGACCGCCTCGCAACTCGCGCGCACGAGTTGGCCCACCTGCTCAACTGGAAAGAGCACGCCCGTCTCGTTGTTCGCCAGCATCACCGAGACCAAGGCCGTCTCCGGCCTCAAGGCCGCGCGCAAAGATTCCAGGTCCAGCAATCCCTCTTCATTAACCTCCAGCCACGTGACCTCGTAGCCTCTGTGCTCCAAAAGCTCGCACAGATTCCTCACCGCCTCATGCTCGACCCGCGTTGTGACGATGTGTCGCTTCTCGGGATGCTGGTCCAGCACACCGCGAATGGCCCAGTTGTCCGACTCCGTGCCGCAAGAGGTAAAGACTATCTCGCTCACATCCGCCGCGCCCAGGAGCGTCGCCGTCTGCTCGCGCGCCGTCTCCAACGCGCGCCGCATCTCTCTGCCGAACGTGTGGGCCGAAGAAGGATTGCCGTAAAGCTCTTTGAGAAAGGGCCGCATCGCCTCGAAGACTTCGGGCGCGACCCGCGTCGTCGCGTTGTTATCCAAATAGATCATCTCGTCAATCCCCAGCGCCTGCGGTCCTCCAATAGTCCGCCAGTATATCTTCTATGAGCGGGTGACACGAGTGACAACCGCCGCCAGCGTTGCAAGCCTTCGTCACCTGTTTGATGGTGCGCAGAGAGCCGGTGCGTATCTCGTCCTCGATTGTTTTTTCAGAGACGCCGAAGCAGGTACAGATGAGAGCCTCCTCGCCCGTCCATTCTTCCAAGCTGGTCTCGCGGTAATGCTTGATGGCCCGTGCCAGCGCGTCACGACACAACGCCACGCAATGCATCCTCCCCATCGGCACATCGCCCAGATGCTCCAAGATGGCCGTCGCGGCGAGACTCTCTTCGGATAACTGCCCGGCCTCGCCCAACGTCAATTCTTGGACCATTAACGCCAGCGCGTTGGCCGAAGCGATGAGGAACCCGCAGCCCGTCGCCTTGAACTTCGCCTCCGTCACCCTGCGCGACTCCGCATCAATCTTCAAAGAAAGGCGCAGCACGGCCCCGCACGCCAGCGACCCCATATCGCCGACCGCGTTCGCCCCCGACACCTCCCCGGCATGGCGCGGGCTTAAAAAATATTCTCTGACGCGACCCTCGTAAACAGACATGGCTGAGAGCTAGTCGGAAGTCGGAAGGCAGCGAGGATGAGAGAAGAGCTATTCAATGGTTGGATAGCTCTTCTCTCATCTCTCATTCTTGCGCCTTCGCCTTTGTTTATATTATGTCAAAAGGAAGGTTTGTTAAAATCGCGGCGGGTGTTTGGAGTTGCTTTGTCTTCAGTTAATTAAAGCAACCGTGTGGTTGACAAATGCGGTTGAGGAAACTTATCATTTAGCTTGTGGCGGCAGTTCTGACAAATCAACTTGGGGCATCGCGTGAGGAGATTGTGAATCTCCTGCGGGCGCGTGGCCGTGTCAACGCGGACGAGTTGGCCGTCTCGCTCGGCGTCTCCAAGCAGTGTGTGCGTAAGCACATGGATGTGCTGGAACGCGACGGTTATGTGGAGCACATGCCGGAACGCGGGGAACGCGGGAGGCCCGCTCACGTCTATCGTTTGACGCGCAAGGCCGAAGAGTTATTCCCGAAGCGTTATGATATTTTCGCTAAGGCGATTTTGCAGCAGATAGGGACGGTGTGGGGCGAGCGCGGGCTGAACACTGTCTTCTGCGGCTGCGCCAACGAGATGATCGGGCGGCTGCGACCGCAACTTGAGCGACTGGGTTTCGATGCGCGCGTGCGTCGCCTCGCCGCGCTGCTGGATGAAGAGGGCTACGCGGCGGAAGTTGAAAAACTGTCGGACGGCTCTTACATGCTGACGGAATGGAATTGCCCTATGACGGAAGTGGCGCGCGATTATCGTCAGGTCTGCGAGCGGGAGTTGGAAGTTTATAGAGAGCTATTGGGCACGCAGGTCTTCCGCGAATCGCGCATCGTCGGCGGCGCATCGCACTGCGCCTATCGCGTGCTCAGGCCGAATAGGAAGTGATGAGTCGTAGCTCATTGCTCATCAATTAATTTATGACACAAATAACAGAACAGTTAGTCCTGGATGCCTTGCGGCGGATTGAAGACCCGGACTTGCATAAGGACATCGTGACTTTAGGGTTCGTCAGGGACTTGACGATAGATGGCGGGCGGGTTTCGTTTCGCATCGTGTTGACCACTCCGGCCTGTCCCGTCAAGGAACAGATGGAGGGCGCGGCGCGGGAA
>JAXDFO010000244.1:0-12760 GCA_034665545.1 Blastocatellia bacterium
GTTGTCGGGCGGCGGCTCGAAACTGCCCGGCCTCTCCAATTACCTGGCGAAGCGTTTCGAGATCGCGGTCGAATACTTCGACCCGTTCCGGCAGATTAAAGTTGACGCGCGCCGTTTCGATCCGGATTACATGCGCGAGGTGGTCCCGGAAATGGCCGTCGCCGTCGGGCTGGCTTTGAGAGGAGTGGAAGCGCGATGATTAAAGTAAACCTACTCGAATCGGTCACGGATAAGCCGACCGGCGTCGCCGTTGCGGTCGAAGAAAGGGTCGCTAACCCGCGCATGCAGACCTTGCTGCTCGCGCTCGTGGTCTTCGGACTCCTCGCGCTCGGCCTCTGCTACGACTACGTCAGCGTGCGCTCGGCCCACGAGGAAGCGCAAAAGGAACTTGACAAGCAGGAACGCATTAATCAACAGATGCAGGCCGTCAACAAAGAACAGGCCGATCTTGAAAAGAAGACCAACGACATACAGGTTCGGATAGATGCGATTCAGAAGTTGCGCGCCTCGCAGACGGGGCCGGGCAACGTCCTTCGTGAAATCAAACAACGCTTTGACGGCGTGCCGGGGCTCTACCTGCTCAGCGTCGAGCAGAAAGATAACGAACTGACCATCAAGGGCGAATCACCGGACGAGGCTGCGGTCACGCGTTTCGGCCAGAGCCTCGAATTCTCCAACGGCCTCTTCAGCAATCTCAACATAGAGACGGGGCGCGAACTGGCGAAGATGGAGGATAAGTCAGCATCATCTTCTTCCGCATCGGAGGCCGAGAACAAGGACGCGCCCAAGCCCGAAGTCGTGACCTTTACCATCAAGTGCAGCTACGCCGGGGCGACTAACGCCAACAGCCCGAACAACCCGAACAATGCGAACAAGGCTCCCGCGCCCGGCGCGAATCCGGTTGCCAGCGTCGCTACTCAGGTCGCCAACCAGGTCGCCAAAAATAATTAACCGCCGACACCTGCCGCAAGGATTTTTGGTCCAATAACAATATGCGCCCGCGCGCCCGTCTCTTTCACGGCGCGGGAGGGGAAATAGCTGAGATGAAAATAGGAAATTTTCTAGGACTGCCCTGGTACGTTCGCCTGCTCGTCTTCGTCGTCATGGCGGGCGCGGTCTACGCCGGGTTCCGTTACTTCGTGACGGGGAGCACGCGCGCCGAGACCGCCGAGTTGAACGAGAAGATAGCCGCGCTCTTGCCGCAGAATGCGCAAGCGCAGATAGCCTCGCAGCGTCTCAACGATTTTCGCGCGGCCTACAACGCGCGCCAGCAGGAGTATGAGGAACTCAAAGCCCTCCTGCCTGAGCAGCGCGAGTTGACGAGCGTGCTTCAGGGCGTGCAGGACCGCGCGCGCAACAACAATCTTTCCGTCCGCCGTTTCTTCCCGAAGGACGATATCCAGCAGGACTTCTATAGCGGCAAGAAGATAGAGGTCGGCGTGACCAGTTCATTCGCGGGCCTGCGCGCCTTCTTCGACCAGATGGCGAAGTATCAACGCATCGTCTCGATTACGAATTTCGAGATTAAGCAGTTGGACAAGCAGAAGGACGGCAAGACGATTGACTCCAAGTTCGATCTCACGGCCTACTACGTCTCGGCGGAGAAACTTCAGCAAGCCAAGCCCGGCGCGCAGCCAGCCGTCTCCACCAAGCCCGCCACCCCCAACCCACCCGCCAAATAGTCATCAGCCAAAACCCGCGCCGCGTGATGGCTACTAGCGCGCGGCAGCCTATAGAGAAGAGTCTATGAAGCACGACACAAACATCTTACGTCAAGGAATAGCCTGTCTCTCGCTCGCCCTCTCGCTCGCCCTCTGCGGCGCGCTTGAGTGCGGCGCGGCGCAAGCGCAGGATGCTGATGCTTCCGCGCAAACAAAGAAGTCCGAAGCCGCGAAGCATGACTCTAATGCCAGAGGGCCGAAGGCTGAGAAGGCGAGCAAGCAGTCCGCGACTTTGCGCGCGGGCGAGCGCGACCCCTTCAACAAGTTTCGCATCGTCATCAAAAGAAACGTCAAGAGCGTGCCGACGCCCATCACGCCGCCGACGATTCAATCGCGCATAGAGCGTTACAAAGAGGAGAAGCGCGTGGCGATGAACATGCAGCAGCCCGCGCCGAAGCCGACGACCGCCCTCCTGCTCGGAGAGATGCAGGTCATAGGCATCTTCCGCACGCCGCGCGGTTACGCGGCGATGGTCGAAGCCACGCCCATCAAACTCTCTTACACCATCTATCCCGGCGAAAAATTCTACGACGGCCAACTCGTCGCCATAGAAGAGGACCGCCTCGTCTTTCGCCGCGAGACGCGCTGGACCGACGGCCATCTCGTCCGCGCCGTCGAGACCAAGCCACTGCGCCAGCCGAACGTCGTCGCAGACCCTTTGGCCGCCGCCACGAAGGATGCCAAAGCCGCCGATGGCGCGAGCCAGACCGCAGAGAAAGCGGCCTCTCCTGAGAAGCAATAAAAGTTTCCGGTCGAGCACGCGGCGGGAAGCCTGAGCCTGCCGCGCGCCTGACCATTCCCCGTGTCCGCGCAAAATCCTGCCGAACTCCAATTCTTTCTCTACTCGAACGGAAGGCATGCGCGCGGCCTCTTCATTGACAACCCCGGTTGACAACCACTGCGATTGGTCCGGTCGCGTTGTGCGGCGCGCGCTTTCTTTTGAAGTTGGCTTTCGATTTTTGAGAGCCATCGAGCGCAGCGTGTGGCGGCTCGGCGAATCGTTGATTCCCTTGAGGGAGGAAAAATGTTCGATCAGTACAAAAGTTTTGCGACCATCAGGAGAGGCGCGCTCGTCCTCTTGCTCATGTGTTCGCTCTCGACGCTCGCCTCTGCGGGCAACAAGCTCGCGCCGATTGCGACCAACGTCAGCGCGTACACTTCCGGCCACTCGACGCGCATCACCATCAACGGGACCGCACCGATGGCCTACTCCGTGGCGCATCCTGACGCGCATACGCTTTTAGTGAACCTGCCCGGCGTTGATGCTTCGCGCCTCTCGCCTTCCTACACGGTCTCTTCTCCGCTCGTCGAAAGCATCAACATAGAGCGAGAGGGAAGGGGCGATGCTTCGCTTGCCGCTCATCTACGTGTGGCCTTGCGCGCCCCCGTGCGCGACCGCTCGCAGATGACGGACAACACTCTGATACTGGAACTTCTGCCCGTTGATGATTTTGATGCCGCGCACTCCGTCGCCTCTTCCGCGACGAAGAAGGCTGGCACTATCAATGCTTCCACCGTCGCGCCTTCAAAGAATGCCGATAGCGTGGCTGTCACGGATGTCTTGAAGACAACGGACGAACAGGGAGCGGCGGGACAGACTCCTACACAGACTCCTGCTCAAACTCCGACGCGCACGCCGACGCCGCGTCCCGGCGTTTCGATTACACCGGCGACGGAGAACCAGACGGCGCAAACGGGACAGGGCCAGCAATACGGCCAGTCGGGTTTCGTCGGAGAGCCGATTAATCTCAACGTCGTCAACGCCGACATACGCGACATTCTCAACTACATCACCGAACAGTACGGCGTCAATTTCGTCATAGACAGTTCGGTCGGCGCAGTGCCCGTGACGGTCAACGTCAACGACGTGCCCTGGAACATCGCGCTCGACGCCATCCTGCGCGCGAATCGTTTGGGCGTTGATGTCAACGGCAACATCCTCCGCGTGGCGACTATCGAAGTGCTGGCGACGGAGGCCGCCTCGCAGCAGAAAATTCGTGACGCGCAACTGGACAACTCCGCGCTCGTCACGGAGTTTATACGTCTCAACTACGCGCGCGCTTCCGGCACGCTCGCGCAGGCCGCAGGCTCTACCGGAGCCTTCGCGGGCGGCGCGACCAACCTCAGTTATTCGGGCGGCGCGGGCGGCGACGCGACGGGCAGCAGCAGCGACCAGGGTCTCTTGCCGATTATCTCTCGCCGTCTCTCGCGTCGCGGCTCTATAGAGGTTGATGGTCGCAGCAATACTCTCATCGTCACTGATGTCAAAGAGAACATAGAAGCGATACGCCAACTCGTCGCCATCATGGACCAGCCGGAGCCGCAGGTCGAGATTGAGACGCGCATCGTTATCGCCTCTCGCAACTTCAGCCGTGACCTCGGCGTTCAGCTTTCAGCCGGAGTCATCGGTCTCGGTCGCGGCAGCCTCGGCAGCTTCAGCACGCTGCCCGGCACGAGCACCAATTCGGGAAGCGGTGGCAGTGGAAGCGGTTCGGGTAGCGGTGGCAGTGGTAGCAGTACAGGGTTAAGGGCCGGGCCGAATCCGTTCAGCGTTCCCGGCGGACTGGCCGGAACGAACCAGCCTTTGGGCAATCTAGGCGCAGCCGCGCCGACCTCCATCATAGGCTTGACGACGGGCCTCATCGGGACGGCGCAAATCAGCGCGCTGATTACCGCCGCAGAGTCCAGAGGACAGGCCAAGACGGTCGCCACTCCGCGCGTGACCGCTCTCAACAATCGTCCGGCGCAGATTGAAAGCGGGCAGCAGATTCCCGTGCAGACGACGCAGGCGGCGGGCGGCACAGCCGTCGTTACGACGACCTTCGTTTCCGTTCCGCTTCGTCTCTCCATCACTCCGCAGATAACGGATGTCGGCACGGTCGTGCTTCGCGTGACGGTCGAGAACAACACCATCAACACGGGCATCGCGGTCGGCGGCGTCCCTGGCATTGACACTCAGCGCATGCAGTCGGAAGTGCTTGTGCCGGATGGCGGCACGACGGTCATGGGCGGCGTCCTCGCGGATAGCGAAGGCGACACGCAGCAGCGCACGCCCGGCCTCGGCGGCATCCCCGTCGTTGGCAATCTCTTCAAGCGCAAGCTGGTCACACGCACGACCAACGAACTCCTCTTCTTCATCACGCCGCGCATCTACAGGCCGGACTATCAGGGTCGCCCGACCACGGGCACGGTCAGCACGGGCACACGCACGACGACCATCGCGCAGCCCGTCCCGCTCGGCAACCCGCCGAGCAACACGCCGACCCCGACCCAGCTTCAGCAGCAACAGATGCAGACAGCTCCCGCAGGTCAGGGCCAGCAACAGCAACTGAACCAGGCTCCGTCGCCCACAACGCCCAACGGCGGCGGACAGTCCGCGCCGAACGCAAGACCCGGCGCGCTCGGCGGCGCACGCCCGTAACCAACACAGCCAAGAGTCGTGAGTCCGGAGGTCTGTAGTCTGGACTCACGACTGATTTTAGAGAAGGGGATACGAGCATGTTCAAACAAGCACTCGAAGGAATACTCGAACGCACGGATGGGAGCCTCGGCGCGCTCATCATGGGCATAGACGGTATCTCCGTGGAAAAGGTTCTGGGCGAGGATGGAATGGATGCTAACCTGGACGTGGCTGCCGCCGAGTTCACTTCGCTCGTGCGCAACGCACAGCGCACGGGCGGCGACACGGGACTCGGCAACCTCCACGAACTCGTCGTCTCCCTGGACGAATCAACCATCGTCATGCGTCTCTTCAACCGCGAATACTACATGGTTCTCGCGCTCAAGCCCGACGGCAATCTAGGTCGCGGTCGCTACGAACTACGCAAGGCCGAACTCCAACTCGCAAGAGAGTTCGCAATCTAGTCGAAAGCAGGAAGCCGGAAGCCAGGAGTCAGGAGTCAGGAGAAAAGCGATAGCATGCTTTTCATTCTGGCTGCTGGCTGCTGGCTTCCGGCTTCCTGCTTTTCGTTCATCCTGTTCCGGGCGGAAGTTTGACGTAGGGGATGCCGCGCATGATGATGCGCTGGCGGCGTGCGACGCGGCGCGGGTTCTGTTGGGGATTAAAGACCGTGCGCGGGTTGGGGATGATGGCGGAGAGGAAAGCCGCTTCGTTGCGCGAGAGGTTGGCGGCGGGTTTATGAAAGTAGTACTGCGAGGCCGCCTCCGCGCCGTAGATGCCGTCGCCCCACTCTATCACGTTGAGATAGATTTCGAGGATGCGACGCTTGCTCAGGTTGCGCTCTAGGAAGTATGTGATGATGGCCTCCTGGCCTTTGCGCAGAAAAGATTTCTCGCTTGAGAGATAAAGGTTCTTCGCCAGTTGTTGTGTGATGGTCGAAGCGCCGCGCTTGAAGGTCGGCATCGGCGGTATCCAATCGTTAGGGTCGTAATCGCCCTCCTCTTTGGCCTCCTTGACGGCCTCCTTCTGCGCTTCCTCCCAAGCGTGCTGGATGGCTTCGTAATCAAAGCCGTGATGCGTGGCAAAGTTCGTGTCCTCGCCCGCCAGGACCGCGCGCTGCAAGTTGCCGCTTATCTTTTCCAGAGGCATCCACGTCTGCACGCGCTTCGGCTGCTCGCCCTTATCCCGTGCCTCTTTAATCCGCGCATCTATCAACGAAGTGGACTCAGGATTCTCCTCGCGCAGCCGCGAGACACGCGGAAACGTGACGACCTCATAGCCCGCCAGCAACACCGCCAGCACGAGCGCGCCCAACACGATTCTCTTTATCCATCGCCACATCTTAAATCAAAGAAAAATCTTCCTTCGCCTTTCCATCCATCACCATTCTACTCCGAAACCACAGGCTGACTCAGGCCGACAACGCCCGCCTCTCATCATCCTCATAAACCTTCCGCACCGTCCGCAGCGTGTTGCAGTGAATCTCCACGGTGTCCGCTATATTCGCCGCGTACCCGCCCGACATCACAGTGACTACGGGCACGCCCCGCCGCTTGCATTCTCTCAACACCAACTCATCGCGCGCCCTCAATCCCTCTATTGACAGAGAGAGCCGACCCAGCTTATCGCCCTCGTAAGGGTCCGCCCCGCCCAGGTAAAAAATAATCTCCGGCTCATGCTCGAAGACGCGCGGCAAACTCGTCGCCAGCGTTTCCAGGTAACTCTCATCACCCGTCCCGTCCGCCAACTCCACGTCCAGCGTCGAGCGCGTCTTAAAGAGCGGGTAATTCTTCGCCCCGTGCATCGAGAAGGTAAAGACGCTCTCATCCTCCGCGAAGATTTGCGCCGTCGCATTCCCCTGATGCACGTCGCAATCAACCACGCCCGCGCGCCCTATCAACCCGTCGCGCATCAAAACACGAATCGCAATCGCCACATCATTCAGCACGCAGAACCCCTCGCCATGATCCGCGAAAGCATGATGCGTCCCGCCCGCCAGATTCGACCCCACACCCGCTTCCAGAGCCCAACGCGCCGCCAGCAACGTCCCACCCGCCGCCAGCAACGACCTCCGCACCAGAGCCTTCGACCAGGGCAACCCCAACCTTCTTATCTCCCGCGCCGTCAAACTGCCCGCCCGCAACCGCGTCACATAATCCTCAGTGTGGACCAGCAACACATCCTCAACCCGCGCCGCCTGCGGCTCCACCACCTGCGAAGCCTCCAACGTCCCCTCCGCCAACAACCTCTCCCTCACCAACTCAAACTTCCTTATCGGAAAGACATGCCCCTCCCCAATATCCGCATAATACCTCTCCGAATAAGCCACACGCATACTTCACATAGTTTAGAGAGTCAGGAGTCCAGAGTCTAGAGTCAAAAGCAAGTGCCTGTCTTTGACTCTAGACTCTGGACTCTAGACTCTGGACTCCTGACTCCTAACTCATCTTTAGTATTGAATGAGGCTGCCTTCGCGTTTGGCGCGGCGGATGGCGCGGGCGAAGACCCAGAGGGAGAAGGGGAGTAGGACGATGAGAAAGATGCAGAGGGTGATGAGAGGCTCGCTGACTTCGGTTAAGCCCTGGCCTTCGAGGAGGACGCGGCGGATGCCGTCGAGGCCGTAGGTGGCGGGGAGCAGGCGGGAGATGTTGCCGAAGGTGTGCCCCGCGTACTGCGTGAGAAGTTGCGTCGGGAAGAGGACGCCGGAGAAGAGCGCGGAGCCCGTGCCTAGAAGGACGCCGAAGGGGTCGCCGCGTTTGAAGACCATAGCGAAGCTCGCGGAGAGTATGCCGAGGCAGGCGAGCACCAGCGTCGTGAGCAAGAGAAATAAAAGGGCCAGTAAATAGTTTCCCCGGTAATGCACGTCGAAGAAGAGCCAGCCGAAAAAGAGATAGAGGAAAGAGTAGAAGGTCGCCTGCACGAAGTCCCATGCGGAACTGGCGACGATGATGGTGGGCACGCTGATGGGAGACAGCAGGACGCTCTCAAGCGTGCCCTGCATCTGCTCGGAGCGAATCGCGTTGGCGAGGCTGGAAAATCCGGTCATGAAATAGTTGAGCACGGCGAAGCCGGTCAGCCACGCGGCGAGAGGGTTCTGCCACTGGGCGTACTGTATTTCGGTGAAGCCCGCGAAGATGCGCGAGACGAAAAAGCAAGCGGTCGTCACGATGAGAATCGAGAGCATACGCATGAAGAAGTCGAAGCGATAGCTCAACGCGAGTTGAAAGTCGCGGACGACGAAGGCTTGAATCCGGCGCATGAGCAGCGTGATGAATAGCAAGACTAGTTCGACTCTCCCTTCTCTTCGTCCTGCTCGTAGCTTTCCAACACGTCGAGCAGCGTCGGTTGTTCCGTCTCGCATGAAAGAATCGCTCCGCCCCCGTCCTGTATCAGACGAAGCGCGGCGTCCAGCAGTTCATCGTTAAGCTCGCGCGTGAAAGAGAGGCTCAAGGTCTGGTCCAATTCATCGCGCAAGTGTAAGTCTTTGAGGCGCGGCGAGAGAAGACGGGCGGCGAGTTCGCGCGTCATGTGCTTGACGGAAAGATGCACGCGCAAGGTCTGGCGGTGAAGGGCGCGCAGGTTTTTCGGCGTGTCGAGCGCGCGCATGCGCCCGCGACTGATGACGGCGACCCTGGCACAGAGTTCTTCGACTTCGGCCAGGTTGTGCGAGGTGAGAAAGACGGTCACGGGCGGCGAAGTCGCGCGCGCGAGCGATGCTATGAAGGCGCGCATCTTGGCCGCCGCGACGGGGTCGAGCGAGCGCGTCGGCTCGTCCAGCAGGAGGACGGGCGGACTGGCGAGCAGCGCGCGCGCCACCGCCATGCGTTGCTTGTTGCCGGTCGAAAGCTCTCCGAAACGACGCCGCTTTAATTCGTCCAATTCAAAACGCGAGATGAGTTCGGAGATGCGTTGCGTCGCGCGCGCGTCGTTCAAACCGTAGAGCCGCGCGAAGAAGCGCAGGTTTTGTTCGACCGTCAGCCGCCAGTAAAAGCTGCGCTCTTCGGCGGAGGCGAGCCCGACCTGCGCGCGGACCCTCTCTTCATCGCGCACGCTGTCGTAATTCCTGACCATGACGCTGCCGGTCGTCGGCTGGACCAGCGTGGCGATGATTTTGGTGAGCGTCGTTTTGCCCGCGCCGTTGCGACCGATGAGGCCGAAGATTTCTCCCTCGCAGACATCGAAAGAGATGTCGCGCAGGGCTTCGACGGGCGGCTTGACGGGCCTGCGAAAGAATCTTTTGAGCCGCACGAAAGAGACCGGATAAGTTTTCGAGAGATGCTGAATCGAGACGGCGACTTTTCTCTCCTGCTCCGCGAGAGATGCCCGCCCGTTGATGCCTTCCGTCTCCACAGAACTCACTTTCGCCCTCGCGTCTCAGACTTTTGTGCTGGCAAATTTAATAATCGGGAAGGCAACTATAAAGTTTACCAGCATAAATATGACATATGGCTTCACCAAACTCATATTCGTGCTGGCGAAAGTGACTTACGCTCTCATGAAAGTGACTTACGTGCTCACGAAACTCACTTTCGTCATGACAAACATGACTTTCGTTAAGACGAAATTGAGATAAAGGGTCAGTTTAGTCTTAAAAGTAATGGAGCAAGCGATTCACCACAGAGGCACAGAGAACACGGAGGACGCACAGAGAAAAGCATTCAAGCCTCTGTGCTAACTCTGAGTTCTCTGTGCCTCTGTGGTGAATGGCGTGTTCATCTTCACTCAATTCAAACCGACCGCTACCGCTCATCGCTGTCGCTGTCGCGGGTCCAGGTATTCGCGCAGGCCGTCGCCTATAAAGTTGAAGGCGAGGACGGTCAGGGCGATGGCGATGCCGGGAAAAATCAGCGCGTGCGGCGCGGCCTGTAACGTCGAGAGGTCTCGCGCCTCTTCTATCATGACGCCCCAGGAGGGCGCGGGCGGCGGCACGCCCAGGCCCAGAAATGAGAGCGATGCCTCCGAGAGCACGGCCCCCGCCATGCCTAAGCTCGCTTGCACGATTAAGGGCTGTATCGCGTTGGGCAGAATATGCACCGCCAGTATACGCAAATCGCCTGCGCCGAGCGCGCGCGCCGCCTGCACGAAATCATATTCCCGGACCTTTAAGACCTGCCCGCGAATCAATCGCGCGTAACCGACCCAGCCGATGATGCAGAGCGCGAAAATGAGCTTGTTGATGCCCGCGCCGAGAAACGCGACGAGCGCGATGGCTAACAAGAGGCCCGGAAACGCCAGGAAGACGTTGAAGATATAACCGGACATCAAACGATCCATCCACCCGCCATAGTAACCCGCCAGCGCGCCCAAAATCGTCCCGACAAAAGCGGAGACCGCGACCACCACAAGACCTACGCGCAACGATATGCGCGCGCCGTAGATGACGCGCGCGAAGACATCACGGCCCGTCGCGTCAGTCCCGAACCAGTGCGCCCCTGACGGCGGCAGATAACGTATCGCCAGGTTCGTCGCGCCCACATCCTGCGTCGCAATCCACGGCGCGAAGACCGCCAGCAGGACCAGCAACACCACAATCACGATTCCGATGATAGAGAGACGATTCAAGAGACTCTTATCCTTGGGTCCAGACGGCGGTAGAGCATGTCCGTGAGCGAGTTGGCGACGATGTAAGTGATGCTGATGACGAGGACGCAGCCCTGGACCAGCCGGTAGTCGCGTTTGTTGATGCCGTCCTCTACGAGCAACAGGCCGATGCCGGGCCAGTTGAAAATCTTCTCCGTGATAATCGCGCCCGCCAGCAGCACCCCCAGTTGCAAGCCCAGAATCGTGACCACCGGAATCAACCCGTTCTTGAGCACATGCTTGTAAACCACCTTGCGCTCGCTCAAGCCCTTCGCCCGCGCCGTCCGCACGTAGTCTTCGCCCAATTCCTCTATCACAGAGGAACGAACCATGCGCGTCAGGATGGCAGAGAGCGCGGCCCCCAGAGAGACCGCCGGAAGAATGATGTCGCTCCACTCGAAGCGACCCGAAGGCGCGAGCCAACGCAGCTTGACCGCGAACAGGTAAACGAGCATTGGTCCAATAACGAAACTCGGCAGGCTGATGCCGAGCAGCGCGATGACGGATGAGCAGTTGTCTATCCAGGAGCCGCGATTTCTGCCCGCCAGGACGCCGAGCGGAATGGCGATAGTGACGGCGATGAGCAACGCCACGACAGCCAGTTCGATGGTCGCAGGGTAACGCTCGAAGATGACATCAATGATAGGACGGTCGGTGCGAAAGGAGCGGCCCATGTCGCCGCGCAGGATGGCCCGCCAGTAGTCCGTGTAACGGTTGTCCGCGCCGTGCCAGCGAAAATGCCTGTGACCGTTATCATCCTCCGGGAAGGAGAAGAAGAAGGGCGGACGGTCCAGCCCGTACCTCTGGCGAAACTGCGTTATCTGGTCCGGCGTCGCCTGCTCGCCCAGGATAGCCACAGCCGGATCGCCCGGCACAAGCTCAATCAGAATCGTCACCAGAGAGACCACGGTCCAGACGACCAGCAACAGGATGGCGATGCGACGCAATGCGCCGAGCAACTTGTACTTCATCCGTATAAGAAGCGCGCGAGTCTTGAACCCGATGTGAACGGAATGAGAAAACGGCGGGATGATAACACGAAAAGCAGAATCCAGAAGCCAGAAGTCAGGAGCCAGGAGAAAAGCATTCAACGCTTTCTTCTACTGGCTCCTGACTCCCTGTCTTCAAAAACATAGTCCGACTGAAAATTGCGTCCCTAAGCCTCACGCAAGGCCCCGACAACCTTACGCAAGAAAATGAACGCACATCAGTCGGACTATGTTTTTCGATTGCCGGACTCGCTCGTGTAGAGTTTCATCCCGCAACCAAACTCTATGACTTTGCGGCGGGGCGCGTTCCCAAGTGAAGCGCGGCGATGCCGCCTGTCAAATTCTGATACTCGACTTCCTCGAATCCCACTTCGCTCATCAACCCGGCGAGCCTTTTCTGGTCCGGGAAACGCGAGACGGAATCGGGCAAATATTCGTACGCGCCGGGCGAACCGCTAATCACCCCGCCGATGCGCGGCAGCACGCGCGTAAAGTAGAACTGAAAGAGAGCGCGAAAGCCTGGTAAGACCGGCCTCGAAAATTCCAGGATGGCCGCGCGCCCGCCCGGCTTTAAGACGCGCTGCAACTCTCTCAAACCGCCCGCGACGCTCGATAGATTGCGCAACCCGAACGCGATGCTCACACCATCGAAACGTGCATCCGCGAACGGCAGCCTGAGCGCATCACCCTCTATCAAAGGAATGCTCGCATGCTTCGTCGCGGCCTTCTGCGCGGCTATCTCTAACATCGGTCGGCAGAAGTCCGCGCCGATGACGCGCGCCCCCGTCGCTTCAGAGAGGGCCAGAGATAAATCGCCGGTCCCGCAGGCCACGTCGAGCACCAACGCTCCCATCGGCGGCAGCCTCTCGCGCAACCTGCGCGCGACGAGCCGACGCCAACGCTGGTCTATATTGCCGGATAGCAGGTGATTTAAAAGATCGTAACGACCCGCGATTCCCGCGAACATCTCTCGCACGCGGCGCGAGTGTTCCTGTTCGGTCGCTTCTTTTTTCTGAGCCACAGTTAAACGGATCCGCGCGGTCAAATGGTTGCAGGTTGGTTGCGATGAG
>JAXDFO010000245.1:0-19946 GCA_034665545.1 Blastocatellia bacterium
TCCATTGTTTCGTTATTGTCGAGTTCGGCGCGGCGCGAGGGGATGACGACGACGGTGCGTTCCTTGATGGGCTTGCCCTGTAGGTCAACTACCGCCGCGTAGATTTCGAGGCCGTTGAGGGTGCGCCCAGAAAAGTTGCGCACGGTCGTCGTGAGCCGCATCACGATGTCTCCGAGAGGTCGCTTCGCTTCCGTAGCTTCCGGCGCATCCCTGACGATTTTCTCTCGATACTGTTCAAACTCCGGCGTGCCCGCGCGGATGCCGCCTTCGAGTCTCTGCTGTTGAGAATCGCCCGCGCTCGTTTTGCTCGCGCTTCGCATCCAGAAAAAAAGGGCCGCGATGAGCAGCACAGAGATAACGGCGACGATGATGAAGATGGTCCGGCGTGAGCCATCCGGCTCCGCTATGTTTCGTTCGCTCGTTGACATGGCGCGTTCCCCTCCGCTTCTCTTTCACTCATTAGACGCGCGAAGCGTTGATTCTGTTCCTTGCAAGAATCATCAACGGCCTGACGCGCGACTTTGATTCCGCTCGTCGCCGCAAAATCTGTTTTGAGATAGTTTGGCCTAGAGAGAGCGCGAGCGCAAGTCTGAAGGTCTGGCGACGGCGGGCATGTGTTTGTCCACGAGCGAGCCTGTGCCCGTGTGTTGCCTGATGATGCGCGGCCAGGTGATGCGAAAGCGGCTGCCCTCCTGCGGCTGGCTCTCGACCGTGATTTCGCCTTCGAGCAGTTCGACTATCTTGCGCGTAATCGCCAGGCCCAATCCGGTCCCGCCGTAAGAGCGCGCGAGCCTGTCATCAACCTGCCGGAATTCATCGAAGATGTAAGTCAGCGCGTCTCGCGCGATGCCTATTCCTGTGTCGCGCACTTCCAGATACCACTGTTCCGCGTTTACTGGACCAGCAACGACCGTGACGGTCCCGGCGGAGGTAAACTTGATGGCGTTGCCGAGCAGATTCGCCATCACCTGCTCAAGCTTATGGCGGTCAGAGACGGCGCGGCCCAACTCGTCCATTATCTCCACGCGCAAATCTATCTGTTTATCCCTGGCCTCTTCGACGTAATCCGAAGTTATCTCTTGAATGACCTGGCCCACGTCTATCGTTTCCAGATGAAGCGCGGCGCGACCAGCCTCAAGCCTGGAATAATCCAGCAGGTCGTTGACGAGTTCGAGCAGCGAGCGCGCGTTGCGTTCCATACGCATGACGGCCTCGTTCTGCAAGGGAGCGAGCGGAAGGTCTCGGTCGCGTTCGAGAAGCTGGCAAAGGCCGAGTATGACGTTGAGCGGCGTGCGCAGTTCATGAGTCATGTTCGAGACGAAGGCCGTCTTCAAACGGTCATGCTCGCGCAAGCGGTCGTAAGCCGCGACCAGTTCATCATGTTGCTTGACCTCTTCCGTGATGTCACGAAAGACAGCGACCGCGCCCTCCGGCCATCCCTGTTCGCCCGTCAACGGAGTCGCACTGATGGCGATGACTCCTATCGAGCCGTTGACATGTTGAATCTTCAGTTGTTCGCCGTAGACGCTCTCGCGTTTCTCAAGAGCGCGCCAGAGCGGAGTCTCTTCAGGCGAGAGGTCGCGGCCTTCCATGTTCCTGAGCGTGATGTCTTCCATCAAAGATTGCGCGCCGTCGCGGAAATCAGCCGGGCGTCGTCCGAGAATAATCGCCGCCGCCGGATTAATCTTATAACGTCGCTGCTGGTCTATGATGATGACGCCCTCGTTCATCTGGTTGATGACGCTCTCAAGCTCTGCGGCGCGGGTGCGTTCGGAAGCGAAAGCGGCGGTCGCCAGTTTTTCGGCGCGCACGCGTTTGGAGACTTCGGAGAGGATGAAAATCATGTCGCCGCGAACCGCGCTGCGCTCCGTCGTCGGCCAGATGGTCACGTCCCAGAAGCCCGCGCCGTCGCCTTCTGTTTCCTTGCCCTCACGATTGCGCGCGACGAGGTTGAGCGGCAAGCCGTAAGTGACGAAGGGCTTGCGCGTGCGGCGCACGTCCTCCACGACATCGCTGAGGACAGCGAGGCCCGCCGCCGCTTCATAAAGTCCGCGCCCCGTGATGACTCCCGCCTCGCGCCCTACGAAGCGCACGAAGGTCGGGTTGGCCTTGCGCACGATGAGGCCCGAATCGAGCACCGCCACGCCGAGCGGCAAGCCGTCCAAGACCTCTTCAATGAACGCGCCCTGCGTCTGTAGCTCGTTGAACTTATTTTGCAGGTGCGCCGCCATCTGGTTGAACCCGGTCGCCAGCGCGCCGACTTCATCCTCGGTCTCGACGGCGACCCGCTCCTGCAAACGCCCTTCGCCTAAAGTAGAAGCCGTAGAGGCAAGCTTGCGCAAAGGTTTCGTGAAGCGACCGACGGCCCACACGCCGAGCAGGATGGAAGCCAGGAGCACGAAGGCCCACGTCGCCGCGAGCGCGAAGATAGGCTGGCTCGCGGAAGGATTCTCCGCCAGTGGCAGTCCGACCGCGACGGCCCAGCCGTAAGGCTCCACGCGCTTGACGCTCGTGATGCGCGAGACGCCGTCGCTCCACTCGCGCCTGTTCACGTCCGTGGAAAGATTGCCGGGGTTGAGAGTTGGCCCAACGGTGGATGCATAGAAGACGGGGCGTCCCTGCCCGTTGAAAACGGAAACGACCGTGCCCGCGCCGAGCGACATGTTCTGTTGCAGTCGTTGACGCAGGTCAAGGCTCTCTTCGGCATTGAACGCGCCGGTTCGCGCGCCGCCGTCCGGGTGCTTCTCAAGCCAGGAGGCGAGCGCCTCGGAAACCGCATCGGCCTCGATGCGCACGATGATGGAAGCCTGGTTGTTGAGGCTGCGGCGGTAGTTATTGAGTTGGTAGAGGCTGATGAGGAGCAAAGGCAGAGAGAGCACCGCCAGCATGACAAGCAGCTTGGCGCGTACGCTTCTCAAAAACGGTGTGACTCTGCCGGGACTCATGTTCAATCGCTGCCATGTGGGAAATCCATCTTACGGCGACGCGGTGGCGGCCAGATGGAGGAACGCGTCTCCACCGGCGGTCGCAAACTGGCGGCGTAAATCAACACCGTCTGCACGAGCATCTCATCCATAAAGCGGTCTGCGCGCCTGAGCGCGTCCCGCAATTCCCACAAATCCCCTTCGGTGGCGCTGATTCCCTCGCGCCACAGAAAATCATTAAAGACTTGACGTAAGAGCATCAACTCGCGTGCCACTTCATCAATCAACGCGCCCTGTTGAAAGCGGACCTGCGCGTGCGAGCGTAAGTGACGCGTCACTTCTATAATCTCGCCGTCGCTGGCCGCCCTGTCCAGTAGGTGCGCGAGTTCCTCAAGGGCTTCCGGCAGGTGATTGATGAGTTGGCCGTAGGGCATGAGGGCGGGCAGTTCCGTGCGTCGCTCGGCGTATAACTCGTCCACCCAGGCGCGTATAATCTCGTCTTCGTGCTCTCTGATGAGCGTCGTAAAATATTCCGGCATGGGGATGGGCCAAAAAGCTTTAGAGTTTATGATTCAGGCAACAAACGCTGCAAAAGCGCTTCCAGTTGGTCGAAATCAATCGGCTTGGTGACGTAATCATTACAGCCTGCGGCGAGGGCATCCGCGTGAAAATCCGCCGTGTCGTGCGCCGAGACCGCGACAATCGGAACCTGCCGCAACTCCGGGACTTGCCGTATACGGCGGGTCGCGGCCAGCCCGTCCAGTTTCGGCAAGCTGAGGTCCATCAAAATCAGCCCTGGGTGTTCGCGGCTGGCGATTTCGACCGCCTCTTCACCGTTGATGGCCTCCAGCACGCGATAGCCGCTCATTTCCAGTAAACGCCTCATCATAAAGCGGTTATCCTCGAAATCTTCGACCACCATGATGACGTGTTGACCGTGCCCGTTACTCTCTGTCATTTTACATTCCACCTAATTTAGAACTCAAACGCGAGTTTTTTAGAACTCATAAAACTCGCTGACCTTAATGCATGACTAGCATACGTTAAGGTTTTTTGCTAAGATACCGCATCGAAACGTGACACAAAAAACTGATCCCTTTGGGTTCAATCCATACACGCGAGTTGGTACTTTCGCCTAGAGTGTGTGCCGGGTACACCGCGACGAACGAGGGCCGTGAGCAAGATGAAGCCGTTATTATCGGAGTCACAGGACACAGAGACGCTGCAAGACCTGGGACGCGCCTCCGTGCAAATCGTCCACGACCTAAAAAATCAACTTAACGGTCTCAAACTCTATGCCACGTTTCTGCGCAAGCGTCTGGAGAAGCACGCGGCCCCCGCAGACGAGCAGGAGACCATCGCCAAACTCATCGCAGGGCTTGAGCGCGCGGCGGCTGACACGACCGTCCTGGTGCGTTACGGTCGCCCCGTTGAGCTAAGACGCCAGCCCGCCGTTGATGTGCGCAAAATCCTTGCCTCTGTGATAGAGGGCGAGGGGGATGCGGGCGTTGACGCGCGTCTGACGGGCGAGACCGGCGCGCTCGCAGGCGAGTTTGACATGACCGCTCTGAGGGAGGCTTTCGGGGCGATTACGACGGGCGCGCGCTCGCTGAGTCGTCAGACCGGAGAATTGTCGCCGCTCGAAATACATCTCAGTCGGGAGCAGCACGAAGGCTTGCCGAAAGCGTTGATAGAGTGGCGCGGGGTAAAACTGGACGGCGAGGCGGACCCCTTTCGTTCTTTCGCGGGAGGCGACGCGTTGCGCATGGCCCTGGCCGCGAAAATAATCAAGGCCCACGGCGGAGAGGCTTCGCGGGCCGTGGGCGGACTGCGCGTGACGTTGCCTCTCTCAGACAACAAACCATAGACGACCATTCGGGGCGGTTGAAGTTTTCAAAGGAGTAAAGATAAAGGTGGCAAATAAAGACGCGCGTATCCTGGTCATTGATGACGAGCCGATGATGGCGGATTCGCTCAAACAGAATCTGGTCGAAGAGGGATACACTGTGGACACGGCTGCGAACGGGGCCGAGGCGATAGAGCTTTTCGACCGTGGCGGCCATCATCTGGCTATCTGCGATTTACAACTGCCGGATACGGACGGCCTCGAAGTCCTGCGTCACATGAAGGACGCGCGGCCCGCGACCGAAGTGATAGTCATGACCGGCTACGGGACGGTCGAGCGCGCGGTCGAAGCCATCAAGGCCGGAGCCTTCTGGTTTCTCGCCAAGCCCTTCGACTTCGAGCAGATGATGCCCCTCGTGGAGAAGGCTCTGGAACGGCGCGAACTGAAGGCCGAGACAGAGAGTATGCGCCGCCAGCTTTCCACGCGCGCGGAGTATTTCAACATCATCGGCGCGTCCAAACCCATGCAGCAGATTTACGAGACCATAGAGTCTGTCGCCAAGTCAGACGCTAACGTTCTCATCGTCGGCGAATCCGGCACGGGCAAAGAACTCATCGCCAACGCCATCCACTACAATTCGCTCAGGTCCAAAAAACCCTTCATCAAAGTGAACTGCGCCGCGCTCCCCAAAGAACTAATCGAGTCCGAACTCTTCGGCCATACGAAGGGCGCGTTTACCGGCGCGCATGCAGACAAGGAAGGGTTGGTCCAACATGCTGCGGGCGGCTCTCTCATGCTTGACGAAATCGCCGAGATGCCCGTCGAGTTGCAACCGAAACTCTTGCGTGTATTACAAGAGAGAAGCTATCGCAAGATAGGCTCTGAGAAGACCTACGCCGTTGACTTTCGTCTCATCTCTTCCACGAACCGTCCACCGGCTGACGCGATACGCGACGGCCTCTTGCGCGACGACCTCTTCTATCGCATCTCTACCATCACGATTCACGTTCCCCCCTTGCGCGAACGCAGCGAGGACATACAGCTTTTAACGGACCACTTTCTGAACGCCTACGCGAAGAGATACGACCGCCCGATTACAGGCGTCTCGCAGGCCGCTTATCAACGTCTCTTCAGCCACGCCTGGCCCGGCAACGTGCGCGAGTTGCAGAACGTCATAGAGCGCGCGGTGCTTCTGGCGAAGGGCACTAAGATTGACCCCGTGGACCTCCCCTTCGATAACGGCGCGTTGCCCGAAGCCGCGCCCGGCGCAGCCTGGGACGTGCCGCCCAACATGACGCTCGAAGACATAGAGAAGCTGGTCATCGAAAAGACCTTGCAAAGAACCGGCGGCAACAAACAGGCCGCCGCCAACCTGCTCGGCATCTATCGCCCGCGCCTCTACAGCAAGATTAGAAAATACAACATAGATGTCGCGCAGATAGTCGCCTCCTGAAGCAGCAAGAGCCACAGGACATTTCAAACTCTCCCGCCGAGGATGAAGATTACAAAGGCAGCCCAAGCGTACCTGAGACAGCTTGACTTCAAATTTCATGAGGCCAGGCTGTCTCTCAAACGCGGCGGTCATTCCAGCCTCGGCGAAGAGCGGCTTCTCAAAAAATACATAGACGAACTGCTCCCCGCCGACCACCGCCGCACTGTGGTTGACATAGGGGCCGGTGACGGCACGCGCTGGTCCAACACTTACGCTCTCTTTCGCGAAGGCTGGCGCGGGCTGGGCGTCGAGTATGACAGCCGCAAGGCCGTGAAGCTGGCGAAGAATTATAAGTACTACCCGGACGCTTATGCCTGCCGCGCGCGCGTCACGCCGGACAACGTCGTCCCGCTCCTTCGCGCCTACTCCATCGAAAAAGATTTCAGCGTCCTGAGTCTAGACATAGATTCTTACGACTACTGGGTCTTGAACAGCGTGCTCCAACATTATCGCCCGCGCCTTATTCTCACGGAGATTAACGAGAAGATACCGCCGCCCATCAAGTTCGTCGTCAATTACGACCCGGACTTTGAGTTGAGACACCACTTCTACGGCTACAGCATTGAGAGCCTCGCCGAACTCTGCCGCCAGCACGACTACGCCATCATCGGACTCGAATACAACAACGCCTTCCTCGCTCCCCTCGAACTGCCCGGCGTCCGCCCGCTCGCGCCCGCCCTCGCTTATCGTCAAGGATACTTGGAACGCCCCGACCGCCGCGAAAAATTCCATCTCAACTACGACATGGAAATCCTACACTCTCTCAGCCCCACAGAAGGCGTCGAATTCATCAAACAGTTCTACGCCCGTTTCGCAGGCAAGTACGAAGTCAGCCTCGCGCAACCCAAGCCGCTCGAAACTCTTCAGCCATAAGCTTGCGCTCGATATAATCTAATCCAGTTGATATGTGGCGATGCTGGTGGGCGTTTCAAAGCAGCGGACTTTGTAGACTTGCACGCGTTCGTCGCCGACGCGCGAGGCGACGCGTTCGAGGATATAGCGGGCGAGGTTTTCGGCGGAAGGGTTCAGTTCTTCATCGAAGGGCGCGAGTTCGTTAATGTTGCGGTGGTCCAGATATTGGACCACTTCGTCGGCGGCGGTCTTCAGTTCACCGAAATCAACGAGCAGGCCGATGTTGTCAAGCTCGCTGCCGCGCGCGTAAATCTCTATCTTGTAGTTGTGCCCGTGCAGGTTCTCGCACTTCCCCTTATAGCCGCGCAGTTGGTGCGCGCTGGAAAAGTTGCGTTCAATCATCACTTCAAATTGTCCGGCCATAATAGTTCAAAGTCTAAAGTCCAAACTCCTTGCCTTGCAAGGCGCGGAAGAGAGTTTTAAGTTGTGACTTCGTCAGTCTCGAAGACGCGGGCCACGTCGCGTATGTCTGAGGTGACGCGGCAGGGCGGGAGGCTTTCTAGGAAGAGTCGCCCGTAGCCTTTGGTTTTGAGGCGCGGGTCGAGCACGGCCAGCACGCCTCTATCGGTCGTGCTGCGGATGAGGCGACCCAGACCCTGTTTCAAACTGATGATGGCCTGCGGCACGCTGTACTCGTAAAAGCTCGAACCGCCCTGCTCGTCTATGTAACGCTGGCGCGCGGCGACAACGGGGTCCGAGGGGACCGCGAACGGAAGCTTATCAATGATGACGCAGGAGAGTTGTTCGCCGCGCACGTCAACGCCCTGCCAGAAGCTCGAAGTCGCAAAGAGAACGGCGTGCGGCGTCTCGCGAAACTTTTCGAGCAAGCCCGCCTTCGATGCAGTCCCTTGCAGCAGGCATGGATAATCAACCTCCGGCGCGACCATTTCATAGAGCGCGCGCATCCCCGCGAAACTGGTCGAAAGCACGAACGCTCTGCCTTCGGTCGCGTGCAGGATTTTGATAACTTCACTGCTCGCGGCTTCAGCCCACTGCGGCGAGCGAGGGTCCGGCATACGCGGCGGCAGATATAGAACAGCTTGCCTGTCATAATCGTAGCCCGATGAAGCGATGAGCGCATCCGTCTTCTCGCCCGCCTTCGATGGCTCGTCCGCGAAGCTCTCATCCGCATCATGGGCCAACAGGCCGAGGCGTTTGCGCATGAAGTTGAAACTGCCCGCGCTGGCGAGCGTCGCCGAGGTCATGACGACCGTCTCGACACGCTCGAATAGCTTATCCTGCAGCAAGCCCGAAACATCTATCGGCGAAGCGCGCAGGAACGTCCCGCGCCCGCGCCGTTCCAGCCAGTAAACGAAAGAGCGGTCGTCGCCCGCGACGATGAACTGTAAATCGAAACGGGCCTGCCGCACTCGCCGCAGCACGTTTTCAATCTCCGGCGCGAGCGATTGCAGCGCGTCGAGCGTCGTCTCCATTCTTTCGAGCGCGCCATCCAGGCCCAGGTACGATTGGCCCAACGCGGTCGCTTCCACTTCGCCATCCGTGCGCTTGCGCGCGAACGTGCCGGGCACGATGGGAAACCTTCCCTCCTCGCCGCGCCCGTCTCGAAAGTTTATCCAGAAGTTGTCCGCGAAGCGGGTCAGCCGCGCCGCTATCTTCGTCAACTCGCGGTTCGACTCCACGTTCGTCACCGGCAGCATCGAGAGGTCTCGCACGATGTCTTCCAACTGGTAACTCGAAACCTGCGCCCCGAAATATTCCGCCGCGACATCCTCTATGAGATGAGCTTCATCGAAGACGACCGCCGAGTAATCGGGCAAGACCTGCCCGTACTGCCCGCCGCGCAGCGCGAGGTCCGCGAAGAAGAGATGATGATTGACGATGACTATCTCGGCGTCGTTCGCGCGTTGCCGCATGCGCGTGATATAGCAGGCGTCGAAGTCCTGGCATTTCTGGCCCAGGCAAGTTTCGGAGCGCGCGTCTATGTGACGCCAGAAGGAGAGGTTTTCGGGAAGCTGGACCAATTCCGCGCGGTCGCCCGTTTGCGAATCCCTGGCCCAACGCCGCACCTCGTCAAAGTAATCAAGCTCGTCAAGACCTTCGAGCACGGGCGAATTTTCCGCGCGCTTGATGCGTTGCAGGCAGGCGTAGTTACTGCGCCCCTTCATGTATGCGGCGGTGAATTTGCGCGGCAGCACGCGTTGCAAGAAGGGGATGTCCTTCTCCATCAACTGCTCTTGCAGATTCTTCGTGCCGGTAGAGATGACGACGCGACCGCCGCGCGCGACCGCCGCCGCGACCGCCGGGACCAGATAAGCCAGGGTCTTGCCCGTCCCCGTGCCCGCCTCTACGATGAGGTGTCGCTTCTCCTCGAACGCGCGCAAGACGGCCCCGGCCATCTCTATCTGACCCGGCCTGTATTCATACTCAGGATGTGCGCGCGCGATTAATCCGTCGCGCCCGAAAATCTCTTCCATAATTAATTACTGGCTGATCCTTTTGTCGCGCATGTTTAGTGGACCAGGCGCGGGCGCGATAGAGGCCAGGGCCATCACTAACGTGAGGGAGACCAGCCACGTCATCATCAACCGTTTAGCTCTCATCATTATCAACTCTAAACTGTCAGGCTTTCAGTCCGCGCTCATCGCTCCGGTCTCCGGCAAAATTTGTCTGAGGCGTTTCGGGTAGAGCGGGAAACGACCTGTGAGTTCGGCGACCTGTTCCTGGACCTTTTTTCGGACCTCTTCGGATTGTGGGTCGTGCAAGACTTCGGCAATCATGCGAGCGACCGAAACCATCTCTTCTTCGCCCATCCCGCGCGTGGTCAAGGCGGGCGTTCCCAGTCGTATGCCGGAAGTCACGAAGGGCTTGTTGGTGTCGAAGGGAATAGTGTTTTTGTTGACGGTGATGCTGGCGGCCTCCAACGCTTTCTCGGCTTCCTTGCCGGTGATGCCCTTGCCCGCGAGGAACACGTCAACGAGGACCAGATGATTGTCCGTGCCGCCGGAGACGATGCGCAGTCCCTGTTCCTGCAACTCCGAAGCGAGCGCACTCGCGTTCTTCAAAATTTGTCGCTGGTACTCTTTGAAATCATCGCGCAGGGCTTCACCGAAGGCGACCGCTTTGGCGGCGATGATGTGGACCAGTGGACCGCCCTGCACGCCCGGAAAGAGTTTGCGATTGACTTCAGCCGCGTGCTCTTCCTTGCAGAGGATGAGTCCGCCGCGAGGGCCGCGCAGGGTCTTGTGCGTGGTCGTCGTGACGTAGTCTGCGTGCGGCACTGGCGAAGGATGCAGACCGGCGACGATTGGCCCGGCGATGTGCGCGATGTCGGCGAACATGCGCGCGCCAACGCTCCTGGCAATCTCACCGATGCGCTCGAAGTTGATGGTGCGCGGGTACGCGCTCGCGCCGCAGATGATGAGTTTGGGCTTGTGCTCTTCGGCGATGCGTTGCAGTTCGTCGTAGTCTATCTGCTCTGTTTCGCGCGAGACGCCGTAGTCCGCCACCTTGTAGCTGATGCCGGAAAAATTCATAGGGTGTCCGTGCGTGAGGTGTCCGCCGTGCGAGAGGTTCATGCCCAGAATCTGGTCGCCGTAATTGATGGCGGCGAGATAGACGGACATGTTGGCCTGCGCGCCGCTATGCGGCTGGACGTTGGCGTGCTCCGCGCCGAAGAGTTCTTTGGCGCGGTCAATGGCCGTCTGTTCGACCACGTCGGCCCACTCGCAGCCGCCATAGTAACGCTTCTTCGGATAGCCTTCGGCGTACTTGTTGGTGAAGACCGAACCCATCGCCTCCAACACCGCTTCGCTGACGAAATTCTCCGAGGCTATCAACTCAAGACCGCCCGCCTGTCTCGCCACCTCGTTATCAATAGCGCGACTGATGACAGGATCCACTTCCGAGAGCGGAGCATTAAAATTTTCATTCATCGTCTTTTCTCTCTCAAGCTGATCACGACTCTTGACTCTTCTCAATCTCTGCAATCTTCTCAAGACGGGCCGCGTGGCGTCCGGCTTCAAATCGGGCCTCGAACCAGGCGCGGACTATCTTTGGAATCTCTTCATGCGGAGTGGTGCGCGCGCCGATGGCGAGGACGTTGGCATCATTGTGCTGGCGCGCGAGGCGCGCGACCTCTTCGGACCACGCGACAGCCGCGCGCACGCCCGCCACTTTGTTGGCAGTAATAGCCATGCCCGTGCCTGAGCCGCAGACCAGCACGCCCTGTTCGGCCTGCCCGCGCGCGACCGCCAGCGCGACCTTGCGCGCGTAGTCAGGATAGTCAACAGATTCTTCCGACACAGTTCCGTAGTCTTCGACCTCCAAACCCAACTCCGCAAGCACTGGCTTGAGGCGTTCCTTTTCAGCATAGCCCGCGTGGTCGCTGGCAAGAGCTATCTTCATTTTCGGCGTGCCCCTGGATTCATGAATAAGCGACAAGAAGAGTTTGATGGTACATCACGCGTTCGGTCCCCGCAACCATTCCAGTTATGATGCATGGTTGCTTTATCCGCCGTTCGTGCGCGAGAATAAAGAGATGTCGGATTCTATGTTTATCTGAGGAGAAAGTCAGTACAACTCTCATGCGCTGGTCACAATACTTTATCCCCACGCTTCGTGAAGACCCCGCCGATGCGGAGGTCGTCTCGCACCGTCTTCTGCTGCGCGCCGGGATGGTCCGTCAACTCTCCGCAGGCATCTACTCTTACCTGCCGCTCGCGCAGCGCGTGGCCTTGAAGGTCATGCAGATTTTGCGCGAAGAGATGAACGGCATCGGCGGCCAGGAATTCTTTCTGCCCGCGCTCAACCCGCGCGAAATCTGGGAGGAGTCTGGGCGTTGGACCGTGATGGGCGACAACATGTTTCGCCTCAAGGACCGCAAGGACGCGGATCTCTGCCTCGCCATGACGCACGAAGAAATCTTCACTTCCATCGCGCGCAATGAACTGCGTTCTTACAAGCAACTGCCGCAGGTCTGGTATCAGATTCAGGTCAAGTTCAGAGACGAGCCGCGCCCCAAGTCCGGCCTCCTGCGCGTGCGCCAGTTCATCATGAAGGACGCCTACTCGTTCGACGTGGACCAGGCGGGCCTCGACAAATCATTCGAGGACCAGCGCGAAGCCTACAAACGTATCTTCGACCGTTGCGGTCTCAAGTATGTCATCGTCGAAGCCTCATCCGGCTCGATGGGCGGCTCCGCGTCAAATGAGTTTATGGTCAAGACAGACGCTGGCGAAGACATGATAGCCACCTGCGAAGCTTGCGGCTACGCGGCGAACGTCGAAAAGGCGACTTCACGCGTGCCCGCCGTTCATGATGAAGTTGGCCCAGGCACGCCCGAAGAGTTTCCCACGCCCGGCGTGCGGACCATCGAAGACCTGACCACGTTTCCCGGCGGCGCACCCGCGAACCGTCAGATTAAAACGCTCGTCTACATCGCCGTTCATAGCGACGGGCAGCGTGCGGTGCTCGCGCTCCTGCGCGGCGACCATCAACTGCACGAGACGAAGTTGGCGGACGCGCTCGGCGCGCTGGAAGTGCGTCCCGCTCACGCCGAAGAGATACGCGACCTGCTCGGCGCGGGCGCGGGCAGCCTCGGCGGAGTCGGAGCCAAGCAGAAGGCGTTGGCCCAGCGCAAGGAAGTTCTCATCATCGCTGACGCGGGCCTCAAGGGCCGCAGCAACATGACGACGGGCGCGAACAAAGACGACCATCACTTGCGCGGCGTTGACATAGCGCGCGACATCACCGTTGATAAGTGGGCGGACCTCCGCATGGTCTCTTCCGGCGAGGGCTGTCCCAATTGCGAGGGCGGCACGCTCGAAGTCTTCAAGGCTCTGGAGATAGGTCATATCTTCAAACTCGGCACGAAGTATTCGGAATCAATGGGCGCGCGCGTGCTTAACCAGGACGGCAAGGAAGTGCCGATTGTGATGGGCAGCTACGGCATCGGCGTCGAACGCATCATGGCCTCCGCCATCGAACTGCATCACGACGCGGACGGCATTATCTGGCCCAGGGCGATTGCGCCCTTCGATGTAGTTGTGACCGTCACCAACACCAAGCAGGACAACTTGCGCGAGGCTGGCGAAAAACTCTACGCGGACCTCACACGCGCGGGCCTGGACGTGCTGCTGGACGACAGGGACGAGCGAGCCGGTGTGAAGTTCAAGGACGCGGACCTCATAGGCATCCCCTATCGCATCACCCTCGGCAAGAAGATAACGGACAGCATAGTCGAACTCTTCGACCGGCGCACCAAGACATCCGAGGACGTGAGCCTCTCCGATGTCGCCCGCCGCGTCCAGGAACTAGCCTTAGCGGGAAGATGAACATCAGGAGCCAGAAGCCAGGAGCCAGCATGAAGAGTTCGGAAACTAGAGTTTAAAATTCTGCATGAAGAATATTCAATCGTTTTTCTTCTGGCTCCTGGCTCCTGGCTTCTGACTCCTGCCTTTAGGAGCATGACAGATGAGGGATGATGCGGGGTCCGTCTTTACGATTATCGCGTTGCTGTTCGGGCTGGCGATTTTCTTGTTGCCGTTGGTGGGCTTTTTCGTTTACGTGTTCTATCAGAACAGCAGGCGCAAGCGTATACGCGTGCGCATACTGAGGGAGGCGGGCCAACTCGCGGGCGCGCATCGCTGGCATCCCGTGCGCTACGCTTCGGAGGCGCGCTTCAAAGCCTTCTTCAAAATCTTTCCCTGGGAGGGCGCGGGCATTCTGATTGTGGCTCCGGCCCTGCTTCACTTTCTGGGCGAGACCTTTTCCGGCCAGCGCATCGAGTTGCAACTAACGCCCGCCAATTCGCGTCTCAACTGGCTCGGCAAGTGTCCCTGGCCCAACGGCGCGGTCTCCTGGTTCGAGGCCGTGACCCCGGCGCAGGGCAAGCATTATTTCTCCTCCGAGACCGGCCCCTTCATCATCGGCTCGCATGGGACGACGAAGGCCATCTATGATGAACTGATGAAGAGTTGAACGGCAAGGATGAAGTTGAAAAGCGAGTAGGAAGCAGGAAGGATGAGGGATGAAGTGAAGAGATTGATGTGGAGACGGGCGCGTTATTTGTGCTTCATTCTCCTGCTTCTCATCAACGGCCAGCCCTTCCTCGCGCGGGCGCAGGAGACGCTGCCGGACCTCGTCCGTCGCATCAAGCCTTCGGCGGTCGCCATCGAGACCTTCGACAGTCGCGGCGAGAAACTCGCGCGCGGGAGCGGCTTCTTTACTGGTCCAGACCGCGTCGTCACCAATCGCCACGTCATAGAGGGAGCCTACCGCGCAGAGATACACACGACGAGCGGCGGCGTCTATCAGGTGCGCGGCGTGCTGGCCGTTGACGCGGAGGGCGACGTGGCGTTGCTCAAAGTTGATGCCCCGGCGGGCCTGTCAATCCCGCTCGCGCTCGTGCGAACATCTCCGCAGGAGGGCGAGAGCGTCGTCGTCATCGGCAATCCTTTCGGCCTCGAAGGCAGCGTCACGAACGGCATCGTCTCCGCCGTGCGAGATATCCCGAACTTCGGTCGGATCATTCAAATCACCGCGTCCATCTCGCCAGGCTCTTCCGGCTCTCCGGTCGTCAACATGCAGGGACAGGTCATCGGCGTCGCCACCTTACAGATTACGGGCGGCCAGAGCATCAACTTCGCCGTTCCCTCGGAGCGCATCGCGGGACTACAAATTGGTCCACTAATTTCGCTGGCCGAACTGGTCCTCTCGACCGGCAAGAATAAGCGCGCGCGGGCAGTCCAATTTTTCCGCGACGGTCTGGGCATTCTGGCGAAGGACGATTGCGAGAAGGCTCTGCCCTATTTCGAGAAGGCGCTCGACGCGGACGCGACCTACGCGGAAGCATGGGCGCAGACGGGCTTCTGTCATGAAAAACTGGGCAGGCATGCGGAGGCGATTGAGGCTTCCAGGAAGGCCGTCGGCATCAGACCCTCGCCTGAGTCTTACTTCAATATAGGGCTGGCGAATTATTATCTGCGCCAGTACAAGGAAGCGACGGAGGCTTACAGGCAGGCGATTAAATTGGACCCGTATAACGCGGCGGATGCTCAGTACGCGTTGGGCCTGGCCCTGCGCGATTGGGGCCGCACGGATGAAGAGATTCAAGCTTACAAGCAGGCGATACGTCTCAAGCCGGACTACGCGAGCGCGTATGAAAGGTTGGGCCAGGCTTACTTGCGCGCGAAGAGATTCACGGAAGCGGCGGAGACCTTCCGCCAATTAATGGTCCTGAAACCGGGCGAGGCGGGCGCGCCGAATAATCTGGGCGAAGCTTACCTGGGGATGAATCGTTTCAACGAGGCGGTGGACTCTTTCAGGCAAGCTATTCGACTCAATCCCGCGCTCGGTCGCGCCTACTTCAACCTGGGCAAAGCCTACCTCGCGCTCGGCAATCGTGACGCCGCGATGGAGCAATACAACCTGCTGCAAACCCTAGACGCGAACTGGGCCGAGAAGCTCTACAACCTCATCAATCCCTGAATCAAGGCTCACCCCTCGCCAGCGCGTTGAAGATGAGAGGAAACGTGCCCCACATCTGCCCTCTATGCTGCGGGCGAAAGCCGAAGACGATGACGCGACCCGCGCCCATAGGAATTTCTGCGATGGCGACTTTGCCGTTGATGCGGCTCTCGCCGAGCAGCCAGCCGGAGCGCAGCAGGTCTTGACCCGCATAACGCGCGACGACGCGCACGCGCTGCGGGTCCGTCACCTCAAAGGCCGAGCTATTGATGAAGTAAGCATCCATCGCGGCTGGCATTCCGGCGGCGATCGGGTGCTTCGTGTCCAACTCAATTCGCAGGATGGAACCGGGGCAGTAAAAGTCCGAACTCTTGACCTTGTCCAGCACGTTGACAAGAGGAAGACCGAAACGTTTGATGAGCATCTCAGAGGCCGCATCGAAACAGACGAGCGTGCCGCCCTCCTGCACGAAGCGGCGCAGGTTGTCCACGCCATCCACCGTCATGCCGCCCGTGAACTCGGCAGGATAACTGCCCGGCGCGTTGCCCTCCACCAGTTCCTTGTCGCGCTGCGAGGGAATGACTATGACATCATAGCGGGCGCGCAAATTTCCGCGTCGCACATCCTGGTCCAGTAAAGATGTGTAAGGCACGTTGAACGTATCGAAGACATACCTGGTCCAGCCTTCGTCCATGCTTCCCGTCCAACTCTTGTAGAGCGCGACGCGCACCTTTCGTTTGAGCGGGTTCGTGATAGGGCTATTACTGCCCGCGCCCGCGCGTTGAAGGGGCAAGCCCAAATCGCGCCGCACGTCCGTTTCGTTTTTGACGAGGGTCAACCGCTTCGCGTCGTAGGGTTGATTGATGCGCGTGACGACGAACGCATCAATGCCCATCTGCATCGGCAAGGTCCAGCCCGCGACATCATAAGGACGCTCGGCCTCGCCGTTGGCGTTGATGCGGTCAGGGTAGATTTGCGGCTCGAACAAGGCGAGGACGTTTTCTCTGTAAGGTTGATTGAGAAAAATAAGATAGCTGCCTGCTGGCGCTTCCTGTCCCTGCATGACGGGATTAATAAATAGCTCTCTTGTCATCATGCGTCGCGCGCCCTTGTCCGCAGTGGCGTCAGTGGCAGGGGCGGGCGCGCTCGTCGTCGTAGTCGTCCGGCGTATGACCTGCTCGCCGAAGTCGCCGTGAAGCTCGCGGTCGAGCCTGTAAACTTCAACGCCCTGTTGGACCAACGTGGAGACCATCTTCGCAACGGCTTCGTCGCGGCCCTGCCCCGCCGGAATCAGGTAGGCGAGCGGCTTGCCCTTCGCGCTCTGTCCCGTCGTTTCCGGTCCATTAACGGCCTTGCGTCCAAGCTCGTAAAAATCGCGCAGGTAATCCATCCTGTACTTCGCGGCCAGTGAGAGCATGGAACGCGCGGCGGTCAGTTCTATGTTCATGATGTCGCGCGGACGCCAGAGGCCGCCGGGCCAGGGGTCCGGGAAATTCGTCGTCGCTTGCAGCGCAGTGGTCATGCCGCGCGTGGTTGACTTGGAGAGTTGTTCAGGCGTGACGCGCACGGGCGTCATCAAGTGCGCGCTCGCGGCTTCGGAGAGGATGCCTATGGAGTTGTGATAATAGGGCGCGGTGCGAAAACCTCCGTGCCACCAGGTATCATAGAGGGCGTTGGTGATGACGCCCTGTTGGCCCAAGCCCTGTAGGTCCGCCGCCATCTTGTGTCCGATGAGCCCGACCTGACGGAGCAGGAGCGGCGCGATGTGCGGGTTTGCCGGATCATAAAAAGGCGGAATGAAAAAACGCGAGCCTGTCATGCCCTGTTGATGCACATCGTAGACAATCTCTGGAAACCATTCTTTCCAGAAGAGACGCGTCACAAGTTTGGTCTCCGGCAGGTTGAGCATGAACCAGTCGCGGTTATCGTCGTGCCCCGCGTAATGATGATAGAGTTCGGGCGGCTCCTGCCCTTCGTAGGGCGTGTTGAGCGTCTTGCGATACCAGTTGGCGACGATGTCTATACCGTCCGGGTTGGCCGAAGGGATGAGCAGCAAAATCGTGTTCTGCAAAATCTCGCGCGTCTCTGCATCCTGCGCGCTGGCGAGTTCGTAGGCCAGTTGCATAGACATCTGCGAAGCGACGATTTCCGTCGAGTGAATCGAGCAGGAGATGACGACGACGGTCTTGCCATCGCGCAAGAGCGCGTCGCGCTCCGCGTCATCGCGCACGAGGCGCGGGTCCGCCAGCTTGCGCTGAATCTCTTGGTACTTCTGTAGTTCGCGTATATTCTCTGGCGCACTGATGAAGGCGACGATGAAGGGGCGATGAAGCGTCGTCTCGCCGAGCGTGCGTACAGAGACGCGCGCGGATAATTGGTCCAGCCTGGCGAAGTAACCTGTAATCTGTCGCCAGTCGGCAATCGTCCGGTCATCGCCGGGGTTGAAGCCTAGATAACTGCGCGGGCTGGGAACAGAATTGTCCGCACGCGAGGGCGACTGCTGCGCCGCGCAGGTGGGCGTAGCGATTCCCGCGAAGATGAAGTTGAGAGCGAGAAAGAGAAGAGCGAGCGTAAACGAATGACGACGCATTCCGAAAACCCTTTACCCGAACTGAGTGATGAGAGCCGAGCGATTGATTCATCGCAGGCCAGCGAGTCTAACATAGTCGGCCCCAAGACCCTGAGCGGGCGCATCCTCTACTGGTGGTCACTCTCGGTCGCGGCTGGCTTGCTGTTGATTCTTGGACCACCTACGATTCTGGTCTGCTGGCTCGCGCGCCATCCCGAATGGCTCTACCCCTGGGCACTCTTCGGCGGTCGCAACTGGCTCCGCCTGAGCGGCATGAAGGTCGTCGTGCGCGGCCTCGAACATCTGGACCAGAAACAAGCTTACGTCTTCATCGCCAACCATAAATCATACCTCGACACGGCGACGCTCTTCTGCCATCTGGGTCGGCGCATAGGGCTGCTGGCGAAAATGGAGTTGCTGAAAGTTCCGATTCTCGGTTACGGGATGGGCTACGTCAACGTCATGGCGATTGACCGCTCGAACCGCACGCGCGCGCTTCAAACGACGCGCGCCGCGACCGAGAGAATACGTTCGGGAACTTCGTTCGGCGTCTTTGCAGAAGGGACGCGCGCGCTCCCCGGTCAATTGTTGCCGTTCAAAAAAGGCGGCTTCTATATGGCCGTGGAAACGGGCGTGCCCGTCGTCCCCGTCGCCATCAAGCATACGGACCAACTGATGGGCAAAGGCACGGGCCAGGCCAGGCCAGGCATCATCGAGATGGTCATCCTCGAACCTGTCAAGACGGACGGCCTCTCAACCGATGATGAAGTCCGAACCCTCACCAATCATGTCCGCTCGTTGATAGCCGAAGAACTGGCGAGGAGTGGTCGGTAATCATCGGGCAGTGTTCAGAAAAAACCTGATTGCTTTTTTCTGAACACTGTCCGCTATCCACTTCTTCTCTTATGGCTTCTTGGGTGAAGGCGCGGGCGTTGGCGTTGGAGTGGGAACTGGTTTCGGTTCGGGCTTGTCCGGGTCCACTTCTGTGATGGTGACGGTGCTGCGGGCGCGGGCGTAATCCGTGTAGCGCACGCGGACGCGTATGTGCGACACCTCACCGCTTTTGAAGACGAGGTCTTCGTCCGCATAGGTGTAGGTCGGAAACCAGTAACGACCGTCTATCTGCTCGCGGTAAGTTTCAAAGGTCGGATACTTGCTGTTCTTATCTTCGGGGATGCCCTTGCCGCGCGCCTTGACGATCTGCAAATCGTGGTCGTCAACCCAGACGCGGCCCTGAAAAAATCGGTCTTTGGTTTTCTTCGGGTCGGGCATGACCTTCGGCCCCACGTCGAAGACGTAGAGGTCCAATTCGTCTATCCGCTCCTTGCCGACATAGGTGAATTTATACTGGTCCAATTTTGCGACTTCGAGGGCGAAAGGCTGGATGCCGCCGAGGTCTTCAAGGTCTTCCGTGGAGATGCTGATTTCGGTCAGCGTCGGCATCGGAAAAAAGCTGATCTTCTCGTAGCGTTCGCCCTTATCGTCGAAGGTGAAGGTCGAGACGCGGTGATACTCGCCGGTAATCTGGCCGCCCATGCCTATGGTCTGAATCACGGCGTCACGCTTGAAGGCATACATATTGAGCGCCTGCCGGAACTCGGTCTCTTTGGCCGTGAAGGCGCGAATAATTTTGTCAACATCAGCAGGCGCGTTCGCGCCCGTGGCCGCCTGCTGCGCCAAGATTTCACGCGGCGAGAGGGCGCAGAACAGCATGAGCGCGGCGAGTGTAAACATCTTGATGGAAATGTTTTTCATAACAGATCGTCTATCTTTCGT
>JAXDFO010000246.1:0-2942 GCA_034665545.1 Blastocatellia bacterium
CGAAATCGCCAAAGCACTTTCGCAGAACGCGCGCCTCCTGATTATGGACGAGCCGACTTCGAGCCTCACGCTGGCCGAGACCGAACGCCTCATCCGAGTCGTCAGCGAGTTGCGCGCGCAGGGCGTCAGCATTATTTACATCTCGCATCGTCTGGGCGAAGTGAAGTCAATCGCCGACCGCGTGCTGGTCCTGCGCGACGGGCGCAACGTGGGCCAACTCTCGCGCGATGAAATCTCTCACGAACGTCTGGTCCAGATGATGGTCGGGCGAGACCTGGCACACTTCTACCCGCACGCGGAAGAGATTGGCGAAGCGCAATATTTTGAGGTCAGGAATGTAAGGACCACAAGATATCCGCATCAGACCGTCTCCTTCAATATTCGTCAGGGAGAGATTCTGGGACTGGCGGGCCTTGTCGGCGCGGGGCGTTCGGAGTTGGCCCACGCGCTCTTCGGTGTTGACGCCGCGCTCACTGGCGAAGTCGTCCTCGATAGCATGACTCTCAAAATCAATTCTCCGAGAGAGGCCATCGCGCGCGGCATCTACTTAATCCCGGAAGACCGTCGCCGCTCCGGTCTCATCCTCGAAGACTGCATACGCGAAAACATCACGCTGCCAGCCCTCCGCAACTTCGCTTCAATGGGACTCATCAAGCGCGCGGCGGAGCGCAGGGCCGCCAACGCAAGCTTTCACCGGCTGAACATCAAAGCTCCATCCATCGAAGAGAGGGCGGGGAACTTGAGCGGCGGGAATCAACAGAAAGTGGTTCTCGCAAGATGGCTCGCGCTGGAGCCGAAGGTCTTGATTTTCGACGAGCCGACGCGCGGCATTGATGTCGGCGCGAAGGCCGAGATTTACGACCTCATGCGCAAACTGGCCGCGCGCGGCGTGGCGATTCTGATGATTAGCAGCGATATGGAAGAGATACTGGGCGTTAGCGACCGCGTCGCCGTCATGCACGAAGGCCGACTGGCTGGCACTCTGGAACGCCACCAATTCACCGAAGAGTCCATCATGCATCTAGCCGTCGGGCGCGCATGAGAAGGCGCGGGCCTCCTCATGTTTTGATGAAAGCTTATCTTTCCTCCACGATGATTAAATCCCAGGGCGCGAGTGTCACCGGCTTTGATTTCTCGACGGGCTTGCGTGTGAGCAGGTCCGTGCCGTTGGCGTAAGGATAGGTGAACGTCTGGCTCTCGCCGGAGTAGTTGAGATAGTAATGAAGATTCTTTCCGGCGTTGTCCAGGCCATGCTTGACTCTCACGGGGCCGGTCAATTCCTGGTCCGGTCCGGCGAGGCCCGCGAGGTTCAACACGTCCAGCAAGACTTTCTCCTGTAACTTGTCCGAGAGCACAGTGCCTTCATAAGTCAAAGTCCCTTTGCCGTACTTGTTGCGCGTGAGGGCCGGATATTTTCCGTAGAACGGGTGGTCGTAAAAGGCCAGGGGCTGCGCCGTTTCGGGAATCAGAAATTCGGCCCAGGTCGTGGCCCTGTTATCATCAACGACCTTGAACGGATCGCCCTTCAACGCCAGAGGCTTTCGGATGTTGGCGAACTCCTGATAGTAGAAGCCTGCGGCCTCGCGCAAGGGGCCGGGAGCTTTGGTCCAGCGCACGGTCGAGAACTCGTTACAGAATCCGCTCTTGAAGGCGAGGACGAGATGGCCGCCGCCCTTCACGTAGTCAGAGAGCTTTTGCAGCAAAGCATCGCTCGCAATGTAGAGCGGCGGGACGACCAGCATTTTGTAGTCGGAAAAATTCGCGCTCTGCGGAAAGACGAAATCAACGCCGACGTTCGAGCGGTAGAGCGCGCCGTACATCTGGTGCAGGATGGTCAGATAATCGGTCCTGTCATCGAAAGGCATGTACTGGATGCCGTGATATGAATCGTTGCTGTAGAGCAGCGCGACCTCGTTCTTCTTTTTCAGGTTGACGAGCCGTGGGCCAATCTCCTTCAGTTCGTGCGCGGTGCGTGAGATTTCAGCATAGGCGCGGTTCGGCTCAAGGTCATGCGAGAGGACGCCTTTCCAGTAGGTCTCCTGCCCGTAATGCAGCGAGTGCCAGTGCCAGTAGGCGACCATGTTCGCGCCGCTCGAAAGATGGCTGTAGACGTTGAGGCGAAGTTGGCCGTCGTAAGGCGGAAACTGCGTCTTGGAATCCCAGCCGATGGTCTGCGCGTTGGTCTCCGTGATGAGATAGTTCTGCCGCTTTAAGGAGCGGGCCAGGTCGCCAGAGAGCGACCACGCGAAGCCGTCGTCCGCGTCGGGTCCGACATCCCAGGGGTGATAAGGATTGACTCCGGCGATGTCCAGATGTTGAGCGATGTCATATTCGTCAATGTCTGTGCGCACGCCGCCGACGAAGTTGTGACAGATGAATTGGTCCTGCCTCTTGTACTCGTTGACAAGCCGCGCCTGCCATGAAAGAAAGTCCGTGACCAGCTTGTGCTGGTATCGTTCCCATTCCAGTTTATAGCCGGGATTGAGAATACCGTCGCGCGGCGGCAGTTCGTCCCAACCGTTGACGCGCTGCCCCCAGTAGTTGAGACCCCACACCCTGTTGAGTTCATCCGTCGTCCCGAATTTCTTCTTCAGATATTCGACGAAGCCGACCTGCACGTTCGGGCCAGCCGTGCCGTATGGCGCGGTCTCGTTGTCAATCTGATAACCGATAATCGCGGGGGTGTCTTTATAGTGATTGAGTATCTGCCGTATCACGCGCTCGGCGTAAAAGAGATAGGTCGGATTCGTGATGTCCATGTTCTGTCGCATGCCGTAGGTGGCCCGCTCGCCGCCAAGGCGCGTGACCAGAATCTCCGGGTGCTTGCGATAGAGCCAGGCGGGAATCGAATAAGTCGGCGTGCCCATCACGACTTTGATACCAGCCTTGTGCATGCGATTGACGACGCGGTCCATCCAGGCGAAATCGAACTGGCCCTCGCG
>JAXDFO010000247.1:0-10455 GCA_034665545.1 Blastocatellia bacterium
CATCGCCTGACCGTCAATCAGGTTCTCATGCATTTTCGTCGTCGCAAGAGCCGACCCGAATTCACCACAGACGACGGCGAAACTCCCATCCAGATAGTCAAGGGAACGGAAAACGAGAACCGCATGCCCGTCGTTGACAGGATTATGCTGGAGACGGCCATCAGCAAACTGCCGCCGGGCTATCGCAGCGTCTTCGTCCTGCATGATGTCGAAGGGCACGAGCACGGCGAGATAGCAGAGATGCTAGGCATCTCCGAGGGCACTTCCAAATCGCAACTGCACAAGGCGCGCCTGAAATTAAGAGACCTCATCAGGCAACAGGCGGCCCTCAACTAGCAACCAAAGGGTTGTCTGTGGGTTTGACACGGAATCTTTACTGAAAAGAGATTAGGGATGAACGATTTTGATTGTGCAAAAAGTCTCGCCATGCTCAGCGAGTTTCGTGATGGCGCGCTCGACGAAGAGAGAAGGTCATTAGTCAGAGCGCATCTGGCCCACTGCCCTCCCTGCGACGGTGTCTTTAAAGACCTGGACACGATTATCATCGCCGCGCAAGTGCTGCGTGAGGAGAAGGAAATCTCCTTCCCTGACGAAAATCTTCTCTGGCAACGCATGTCGCTCGACGGACCAACTATCCATTAAAGAACAGGTCCAGTAATTATTTTGGACGAAGCATCATGCGAGGCATCTCTCGCGTGAGCTTGCACTTTATTCTCTGCTCACATTTCACCCCGAAAACTTTCCGCGACACTGAAAAATAAATAGAGGCTCGGATGTGCTCTCCCCTTCACATCCGAGCCTCTATTGACGGTCGCTCACTTGCGTTTTAGCAGGGGCGACCGGTCTCTCTACCGCTTTCCAAAAAACTCTTAGTAGCGGCGATGACGATTTCGTATCTTGTAGGTGTAAAGCGCAGAGCCGCCCGCGCCTGACAACGCGCCGATGGCCGCGCCCTTCCTGCCGCCGATGAGGCCGCCAAGGAGTGCGCCGCCGCCCGTGCCCATCGCCACGGTCAACTTATCCCTGTGCTTCTGCCAGAAAGAACGACCGCGCGGTTGGTTGTAATTGTAATAAGCGCGCCGCGAGTTGTTATAGCGGCTGCTGTAAGCGGTGCGAGCATATCTCGCATGATGACCCCTGGAATGACGCGGGCAGGCAGCCGCCGGGAAGGCCATCACCCCCATCAAGACCAGACTCATAAATGCTATCGAAACTTTTTTCATAACCTATTCCCCCTTGCCGCGTCATAGTTGCAACGTGTGTGCCAGCGATTAACCGGCCCTTGCGCGGGCCGCGCGAGAGTCGCACGGATTCGCCTTTTCGCTTGAAAATATTTGCTTTAGGTTGCGGCTCGCGCTCTTCGCGCGCGAGACCCTGGAACTGATAGCGTGCTTGAAATCGTCTGTCCCTGTGACGCTTTTGGTGTAAAGGGAATTTGATTGGAGCCTGGTCCAGCATCCCTTTGACACGCTCTCGCGGCTTGATTAAGCATGCCGCCTGCGTGGAAGATATGCTTGAGAGAAATGCTATTGGCCCAATCATGCGAAACGGCGAAACTAACCAGTCGCGGGGGCGAATCACACAAAGGAATCATCAACCGTGGATGCTTTACTGAATGAAGTCGAAGCGCGGGTCGTCGGCTCTTTAATCGAAAAGCAGGTGACGACGCCGGAGTATTACCCGCTCACACTCAACGCGCTGGTCAACGCCTGCAACCAGCTTTCCAACAGAGACCCGGTCGTCGCCTTCGATGAAAAAACGGTCGCCCGCGCCCTTGAGAGCCTGCGCGAAAAAAATCTAGCCTATGTCTTTTACGGCAGCGACAGCCGCGTGCCCAAGTACAAGCATGTGATGACGGAGATTTTTCATCTCACGCCTTCGGAACTCGCCGTGATGTGCGTGCTCATGCTGAGAGGCCCGCAGACCACCGGGGAGATTCGCTCGCGCACCAGCAGGCTCTACGAATTCGCGGACCTCTCGGAAGTGGAAGCGACGTTGGAAAAATTAATCGAGCGAGACGACCCCGCGATGGTCGCCAGGTTGCCGCGCATGGCGGGGCAGAAGGAGGCACGCTACGCGCACTTGCTGGCCGGAGAGGTCGCCGCCGCCACGGTCCCGGCCACGGAGACGCAGAGAGCAACGCCGCGCACGGAGGCAGCCGTCCTGGAGGTCCGTGCGGAGAACGAAAAAGTTTCCCGCCTCGAAGCCGAAGTCGAAACCCTCCGCCGCGAAGTCGCGTATCTCCGAGAGCAATTCGAGAGTTTCAAGAAGCAGTTCGAGTGATGCGCCTCTGGCCTCTCCCTGAAATCAATCTTTGAGGAGTTTATGATGTTCAGAAAAACTTTGCCCCAGTCTCTACTCTGCCTGGTCTTCACCATCATCTTGACGGGCGCGGCCCACGGCCAGGACAACGGCTTCCGTGTGGACTATACGGTGGAGGTCCAGAATATAGACGCCAGCCTCTTTCACGTCACGGCGAACGTCAAGAATATCAAGCAGCCGCGCCTGGAACTCTCGCTGCCGACGTGGACGCCCGGTTGGTACACGATAGAGAACTACGGCAAAAATATTTTGCGCTTCAAGATAACGGACGCGAAGGGCGCGACGCTGCCGCACATGATGACGCGCAAGCAGACCTGGACCGTGGACACGAAGGGACTGGACCAGCTTAAAGTCGAGTTCGATTATCGCGCCGACGTGCTCGCTCTTAATCAAGCGAAGATTAGCAAGGACTTCGCCTTCTTCACCGGCACGGAGTTATTTCTCATGGCCGGTGGTCATCGTGAGAGTCCGAGCATGGTCCGCTTCATCGTCCCCAACGGCTGGAAGATTATCTCCGCACTCAAAGAGACTTCGGACCCGATGGTCTTCAACGCGGCGGATTACGATGCCCTCGTGGATGCGCCGACCGAGATGGGCAACTTCGACGTGACGCGCTTCTTGGTCGAAGGCAAGCCGCATTACTTCGTCGCCACGCCCGCAGGGAAATTCTCAACCGGGAAGTCGCAGAAGTTTGCGGAGATGCTCGGCAAGGTCGCCAGCGCGCAGAGCGCGATTTTCGGCGGGCTGCCTTATGAGAAGTACGTTTACTTCTATTTCTTCGCCTCCCCCGAATCGAACGCGAGCGGCGCGCTGGAGCATCTCAACTCGCACGTCAGCTTCGCTCCGCCCGGCGACGTGGCCCAACCCGAACAGATGATCGGCACGGCCTCGCACGAATTCTTTCACCTCTGGAACGTCAAGCGCATACGCCCCGTGGAAATGTGGCCCTACGATTATTCTCGTGAGAACGAGACGCCGCTCCTCTGGGTCTCCGAAGGCTTCACCAACTACTACGGCAACGTGGCCGTCTATCGCGCGGGGCTGATGAAACAGGAAGACTTTCTCGCGCGGGCCGGAGACGCCATCAGCGGCGTCGAGAATAACGAGGCGCGCGCCTTCATCTCGCCCGCCGAATCATCCGCCTCGACCTGGCTCGGTTACGACACGCCGACCGCGTTCGGCATCTCCTATTACACGCAGGGACAAAATCTGGGCGCATTACTGGACCTCTCGATTCGTCACGACACGGCGGGCCGTGTGGGCCTCGACGATGTGATGCGCTCTCTCTACAAAGATTTCTATCAACGAGGCAAGGGCTTTTCGATGGAGGACATGATAGGGGTCGTCAATCGTCTGACGCGACAGGATTATCACGACTTCTATCGCCGCTACGTGTGGGGAGTTGAGGTTCCGCCCTACGAACAGATTTACGGTTACGCCGGTTATCATGTCGAGAAGGCGACGCGAAAGGGTCCGGTCTTCGGTTTCGGCGGTCGCTTCAAATCCGGCGCGTTCTATATCAACAACGTCGAACCCAACTCGCCTTCCTCAGAGGCCGGGCTGGCGGTCGGCGACGCCATCCTGAAAATCAACGGCGAGGAACTTCAGCGCATCAAGTTCAACGAGTTGGCGGGCACGACCGTCAAGCTCACCATCAAGCATGAAGGCGAGGAAAAGGAAATCCCGTTCAAAGTCGGCGCGCACGAAGAGGCTGGCTATAGTTTAGTCGCCGCCCCGCAACCGACCGCCGACCAACTCAAGGTGCGCGAAGGCTGGCTCAAGGCAGGGCATTAGTTAGCTCATCTCTCATCAACATCTACTGCGAAGCGGGGCGCAGATAAGCTTCTAACGCAGCATCCTTAATTTCCTGCTCGACGAGAGGGAAGCTATCGAGGATGTGTCGGAACTCCGCTTCCGTGAGGTCGTAGAGATGCGCGATGAGGCCGTCCAGTTCGGCACGCAGGCGCGCGCGCACAGCCTTTCCGGCAACACCGTCCTTCCGCCTCCTCAACCCGACCTCGCGCGCGAGCGCGTCAAACTCCGGCTCGATGCAGGTCAGCCTTGCCGCCCGCTCGACGATTGGCCCAAACATTTGGGCCTCGCTTTGAGCGCGAGGGAAGGGAAGCTGGTAGACATAAAACATGTTGCAGTGCGCGGTGACTTTCTGGCGCAGCAGGTAATCGCAAGCGAAACTGTTGAGCACCGCCACGATAAATAATAACTGGTCCAGCCGCGCGAATTGATGCGAGAGATAGAGCGTGTTCCCCGCGAAACTGTGCGGCGGCAGTATGCACGCGAGCATCGTCCTGTAATCCGTATTGCGCGCCACGTCTCTGAACGCCAGCCGGTACGTTTGATAATCCGGCTTATGGCCCAGACTCTTTTCGCCCCGCGCGGACAAGACCCGCGCGCCCAACGCCTCGTCAATCCAGTAACGCGGCCCGGCCAACCTGTGCGTGAATTGGTGGACCATCTTGCCCTCACAGAGCGGGAGCCGCCCCGCGCCCTTTGAGGTCTGGAAGAGAGGGCTGTCGCCGGTCATGTGAAACTCGCTCGTCAAGGTCAGGCTCCACTGGTCCAGAAATTTTTCACCCAGAGGCGGAAAGCGCAGCATCCGTTCGGCAATCCGCGCGTCCATCTCGCTCTTGAATTCCATCAATGAGAGCGAACCGGGCGAGAGGCGTCTGATGAGTTCGACGTTGAGCTTGACGGACCCATGTTCGGGAAAGCTCTCTAACTCGCGGACGTGATGACGCATGAAGGCTGCGGGAAAGTTTTTCGTCCGCGCGCCTTTGCGAAAAGTGAGGAGGACGAATTTGAAGCGGCTGTCAACGTTCTCAAAGACCGCGAGACGATTCTCAAAGCCGAAGAGACCTCTCAGCTTCGTCTCACGAAACAGCATCTCGCGCAATCGCTTTGCGCCCAGGTCCGTGTAGATGCCGCTCGGCAGCACGATGCCGCACTCGCCGCCCGCGCGCAGCAGATGAAAGCAACGCTCAAGGAACAGCTTATAAAGATTGATGTCGGTCCCTGCCTTCTTCCCGTTGAGAAGCGCGACCTGATTCGCATACTGCGGCGAGTGGCGAAAGTAGCGGCTCAGGTGAGGGAAGCCGGATTGATATTCAAGCCACGCTTCACGCACTGCTCTATCAAACAGCAGCCGTGCCTGCTCCTGCTCAAACTCCTCTATCGTCATCCGGTTCTTCGTCACAAGCTCCGAACGCTGCGCGAAAAACTCTTTGGCCTGCGGCTTGAAGATTTCCCACGGCGGGTTTGTGATGACGGCATCAAAGCCGCCGCGTCTTTCTAGAAGACGGTCGAACTCGCTGGCCCAGTGAAGCGGGCGTATCGCTTCTATGTCGCGCAGGTTGAGAGAGCGTCTAGACGACTTCCCCTGTTGCCCGCGCTTCTCGTCCCACGTCGCGCGCTCGAACTTGATGCCAGCTTCCGTAAATTCGCGGAGCAGCGTTTCGTCGGGCGTGATGCTCGCATCATTCAAACGCATCAACCCGACGAGCGAATTGCCCGCGCGAATGTTGAACTCCACGTCGGGCAGGGCTTCCAGTTGGCCCACGTCGCGGACCGAAGCGACCAGCGCGAGCAGCAATCGCAGCTTCGCAATCTCCGTCGCCTCTTCCATCACATCCACGCCGAAGAGATTGTCCGTGATGATGCGCCGCCCGATGTAATAGTCGAGCGAGGGAGACTCCGCGCGTATCCGCGAGAGCCTGTCGCGCAATGACCTATCGCCCTTCGATGCAACATGCTCAAAAACAATCGCGTATATCTCGCGGAGCGTCTTCATCGCCGCGACGAGAAAGGCCCCGGAACCGCACGCCGGGTCCAGCAGCTTCAAATCGGGCAACGCTCCATCGAGCAGAAATTCGCACAGCGACGAATCAAGATGGCGCATTAAATCAGGGAACGAACGATAAGCATGTCTCTCATGAGCAGCCTTAACGCGTGCGAGAATCAGGTGATGAATGGTCTGCTCGCACAGGTAGCGCGTGATTTCCGGGCGCGTGTAATACGCGCCGAAGGCTTTCTGATTGATGTACTTCTCAAAGACGTGGCCGAGCACTTCCGGGTTAATCTCGTCCGTCCGTCCCTCTTGCGCGTCGTCCAGGTTCCAGGAATATTTATCGAAGAAGGCGTATAGATTCTCGAACCACTCGTCCGGCACGCCTATGCGCGGGTGGGCCAACTCGATTGGATGCGGAAGAAACAGCCCGACCTTGAGATACGGGACGCGCCCTAGAAATTTCTGGACCTGCGCGGTTCTGCGCGCTTCGGGCGTGGCGAAGCCCTTGAGGAAAAGAGTTCGTAGAAAGCGGCTGTAATACTGGTCCGGCGAGCGGCGACGGCTCGCTGCGAGTCGCTCCTTCAAGTAATCTGCGCGGCTCTCGCCGGTCGCATCCTTGATGAAGCCCTTGCGTTGCAGAAAGTAGATGAGCATCAAGCGATTGAGCAGCGCGGAGGCATAGCGGCTGCGCTCGGTCTCGCCATTGACGCCCGTCATCAATCGTCTTAGGTCAAGATGTTGAAGACGAAACTCTTTGTAAAATTTTCTGATGACGCGCAACGTTTTCAGTCAGAAATCAGCAATCGCTCTTCCTTGCCCGCGATGTCATAGACGTAGACGCCCCACTGCCCGCGAGCCTTCTTCGTATAGACAAAATATTTTCCGTCGCGCGAAACGACGGGATTGCTAACGATGCTGCCGTCCGCGACTTTGCGAACCTTCGAGCCGTCGGCGTTCATCGCGTAGATGTTTGGCGAGCCTTCACGCTCTGAGAGAAAGTAGATGGTCTTGCCGTCACTGGACCAGTAAGCGCAGCAATCGCGCGCGCTGTTGTTCGTCAGATTTTTGACTTTGGACCCGTCTTTATTCATGACGAAGACTTCCTCAGATTGCTTCATCCTCTCTCGCTCAGGTTTTGACATCTCGTTGTAGTATCTCTTGATGATGACGCTGCGCACGAAGAGTATCTTTTTGCCGTTCGGTGAATAGACGGGTGACATATCGTTCGCGCTCTGGTTCGTCAAACGTTTGCGGCCAGTGCCGTCTGTGCGGACGGCGTAAATATCATGGACCACGCTGGCGGCTTCAGCGCGCGAATTGAAGGCAACCTCATCGCCCTTCGGCGAGAAGGCCGGGGTGTAGTCAATATCTTTCGCGTTGGTGAGCCTGCGTTGATGCGAGCCGTCCGCGTCCATGATGTACAACTGCAAGTGCCCGTCTCTCATGGAAGCGAAGGCTATCCGGCGTCCATCCGCAGACCAGCACGGCTGCTCGTCGTTGACTTCGCCGCTCGTCAACTTGCGCAGGCCGTTGCCGTCCGCCTGGATTGTGTAAACGGCAAGCTTCCCATCCCTGTTCGACTCGAAGAGAATTTTCGAGCCGTCGGGCGACCAACTCGCGTTGTAGTAGACGGGAGACTTCGTTTCCTGGGCCTGCGCGCTCGCCGCGCCAACGCAAAGTATGCAGAGCATCAGCCAGAGATATTTCATCTTCGATGTTCCCTCTCTATCTTTGATGTTCAACGATAGACGCGGACGTAATCAACCATCATGGTCTGCGGAAAAGTGGTCGTCGCGTCAGGGTTGCCGGGCCAGCCTCCGCCGACCGCCACGTTGAGAATGATGAAGAACGGGTGGTCGTAGACCCAGGTAGTCCCGGCGGGGAGGTCCGAGGGCGTGCGCGTCTCGTAGAGAACATCGTCAACGTACCATCGTATGGAGTTGGGTTGCCATTCGACGGCGAAGACGTGGAAGCCGTCCGCGAAGCGTTGACCGCCCGGCAGAGTGTAGGCGGCCCCGATGCCTTTCGCGCCCGAATATCCTGGTCCATGAATCGTCCCGTGAACGATGGAAGGCTCTTTCCCGATGTTCTCCATGATGTCAATCTCGCCGCAGGTGGGCCAACCGGCGGCGTCAATATTACTGCCGAGCATCCAGAAAGCGGGCCATAGTCCCTGCCCGTAGGGAAGCTTCATGCGGGCCTCAACGCGCCCGTAAGCCTGGCTGAATTTGTTCCTGGTGATGAGGCGCGCGGAGGTGTACTGGCACTGGCCGTACCAGCAACGATACTTTTGCGGCAGCGTCTCCTTGATGGCCTTGATGAAGAGATTTCCCGCGCCGTCCAGCGCAGCGTTCTTCGTCGTCGCGCCCGTGTAATACTCAAACTCCTGGTTGCCCCACCCGCCGCCGCCCGTCTCGGCAGTCCATTTGGTCGTATCAACACCCGCATTTGCTGGTCCATTAAATTCGTCGCTCCACAAGAGGGTCCGCGTCTGGGCCAGCGCGCTTGATGAATTGAGGACCAGCATCAACAGGCATATTATCAGGACCAATAATCGGAGCCTCCTCACCGGATTTCCGCGCCCGGACGAAACGGCACGCTCTTCAAACATTCGGAATTCTCCCTTCGATTGCGGCTTTGCACTCTGGACCTCTCGGGAACGGTCAACGCACGTTAGCCCGCTTGCTTGTAGCTGTCAACAAAACAGGAGCCAGAAGCCAGAAGACAAGCGATTGAGTGCCCTTTATGATGAAGGCTCTGCTATTCCTTCCGGCTCCTGGCTCCTGGCTCCTGGCTTCCTGCCTTCCTTCGCCCGGCCTTGAGAAAAGTGTTGACTGTCAGTCTCACCTGTACTACTTATACTCCGGTCAGTGTTAAAGCTTATACCGCCTCGCTCTTTTATCTTCTGTTTCAAAGTAGAGCCATCAAGTTGCGAAGTCTCTCTTCGCCGGGAGCCGCCATCGTGCGACGAATCAACCTAAAAAGGGCCAATGTCGCGCGCCCGAATACGATTCGTGACATCAACCGTCAAATCGTGCTCAATTTCGTGCGCGAAAGGGAACCCATCTCGCGCTCTGAAATCGCGCACGAGACGGAGCTTCATCGTTCGACGATCTCGCTCATCGTGGACGAGTTGAAGGAGTACGGCCTGGTCGAAGAGATCGGCGCGGGCGAGTCAACGGGAGGCCGACCGCCGACTCTGCTGCGCATACGCGCCGCCGGTCCGGTCGCCATCGGCATAGACCTCGGCACGGCGCGCACCATCATCGCCACCAGCGACATCGCCGGGCGCGTCCTCGAACAGGAAGAGTTTGCCACCAACACCGACTTCAAAAAAACCTTCGACCACATCGTTGACCGCGTGCGCGAGTTGAACAAGAGGAACAAGGGAGCGTTGGAGGGCGTCGGCATCAGCCTGCCCGGACTGGTTGACCCCGCGACGGGCAATACTGTCTACGTGCCGCACTTCAAATGGCATGACGTGGCGCTGGCGAAGGAGATGGAGGCCGCGACCAACCTGCCCGTCACGGCGGACAACGATGCGAACGCGGCTGCGCTCGCGGAGTTATGGTTCGGTCGCCCGGAGGTGCGCGAGACGCGCGACTTTATCATGGTCCTGGTCGAAGAGGGATTGGGGACGGGCATAGTCTTCGACGGCCAGGTGTATCGCGGCGAGTTGGGTTCGGCGGGCGAGTTCGGGCACATGACGATTGGCGCGGGCGCGCCCATCGCGTGCGCTTCGGGCAGTTATAACTGCTGGGAATCTTTCGCATCTGAGAGGGCGGCGGTCGCTCGCTACATGAAACTCGCGGGCATCAAGAACGGTCATCTCAAACTCAACTTCGTGCAATTGGTCCAGCACGCGCTCGAAGGCGAGCCGAACGCGCGCACCGCACTGCGCGAGACGGCGCATTACCTGGGCGTCGGCATCTCGAATTTGATTAAGGGACTCAGCCCGCAAGCGGTCATCGTGAGCGGCTCTATCGTGCGCGCCTGGCCGCTCATCGTCGAGGACATCACCGAAGCGGTCGCGGAAAATATCTGCCTGGGACTGCCGCCCGCGCGCGTCATCGCCTCGACCTTGGGCGCGCAGCCGACCCTGATGGGCGCGCTCAGCCTCGTCCTCGCCAGCAAGTTCGCTTCAGTCCAAACTAACTGAGAGCATGCTGGCGGCGTCAGCCTTTGGCTTTGCAGAAACAACGGGATGAAAACCAGGTCATACCTTGCTCTAACCTTCTGCTGCTGCCTGATACTCTCCATCTCGCTCTCCTTAGCCTGCTCAAAATCCGGGATGAACGGCAAGACGTTCAAGGTCGCTTTCGTCACTAACA
>JAXDFO010000248.1:0-2899 GCA_034665545.1 Blastocatellia bacterium
GTACGGCGCGAAACGCCCGAAGGCGGGCGCAGCCGGAGCCACTAAGGGCAAGAAGTAAATAACTTAGCTGAGTATCAATTATGCCAAGACGAAGAGTTGCCGAAAGACGCGAAGTGCTGCCGGACCCGGTCTACAACAATCCGTTGGTGACGAAGTTTATCAACGGGGTGATGTGGGGCGGCAAGAAGTCCACCGCCGAGAAGATTTTTTATAACGCGCTCCAGCAGGTCGGCGAAAAGACGGGCGAGGAGCCGCTCAAGGTGTTCAAGCGCGCGATTGATAATGTGCGGCCCACCGTCGAAGTCAAATCCAGACGCGTCGGCGGTTCAACATATCAAGTGCCCGTTGAAGTTCACCAGGAACGGCGCGGCGCGCTGGCGATTCGCTGGATCGTCAACTACGCCCGCTCGCGCGGCGAAAAGACGATGACAGACCGCCTCGCGGGTGAACTGCTCGACGCGGCGAACAATCGCGGGAACGCCGTCAAGAAGAAGGAAGATACGCATCGCATGGCGGAAGCCAACAAGGCGTTTGCGCATTATAAGTGGTAAAGCAATGGCTAAGTACGATCTCAAAAAGTTCCGCAACATAGGCATCATGGCGCACATTGATGCCGGTAAGACCACCACGACCGAACGTGTCCTTTATTACACGGGCGTCTCGCATAAGATCGGCGAGGTCCACGAGGGCACGGCGACGATGGACTGGATGGAGCAGGAACAGGAGCGCGGCATCACGATTACCTCTGCCGCGACGACCTGTTTCTGGAAACGTGATGGCGTTGAGCATCGCATCAACATCATAGACACGCCCGGCCACGTTGATTTCACGATGGAGGTCGAGCGCAGCCTGCGCGTGCTGGACGGCGCGGTTGCGGTCTTTGACGGCGTCGCGGGCGTCGAGCCGCAATCGGAAACGGTCTGGCGTCAGGCGGACAAGTACGGCGTGCCCCGCATCTGCTTTATCAATAAGCTGGACCGCGCGGGCGCGAGCTTCCAACGCTCTTTCGATTCCATCATCACGCGCCTCGGCGCGAACCCCGTCGCCATACAGATTCCCATCGGCCTCGAAGACCAGTTCAAGGGCGTCGTTGACATCATCAAGATGAAGAGCCTCATCTGGAATGACGAGTCGAAGGGCGCGGAGTATCAGGTCGGTGAGATTCCGGCTGAACTTCTCGAAGAGGCGCAGGCCGTGCGTCATAAACTGCTCGAAGCGGTCGCGGACGCTGACGAAGATTTGATGATGAAGTACCTCGAAGATGAGGGCGCGACCATCACTGAAGCTGAGATTCGCGCCGCGCTTCGCAAGGGGACCATCGGCCTCAAACTAGTTCCGGTGGTGACGGGTTCCGCCTTCAAGAACAAGGGCGTGCAGACCCTGCTCGATGCCGTGGTTGATTACCTGCCGAGCCCGCTCGATGTTCCGCCGATTGAGGGAATCAATCCGCACACGGGCGAGGCGGAAGCGCGTCCCGCAGACGCGAGCGCGCCTTTCTCCGGCCTCGTCTTCAAAATCATGGCGGACAAGCATCTGGGCCAACTCTCCTTCGTGCGTATCTATAGCGGCACGATTAAGGCTGGCTCTTACGCCTACAATCCTATCAAGGATAATAAAGAGCGCGTCGGTCGCCTGATGCAGATGCACGCCAACAAGCGTGAGGACATAGACGAGGCGAGCGCGGGCGAGATTATCGCCATCGGCGGTATGAAGCAAGTCACGACCGGCGACACCGTCTGCGATGAGAACAAGCCTATCATCCTCGAAGCGATGGATTTCCCCGCGCCCGTCATACGCGTCGCGGTCGAACCCAAGACGCGCGCGGACCAGGACAAGCTCGGCGTCGCTCTTTCGCGTCTCGCGCAGGAAGACCCCTCTTTCAACGTCTCTACGGACCATGAGACGGGCCAGACGATTATCGCCGGTATGGGCGAGCTTCACCTTGAGATTATCGTTGACCGCATGAAACGCGAGTTCGGCGTCGAGGCCAACGTCGGCAAGCCGCAGGTCGCGTACCGCGAGACCATTACGCAGCCCGCTCCCGGCAAGGAAATCTTCAAGAAGCAGACGGGCGGTCGCGGTCAATACGGTCACGTCGAGTTGGAGATAGAGCCCGCGCCCGGCCAGGGCTTCGTCTTCGAGAACGGCATCACGGGCGGCGCGATTCCGCGCGAGTTCATCAAGCCTACGGAGCAGGGCATCAAGGATGCTTTGGAGCGGGGCTATCTGGCAGGTTACGAACTCGTTGACATCAAGGTCAAACTCGTCTTCGGTTCGTATCACGAAGTTGACTCAGACGAGCGTTCATTCCACATCGCAGGTTCGCTTGCTTTTCAGGATGCCGTGAAGAAGGCCAAGCCGGTCCTGCTCGAACCAATCATGCGCGTTGAAGTCGTGACGCCTGAAGAGTACATGGGCGCGGTCAACGGCGACTTGAATCGTCGTCGCGGCCAGATTGAAAAGATGGAGCCGCGTCCGGGCGGAGTGCAGGTCGTAACGGCCTATGTGCCGCTCTCTGAGATGTTCGGCTATACGACGGATTTGCGTTCCGCCACGCAGGGACGCGCCACTTCGACGATGCACTTCGAGCGTTACGACCAGGCTCCCCGCAATATCGCCGAAGAGGTCATCGCCAAAGTGCAGGGCGTCGCCAAATAGTTTTTGTTGAGAAACAAACGGGTCGCTTCTCTCGCTGCTAGATAAGCGCGGCGACCCAACCGAGAAACAACTGAATTAACGTTAAGGAGCGAGAGATAAGAGATGAGCAAGGAAAAGTTTGATAGATCGAAGCCGCACGTCAACATCGGCACTATCGGCCACGTTGACCACGGCAAGACCACTCTGACCGCCGCCATCACCAAAGTCCTGGCCAAGCACAATCCTAAAATCACCGTGCGCG
>JAXDFO010000249.1:0-7673 GCA_034665545.1 Blastocatellia bacterium
TCCCGAATTCCAGGCCGTGTATGACAACCGGAAAGACACGGAACATGTGCTGAGCGGGCTGGCGCTGGCCTACCGTACGTTGGGGGAAAAAAGTAATAGAAAAGGTGATATCGCGGCGGGGCAAAAGTATCTCATGCAAGCTCAGATGAATTACCAGGACGCGCTGGGAATGTACCAGATTGATTTAGCCACAAGGAAACATATGGGCGGAGACCTCGCACAGGTTCTTCAGGAGTTCGCGCAGTTTTACAAAGAGCAGGGCAAACCCGAAGAGGCCGATAAAACATACCTCGAAGCCCTTGAGATACAGGGCGAGAACTTGCAGGGCCAGCGCGTTGACGTGGACGCCTTTAACAGTCAGGTTGATAACATAGTTGAGTTCTATCGTTCGCAGCATGATGAGGCCGGGCTTGAGTCGCTGTACCAGCGCGTGGTTGACATTAAGAGAAAAGCTTTCGGAGATTTCGACCCGGAGGTTTTCAACAGTCTGAGCGACCTGACTAGATTCTACCGCGACGAGAATGAATACGATAAAGCTGCGCCTCTTTATCAGAAAGCCATTGACATGGTCCAGGAGGCGATGAATCGCGCTCCCGATCTCAAGTATGACCCGAACATGATTCGCATCCTGGCCGAGAACGAGAACAACCTCGGCGATACATATAGACTCAGGGGAGACAACCCACGGGCCGAAGAATATTACCTCAGCGCAGTGAAGCGTGAAGGCGCTTGGGAGAGGGGCAAACTGGCGGACTTGTACGCCAATCTCGGCGACGTGCAGGCAAAGCAGGACAAGAATAAGGAAGCCCTGGCGAGCTATGAACAGGCGTCGCAAAGATATTCCGAGGAGCCTAACAGCAACGAAAAAGGCGTCGCCAACAGCCTCAATGCGATGGGAGAGATTTACTTGAAGCGGGGCGACTTCGGGAAGGCCGAAGCGAACTTTAACAAAGTCAACGAGAGCATTAATGAAGGTAGCGCACAGGCGGAGAAGGACGAGTGGGCACGCGCCCTGATTAATCTGGCGGGCATCAAATACATGCTCGCCACCAAGAATCCGGCGGAGGCGCAAAAGTATGTGACGGAGGCTGAAGAACTGAACAGCCGCGCCCTCATAATCTCTCCGACTTCGCGGGAGTTGAGCCATAGAATTCTGGAAACCCCGCTCAATGCTTTATCTGGAATGGGCTTCGATAAAGGAAATTCGTATGGAGGCGAACTGCCCTACGAGCAGGTCTTAACGCTCAGGGAGGCGAAGATTAAAGCGGGCGACATGACGCAGGCGCAGAGCGTGGAAGATATTATCCGTGGGCTTGAGAGAATTTATCTCGCTCATGATAACAACGAGAAATTGAGTGCGCTCTATAAGCGTGCGCTCGACCTCAGAATCAAAATATATAACGGCACTGACAATCCTACCGTCTACGAAACCTATAACGCTCTGGGCAAACTGCACTTTCAACTCAAGCATTACCGGGAGGCAGAGGCAAATTATCGCACCGCCCTGGAAATAGTGGAACGCGCCCTGGGCAAAGATGACCCGGATAGGGTCGTCCAGAGTCTCATCAACCTGGCGGTCGTCTACATTGAGCAACACCAGTACACGGATGCAGAGCCTCTTTACCAGCACGCGAAGCTCAATCTGGAAAAGGCGAAACGTGACGCGAGCTATGAGATGGTCCAGGTTCTGGAAGGCTACGCAGACGTTCTGCAAAACACCAGCCGCGCGCAGTCCGCCGCCGCCTTGAGAGAGGCCGCGCAGAAAATCCGAACCAAGAGAGGGGCAGCAGAGAAAAAGGATTTATAGTCCAACACTGCCCTTCATTGCCGCGCTGTCTGCGTCGAACTGACATTAACTAATGACTCTTATGCTCAGCATGCTGCATGCTCGCGCCCCAGAAGAAAAAGATGGTGGAGATAACGAGCGCGGCGGGCGCGACGAGCAGCGCGGCGGAGAGGTGTTGTTGCGCGGCATCTATGCCTAGTGTTCTTGCGAACGCGGCGAGCGTTGAGAGATGGCCCGCGCTGAGAGAATCTGAGATGACGCCGACGGCGGCGCGTGAGATGGCGTCTCCGAACGTGTGTATGATGACGATGTTGAGCGCGACGGCGGTGGCGCGTACCAGCGTCGGCACGCTGTTGACGAGGATGGCGTGAAACGGCGCGTTGCTGATGAAGAGCAGCATCACTGCGAAGAAGATGGCGGGCAGGTAAACGCGCGCGTCGTCGGATGACAGCGCGAGGGATGTCGGCAGGATGCCGAGCAGTGTGGCGACCGCGCAGACCAGAAAATAAGCGTTGCGCCTGCGCGCGATGAGCCTGTCTGACAGCCAGCCCCCGCCGAACGTTCCCACAGCCCCGCCCAGCAACGTCACGACGCCGAGCGTGATGGCGGCATTCGTCGCGCTCATCTTCTTGTCTTCGACCAGCAGCACGGTGGCCCAGGTGGCGAACGCGCCGAGCGCGAAGGTGAGCGCGGTATAACCTGCGGTCGAGAGTATCCAATCTCTCGTGCTCAAGATACGCCACGCCGTCCGCACAAAAGATTCCTGGACCTCTCCGCTTGTAACTTGCAACGCGGCGGCAGTCTCCGCCGGACCCAACTCAATCTCTTCGAGCGCGGTCGCGTGTGCGGGTTCATCCGTCGCCCCGCGCACGGGTTCGCGCAATCGCCAGACAATCGCGGCGGTGATGATGCCGGGCACGCCCACGATCATGAAAGCCATGCGCCAGCCGAAGAAGTAGGCCAGCCCGCCGCCGATGACGAAGCCGAGCGCGAAGCCTAAAGGTATCGCTGCTTGAAAGACTCCGAGCGCGGTCGCCCGTCTCTGCGGCGGAAAATAGTCCGCGATGAGGCTCGGCGTGATGGTCGAATAGGAAGACTCTCCGACGCCGACGACGGCGCGCACTAAACAGAGCGCAAGGGCCGCGCCCGACATCGCCAGCGTGAAATTTATCCACGGCAAATGTAATTGAACCCCTGACGGCAGAAACGGCAGACGGTCCACCCAGCCTGATAAAGCCGTCGCCACGCTCCAGATGACAGCCGCGCTCGCCATCAGTTTCGTGCGCGAACGCCGGTCGCCGAGCCGTCCGAAGAGCGGCGCGAGGACCGTGAACGAGAGCAACAACGCCGCTTCTATATAGCCCAACTCCGCGTGCGTCAGTTTGAGTTGCGGGTCTTTGAGCATCAAGGGCGCGACGGCGGGCAGCACTTGCCTGTCTATGTAGTTGAGAAAGTTGACGAGCGAGAGAATAGCGAGCGCGTAGTATGAATAACGCGGCACGACGGGCGTGCCCTTTACTGGTCCAGTATCAGTGGGCCGTAACGCGCCCTCTGCCTGAGAGGCGGCAAGTTTCATCAGCGTGTCGTCGCTTTCTCGTCGAGTAATGAGACTATCGCGGGCGTAATGTCCGCGAGGTCGCGTATCTGTGCGGCGACGCGCTCGCGCTCCCGGCCCCAGACGAGCGTGGGCACATGGTTGAGCGTGTGGCTGCGCGTGGATAAATCTTCTATGTTGCCGTGGTCGCTGGTCAGGATAACGGTCGTGCTATCGAGGTCTAACCCGTCCAGCAACGAGCGCAGCAGACGCGCGAGATTCAAGAGCACGAGGCGCGCGCCCTCCATGTCCTGCAAGTGGCCCATCTTGTCCGTGATGAAATATTCGTAGAGCGTGAAACGATGTGAAGGGACGAGCCTGGCAAGCACGCTCGCAGCCTCTTCCGGCGTGCGCGGCGATACGTCCTCGCCCCTCGTGATGAGCATCCCGTTGGTGAAATCCTGAAAGACGGCGCGACCGGCGCGCAAATCTTCGAGGTCGCGGAAACGGTCTCCTGCGGCCTGGACGGCGACGGTCGTCGCGGAGACCCATCGCGGCTGGCCCTCGAAGAATCGGCGAGTGTAGGCGTTGGCGAAAGTGTTTGGGCCAACGCCTCTGCGCTTGAGTTGAAGAAAGACGGAATGCTCGCTGATGATGTCGCGCAGGGCTTCGTTCGGGAATCCCTGTTTGTGATAGCCGAGCCGGGCCGGAGCGTTGACGCCCGTCAGGATAGTCGTCTGTCCAGACGCGCTCTGCGGCCTGCCCTCCACACCCAAACAAGCGTCCGTCCGCACGAGCCGCCCGTCATGCGCGATAGCTTTCTCTTCATCATGAAAGTGGGCCAAAGGGGCCGCCCCTTCCAGCCCGTCGAGCGGGTTCAAAGGCCCGCGCGCGCCGATTCCCAGACCATCAATGAAGAAGAGAAGTACGGACATAAATAGCAATCAAAGAGTTCGCCACAGAGACACAGAGAACGCAGAGAACTCACAGAGAAGAAGCAATCCTCTGTGTTAACTCTATGTGCTCTGTGTCTCTGTGGTGAATTATTCCTTGCCTCACACTCAACTGTAGTCTGACTGTTTCCACACGCTCGCTTCATCCTGCTCACGCCTGCGGGCCTTGCCTTCGGCTTCGTCCTGCTCGCTGCCGGACGCGATTGCCTTTAGTGGACCAGTATCCGGCAATAACCCCTGCTCGCGGTAGAGACGCAGCTTGTTGTGCAGGGTCTTGAGGCTGATGCGCAGGAGTTCTGCGGCGCGCGTCTTGTTGTTATTGGTCTTCTGAAGCGTGCGCAGAATCATCTGCCGCAAAACTTCTTCGAGCGGAGTCCCGATGGGCAGCGTGATAGTGTCCTCGTTGCGAGCGCGCGCGCGCTGGTCCACAGGATAGGGCGCGAGATGATGTCTCTGAATCTCTTCGCCGGAGCAGATGATGACGGCGCGTTCGATGGCGTTGCGAAGCTCACGTATATTACCGGGCCAATTATAAGAGCGCAGAGCCTCAACCGCCGGGCCGCTCAGGACGCGCGCCGGACGCCCGTGCTTTAAAGCGAGTTGCGCGACGAGATGTTGCGCGAGGAGCGGTATATCACCCTTGCGCTCGCGCAGGGGCGGCAAGTCAATGTTGATGACATTGAGGCGATAGAGCAGGTCTTCGCGCAACGTCCCGTTGCTGACAGCCGCGTGCGGGTCTTTGTTGGTGGCGGCGAGAAGTCGCACGTCCACGGGAATCTCATGCGTGCCGCCGAGTCTGCGAAGGGTACGTTCTTCCAGAACGCGCAGCAGCTTTGATTGCAAGAGGGCAGGCATCTCCGCCACTTCATCTAGCAGGAGCGTGCCGCCCGTCGCCAGTTCAAAGCATCCCTGTCGTCTGGAAGACGCGCCCGTGAACGCGCCCTTCTCATGTCCGAACAGTTCGGACTCCATGAGGGTCTCTGGAATCGCGGAGCAGTTGATGGCGACGAACGGCGCGGTCTTGCGCAAACTGAGATTATGAATCGTGCGCGCGACCATCTCTTTGCCCGTGCCGGATTCGCCCGTGATGAGGACGGAGGCTGAAGAGGGGGCTATCTGTTCGATGAGAGCGTAAATCTGGCGCATAGGCTCTGCGTTGCCGATGAGTTCGCCGAACGCTCCACGGTCGCGCAACTGCCTGCGGAGCAGTTCGTTTTCGCGCTGCGCCTGACCATACTCTATCGCGCGCTCAACGACCAGATGCAGCTTGTTGAGGTCAACGGGTTTTTCAAAGTAATGATACGCGCCCTCCTCTTGAATCGCGCGCAGGGCCATCTCGACCGAACCCCGGCCCGTCAGGAGTATGACGGCTATCTCCGGGTAACGCGCGCGAATCTCGCGCAGCAACCCGTAACCGTCAAGGCGCGGCATGTGTATGTCTGTGATAATGACGGAGGGACGAAAATCTTCTACGCGCTTGAGGGCCGCGATCCCATCAGCTTCGGCGATGGATTCATAGCCGCCCTGAGCCAGCATTTCTCTCAGCGTATTGGCGATGTCCGCGTCGTCGTCAACAATGAGAATCCGCTCTTTCGGCATGACAGGCAGTGTAGCACATTGAAAAGCTCGCTTCGCCCTCCGCTCCCGCGCCTCACTGCGACTGGGCCAACTTCGCGTAGTAATCGGCAATCGCCTGGGCCAACGCGGAGACCGTGAACTCTGCCGGTTGAATGTCCGTGCGCAGCCCGTAATCGGCGACGGTTCCCGCAGTGATGTCGCCTATACATGCGACCGCAATGCCCGATAGCAATTCTCTCAAACTCGTCTTCTCGAAAAGCTGTGCGAAGTTTGAGACCGTAGACGAACTGGTGAAGGTAATGCAATCCACCGCGCCGCCCGCGAGCAGGGCCGCGACGCGCCCGCGCATCTGCGTCTGCGGCCTGACGGTGCGATAGGCCGCGACCACATCAACCTGCGCCCCCGCCTCTGCCAGCGCGCGCGGAAGATAATCACGCGCCACAGCCGCGCGCGGGATGAGAAATCTCAGGCCCGCAAAAAATTCCGGTCCACCCAGAAAACTTTCGAGCGCGGCGAAGACTCCTTCGGCCTTGAACTGCTCAGGCACGACATCCACATGAACGCGCGCATCATGCAAACTCAACGCCGTCGCCTCTCCGATAGCACAGACCTTGAGGCTGTCAAGTTCGCCTGTCTCAAGCCCGCGCGCTTCCAGTCGGCGCAGGAAGTGTTCCACCCCGTTGACGCTGGTAAAGATGAGCCAGTCATAACTGAAGAGATTCGCTATCGCACGGTCCAATGGCTCGTAGCTTTCCGGTTCGACTATCTCTATCGTCGGACAGGCGACGACGCGCGCCCCCAGTCGTTCGAGTTCAGAGGCGAACTCCGCAGCCTGCGCGCGCGCGCGCGTGATAATCACGGTGCGGCCAGCCAGAGGTTGCCGACTCCTCTCCGGTTGCGCTTCGAGTTTGTGTGCTTGGGCTTCGGTCATCTGAAAAACTTTTATCAACTACATCGCCTTCTAGTCCATCTAGTCCATCAGCAGCGACCTCGCCCCGCGTTCGAGCAGGCGCGTGCCGAGCGTGTGGCCGAGTTCCTGCGCTGTTGATTCCTGGCCCTCTATCGCATCGCGTATGATGAGAGCGCCGCTAACTTGGGCGACCAATCCTTCGAGGCGAAGTCGGCCCGCGTGTGTCGCGGCGGCGTGGCCAGCGATGGGTAGTTGGCAGCCTCCGCCGAGCGCGCGGAGCAGTGCGCGTTCCGCCGTGCAGGCGGCGCGAGTCGGCGCATGGTCGAGCGGCGAGAGAAGCTCTCTAGTCTCTTCATCAGAGGCGCGAATCTCTATGCCGAGCGCGCCCTGACCGACGGCTGGCAACATCTCTTCAGGCGAAATCGCCGCGCTGATGCGAGACTCGAAACCCAAACGTCGCAGGCCCGCAGAAGCGAGGATGACGGCATCATAGTCGCCAGCATCCAGCTTGCGCAGGCGCGTGTCCACGTTGCCGCGCAACTCTTTAATGGAGAGGTCCGGGCGCAGGTTTTTTAATTGGGCCAGGCGGCGCGGGCTTGATGTGCCCACGACCGCGCCCTCTCGTAGATGGAGAATGGAAGGACGTTCGATTTCGCTTCCACTACGGCGCATGACGAGCGCGTCTCGCGGGTCTTCGCGCTCGGTGATGGCGGCGATGCCGAGGGCTTCGGGGAGAATGGTCGGCAGGTCTTTGAGCGAATGGACGGCGAGGTCAATGCGCGCGTCTAACAACGCCTCTTCAAGTTCTTTGGTGAAGACGCCCTTGCCGCCGATAAGCTTGAGAGGCTCGCTTTTCATGACATCGCCCGTGGTCTTGATAATCTCAATTCGCACGTCGGCCTGTGGATGGAG
>JAXDFO010000250.1:0-7696 GCA_034665545.1 Blastocatellia bacterium
CGGCCTGCGCACAGTGCTCATCATAGACGAAGCGCAGGGTCTCTCGCCTTACGTGCTGGAAGAGATACGACTGCTCTCGAATTTCGAGTCGGACTCAGCCAAGCAGTTGCAGATAGTTCTGACTGGACAACCGGAGTTGAGAGACGTGCTGAACAACCCGGACCTGCGCCAACTCAAACAGCGCGTCGCCCTGCGCTGTGAAATCAAGCCGCTCCCGAACGTCGAAGAGACCGGCCACTATATCTTCTCGCGTCTTTTGGTCGCGGGCGCAGAGCGCACGGACATCTTCTCGCCCGGCGCGATTGATTACATCTTTCGTTGCTCCGAAGGCATCCCGCGCAACATCAACAACCTCTGCGACAACGCTCTCCTCACCGGCTTTGCGACCGGCGAAGAGACCATCGGACGCGCCATCATAGAGGAAGTTGCGGAGACCTTCGACATGCTGCCGCGTTCCGAACGCGGGCGGCAGATGGGCGAAGAGCGCGAAGCACAGGCGCGCATCTTTACGGCGGCGGGCCGCGCGGAGTTGTGGAGCGCGGGCGGCGCATCCGCGAGCAGCAGTAGCAATAGCAGCGCACCGCAAGGCGCGGCTGTGACGAAGAACGAGAGCGCGTCGCCGCTCGCCATGCAGGAAGAGAGAGAGACGGAAGGGGCCACACCCGATGCTGATGAACTGGGCGCGGCCTTTCGTCGCTCAGGTCTGATGAGGAACATGTGATGGGAAGAGTTTACGACGCCTTGAAGCGTGCTCGCGCGGATGAAGAACCCGAAGCGGGCAAAGGGAAAAAGAACAACCATGCGGAGCGCCGCAACGGGTCTTCAGCCGCGAAGAAGGCTCAGACCCCGCAGCCTGCGCCGAAGAATGCGGAAGAGCATCCGTGGGATAGCTCTCCACTCTTTTCGGCGGCGGAGGCGGCGCACAGTTCAGCGTCCACTGCGCACACAGATGCACTCGACGGGTCGGCACTCCCCGCCGGGATGACTTCGCGTGATGCTGGGGCAACTTTGGGCGCTGCCGGGTCGGCGCGTTCTGTAGAGTTCATGTCTCATGAAATCTCTACAGAGCGCGTCGAACCTCATCTCGTCGCGGTCACGCAACCGCGCTCGCCTTACTGCGAGCAGTATCGCTCCCTGCGCACGCGCGTGCTTCAGGCTGGCGAACGCAGGAAGGCGCAAGCCTTCGTCATCACGAGCGCAGGCATCGCGGAGGGCAAGACTCTGACCGCGCTTAACCTCGCCTGGCTGCTCGCGCAGACTGACGGCGTGCGCGCCCTGCTCATTGACAGCGACCTTCGCCAACCCTGCGCGACCGATTACCTGGGCATTGATTTGAACGTCGGCCTCTCGGAAGTTCTCGGCGGCGAGGCGACTTTGCAACAGGCCGTCAGAAGGCTTGAGCCTGCGGGCTTGTATCTCTTGCCGGGCGGCGCGCCGCGCGACGATGTGGCGGAGATTCTTTCTGGTCCAAAATTCGGCTCGCTCCTGGCCGAACTGCGACGCATGTTCGATTACATCATCATAGACGCGCCCCCGCTCGGCATCTTCACAGACGCCAACATTCTCATCAACCGCGCGGACAGCGCGCTGCTGGTCGTGCGCGCGGGCAAGACGCGTTACGCTGCTATCGAGCGGATGCTCGAACAGTTGCCGCGCGAGCGCATGCTCGGAGTGGTCCTGAATCGCGCGGACGAGCAGTTGAACGAGAGCGACTACTATTACCAGCGTCGTTATTATCGTCGTGATTCAACGGCGACTGGCGACACGAACACGAAGTCCATTCTGACAACGGAAGAGGAGGTCCAGGTCGTCTCTTGAGAGCTTCCAGGCTCAATGCGCGTACGGTCCTGCTCCTTTTCGCCGAAGCCATGTTGCTCTTCGGCGGAATCGTGATAGCCGTGTACCTGCGGCTCGGAGCGGGCGAAGCGGAGGACGAACTCATCGCGCGGCACGGTTTGCAGAAGGCCGCGCTCGCCTCTCTCTTTTGCCTCGGCGCGTTCTATCTCTACGACCTTTACGATTTCGTCTACATGCACGACCGCAAAGAATTGGTCCTGCGCCTCGTGCAAGCTTTGGGTCTCGCCTGGGTCGCGCTCGCGCTGACCTTCTACGCCTTTCCGCAATTGATGATCGGTCGCGGCGTCTCGCTCATCTCGCTTCCGCTCGCGCTGGCGATGATGGTCGGCTGGCGTATGTCCATACACTGGTTCCTGGGCCACCCGGAAATCGGCGAGCGCATTTTGATAGTCGGCTCCGGCGCGTCGGCGGTCGAGATAGCGCGCGAGGCTCTCGAACGAAGAGACGCGGGCTATCGCATCATCGGTTTCGTGGACAACGACCCCGCGCTCATCGGCAAGAGTTTGATTAACCCGCGCGTCCTCGGCCTCACTTCGGAATTGGACCAGTTAGTTGCGCGCGAGAACGTGGACCGCATCATCGTCGCGCAGGGCGAGCGGCGCGGGCAATTTCCCACGGACCAACTCTTGCGCCTGAGCCTTTCGGGCCACGTCTCCATCGAAGAGGGCGCGTCCTTTTACGAGCGGCTCACGGGTCGCGTCCACCTGGACATGATGCGGCCCAGTTGGCTCATCTTTTCCGGGCGCGGTCGGCAGGCTCGCTTGAGCGCGTTCACGCGCCTGGCGATGCATCGCAGCGTCGCTCTCATCGGCGCGATTCTCTCGTCTCCTTTAGCTCTCCTGACGGCCCTTCTCATCAAACTCGAATCGCCCGGCCCCGTTCTCTACCGGCAGGAGCGAGTCGGGAAAAACGGTCGCCCTTTCACGCTCATGAAGTTTCGTTCGATGAGAGTGGACGCGGAGAAGAATGGGCCAGTGTGGGCCCAGGATGGAGACGACCGCACGACGCGCGTCGGTCGCATCATACGCAAGATTCGCGTGGACGAGATCCCGCAGTTCTGGAATATCCTGAAGGGCGAGATGAACTTCGTGGGCCCACGACCCGAACGACCGCACTTCGTCGCGCAACTCGCGCGCGAGATTCCCTTTTACGAACAGCGTCACATGATAGAGCCGGGGCTGACCGGCTGGGCGCAAATCAAGTATCCGTACGGCGCTTCGATTGAAGACGCGCGACAGAAATTGCAGTACGACCTGTACTACATCAAGAACCAGAACCTGGTCCTGGATGCGGTGATTCTGTTCGAGACGGTGAAGACGATTCTCTTCAGCCGAGGCGCGCGCTGATGAACCGCGCAGGCAACAGAGCAGTTTTGGAGGTTACGAAGATGAAGATGAAGGCAACGCTTATCACACTCACGCTCGCGGCGACACTCGCCTCGGTCAATGCGCCCGTCCTGGCCCAATCATCGCAGGACGCGCCGCCGCAGAAGAAGGGCATGCTCGAAAAAGTCTTCGGCGGCGACTCGCAGGCGAAGCAGAAGAAGAAGGGCCAGCAGAAGAACGGCGCGACCACGCCCTCTTCATCTTCCGGCGCGGGCGGAACAGAGCGGCTTGAGCCCGACGACCAGAACACGCTCCCGGCTGATACGCTGGAGGAGGCGCAGGCCAATCGTCGCGGGCAGTTGTCTGAAGAACAGGCTGCGGTCCTGCCTTACTATAACAACTTCATGACGACCTATCGCCTCGGCCCGGAAGATGTCATTTCGATAGATGTCTTCAACCAGCCGCGCTATTCCAAGTCCGGCATCGTCGTCCCGCCCAACGGTCGCATCAGTTACTACCTCGTCCCGGAAGGCATCACCGTCGTCGGCAAAACCACAGAGCAGATTCAGGAAGAACTGACGAAGAAACTGGACGAGTACATCATTGACCCGAAGATTACCGTCTCGCTGGACAAGGCCATGTCCGCGCGCTACAGCGTGCTCGGTGATGTGGCCCAACCCGGCATTCGCACGATGACCAGACGCCTGAGCGTCTATGAAGCGCTGGCCGAAGCGGGCGGCGTGCTCGCCACCGGCGACAAGTCGAGGGTCGTCATCCTGCGTCAGCAGCCGGATGGACGACTGCTTCCGATGCGCGTCAACATCAAGGACATAGAGCGCGGACGCGCCCGCGAAATGGCCTTCCTCGCGCCGGGCGACCAGGTCGTCGTGCCGGGCAACAAGCTCAAGACGGTCAGAGAGGTCATGAACCTCCTTCCTATCCTGAGCTTCGCACGCATCTTCACGGGAGGTTGGTAAAGCAAGTCGGAAGGCGGAAGGATGAAAGATGAAAGATGAGCTATTAAAGATGAATAGCTTTTCTTTTATCCTTCATCCTTCCGCCTACTTGCTCTTCAACGAGGTGAATGACGATGGAAAAAAAGGCAGCGCACTCGGCGACGCCGCTTGCTCAATTCATCACTGAACGCTTACATGCACTGGGTCTCAAACAGGTGGACTTCTGCCGCCAGACAGGATTCGACCAGGGCTTGCTTTCAAAGTTGCAGACCTCCGTTATCACGACCATTAACCTGGAGAGCGCGTTGCGTCTCGCGGATGGTTTGAAGGTTCCGCCGGGCGATGTCCTGACCCTGCTCGGCAAGGATGACGCGCACGTCCTCTTGCAAAAACTCTACGGCAACAACACCTGCGCCGCTTGCCGCAACGAGGCCGTCACCCCTGAGCCTGTGCAATGGATTACGACCGCCGCGCAGCAAGCCTTCACGTTGGGCCGGGATGTCTCGCCGGTGCTGGTTCTGCTTCGTCACCTGAGCGCGGCGCGCCGCCCCAACTCGGACGGCAACGCCCCGCGCGACGGACACTGAAAGGCAAGAATGAAGTTATGAAGGACAGGAGCCAGGAGCCAGGAGCCAGGAGCCAGGAGCAGGGCCGCTTGCGGGTCAAGAGCGACTGGTCGCTTTCGCGCTTCGACCTTCGACTTTTATTTCATCGCTCATCGGTTGGTCTTGTTGCGCTGCTGCTGTTATTGGTCCAGGTGGGGGCGGCGCGTGGGGAGTGTGTGTGGTCGAGCCAGAGGTCTAAGACGATGTCTTGGCTGCATGCGGTCTATTTTCTGGACCTGAATAGAGGGTGGGCCGTGGGGAGCAACGGCGCGCTGTTGTCTACGACGGACGGCGGGGCGAATTGGTCCATCATGCGTCGCCCGACGGAAGACACTCTGCGCGACCTCTACTTCTCGGATGAGAAGACGGGTTGGCTGGTCTGTGAAAGAAACATCTACCTGCTCAAGACGGTGGACGAACCGCGCACTTACTTGATGAACACGACGGACGGCGGCGCGACCTGGAAGCGCGTCAACGTCATCGGCACTGAATCGGACGCGCGCCTCATCCGCGCGCTCTTCACGAGCGGCGGCAGGGCCTGGGCCTTTGGCGAGAACGGCGCGCTCTACACGACGCGCGATGGCGGCGTCAACTGGGAACGCCAGCGCGTCCCGACCAGGCATCTACTTCTGGGCGGCACGTTTCTGGACCAGGAACAGGGCTGGCTGGTCGGCGCGGGCGCGACTATCTTGAAGACGACGGACGGCGGCGAGACTTGGCGCAGTGGCGAGATAGAAACGCCGGGCGTGCGTTTTACCTCTGCCTCTTTCGTTGACAGGTCGCACGGGTGGGCCGTAGGGGCAGGGGGCAGCATCTTCTCTACGACGAACGGCGGGCGCAACTGGCGCGCGCAGGTCTCGAACGTGGAGGCGGACCTGTTGGATGTCAAATTTTTAAATGAGATGGAAGGGTGGGCCTCCGGCAGTGAAGGGACTCTTATTCACACGACGGACGGGGGCCGCCACTGGACCAGCGTGCCGAGCGGCACGACGCACCCGCTCGAACGTCTCTCGTTCGTGAGCCGCACGCGCGGTTGGGCCGTCGGCTTCGGCGGCACGATTATCGCCTACGCTCCCGCCAACAACATGAAGCCCGCGCCCGAATTAAAGGGCCAAAAATAGAACGGCGCGAAGCCGCTCTGCTTGAAACTCAAGAGCCGGTTCGTAGAGGCTCACAGCCATTCGACACTTTTAACTTTTATCCTTTGCCTGTTGTGGAGGTCAGAAATGCAATATCGTATGCCAGCAAGCGAGCGTCTCATCAACATGATGAGCACAGGCCGCGCCCTGCGTCTGTCATTGAGCCTGACGTTGATGCTCATCTCCTGCGTCGTCATGACGCGGGCGCAGATGCGGCCCATGAGCAGCGTCACGGTGGGCCAACGCGAGACCGCGAACAAACAGCGCGCCGCCTCTGCACAGACCACCGCGACGAAGGCCGCTCCTTTGAGTGAGGCAAAGGCGCAGGACGCCCCTAAGCTCAAGACGGCCTCGCGCGAGAACAACGCGACCGTGACTCGCACGCGCGCGCGTCGCGTCTCGCCGGAGACCGCGCCGACCACAGGGCAGACGGGCGCGGAGGTTAAAGAGAAGAATAGCGTAGAGGCTTCCGTGCAAGCAGGGGCGAAGACGCAGGCGAGCGCGGCGGGCGCGATTGATGCGGAAGACGAGCCGCCGGTTATGTCGTCCGAAGCGAAGGATGAGACGAGAGTTGAAGGGCGTCTCAACATCTTGCGCGCTCAAATAGAGGATGCGAAGGATGAGAGGGAGCGCGGGCGTTTGAGGCGCATGCTGGTTGATTATCTGGTCTCGCTGGACCAGAAACACGAGGCCGTGGAGGAACTGCGCTCGATGATGAGAGAAGAGCGATTCGACCCCGTCGGCTTCTACAACATAGGCAACGCGCTCGTCCGTCTTGACGATGCGAACACGGCGATTGACGCTTATCGCAAAGCCATCAGCCAGCGTCACGGCAACTACGCGCGCGCTCTCAACAACATGGGCGTCGTGCTGCTCAGGCAGGGCCGTTGGGAGGAAGCGCAGGAGTCTCTCATCAGCGCGCTGAGGCAGGAGAATTATCGTTACGCCGAAGCCAGCTATAACCTCGGCAGGCTCTACGCGGCGCGCGGCGAGGCGGATCTGGCGATAGCCGAGTGGCGGCGCACGCTGCTCATTCAACCCGACCACTCGGACGCCGCGCTCGCGCTGGCACGCGCCTACGCGGAAGACGGCAGCCCGCAGCGCGGCTTACAGGTGCTGGACCAATTTACGCAACGCAGTGGGCCAGCCAACGTCTTCAACGCCGCGCGTCAACAGATAATGAAGGAAGCCGCCAGCATCCAGTCCGAGAGGACGGCTGTTAAAGTCTCCAACGCGAATGCGACGGAAGCGGCGAGCGCGTTGCGACCGCTTCAAGTTGATACGCAGACTTACGAACTGTTGCAACGCGCTCGCGCCGCACGCGAGGGCGGTCACTTTGAGGAGTCGGTTGGGTTTTATCATCGCGTGCTGGAAGCGCACAAGGGTTTCTTCCCGCCCGCGAATCTTGAGATGAGTTATGCTCTCATCAACCTCAAGCGCACGGACGAAGCGATTGCTTCGCTCAGCGCGCTCACGGCGAAGGAGGGCGCGCATTACCCGGTCGCCTATTATCACCTCGCGCGTCTCTACGAAGCGCAGGGCCATCTGACTCTCGCGGAGCAGAACTATAATCAAGCCCTCGCCGCCTACGGCGACACCAACCCGCAACTATTATTGGACCTGAGCCGCATCCGCGAACAGTCCGGCAACATCGCGGGCGCGCTCGCCGCCCTCGAATCATACCTCCGCGCCAACGAGCGAGCGGGCCGCACCCCCGATTGGGCCAACGCCCAACTCACGCGCCTCCGCCAGAAACTCGCCGCGCCGAAGTAAAAGGAAACTGTTACAAGGGATTCTTACAGAGGATTGAAGCC
>JAXDFO010000251.1:0-7113 GCA_034665545.1 Blastocatellia bacterium
ACAGAGAGGTTGAATCTGCTCTGTGCGTCCTCAGTGTCCTCTGTGTCTCTGTGGTGAATGCTGTTTTCATCTTCACTCAAGGTCCATTGACCAACTACCCCTTTATCGCTTTAGACTCTTGCGCGGCGCGCTCTTTTGGCGTTAGAGTTGGTTGCCTCGATTATTCGTCAAAGACTTTCAAGATGTGAAAGGGTTTGCGGCCATTCAAGATGCAGAACACACCTAGCGCGAGTTACAGCCTGACCTTGCGCGTCAAACTTTCGAGCCGGACGGGCGCACTCGGAGAGTTGACGACCGCCATCGGGCGCGCCGGAGGCGACATCGGGGCGATTGATATTGTGAGCGTCGGGTCGGACTCGGTGGTGCGCGACATCACGGTCAACGCCGCATCCAGCGAGCATGGCGAGCAGATTATGCAGGCCGTGCGTGATATAGACGGCGTCGAAATCGTCAACGTCTCGGATCGCGTCTTTCTCATGCACATAGGTGGCAAGATAGAGGTGGTCTCGAAGTCTCCCTTGAAGACGCGCGCGGACCTTTCGATGGCCTACACGCCGGGCGTGGCGAGAGTGTGCGAAGCCATCCACCGCGACCCGGAAAAAGCCTTCACGCTGACCATCAAGAAGAACACAGTGGCGGTCGTCTCGGACGGCACGGCGGTGCTCGGCCTGGGAGATATTGGACCGGCGGCGGCGATGCCGGTGATGGAAGGGAAGGCCATGCTCTTTAAAGAGTTCGCGGGCGTGGACGCCTTTCCCATCTGTCTGACGACGAAAGACCCGGACGAGATTGTGCGGACCATCAAGTTGATTTCGACGGCGTTCGGCGGCATCAACCTGGAAGACATCTCCGCGCCGCGCTGCTTCGAGATTGAAGACCGTCTCAAGGAAGAACTGGACATCCCGGTCTTTCACGATGACCAGCACGGAACTGCCGTAGTGGTCCTCGCGGCCTTAATCAACTCGCTCAAGATAGTCGGCAAGCGGATGGAAGACATCAAGGTGGTGGTCAACGGTGTGGGGGCGGCGGGCGTCGCCTGCTCGAAGATAATCATGGCGGCCGGCGTGCGTAATATCATCGGCTGCGACCAGAACGGGATACTCTATCGCGGGCGGCGCGAGCACATGAACTGGGTCAAGGAATGGTACGCGCAGAACACCAACCCGAACGTAGAGCAGGGCACTGTGCATGATGCCATCAAGGGGGCGGACGTATTCCTGGGCCTGTCAGTGCCGGGCGTCATTGATGAGAATGATTTGAAGAAGATGGCGGAGCGGCCCATCGTCTTTGCGATGGCGAATCCGACGCCTGAGATTATGCCGGAGGAGGCCGCGCCGCACGTCGCGGTGATGGCGACGGGCCGCTCCGATTATCCCAACCAGATTAACAACGTCCTCTGTTTCCCCGGCATCTTTCGCGGCGCGCTGGCCTGTCGCGCCTCGCGTATCAACGAAGAGATGAAGCTGGCGGCGGCCCACGCCATCGCCAACATCATCACCGAGAGCGAACTGCACGCGGATTACGTCGTCCCCTCCGTCTTCGATAAGCGAGTCGCGGAAGCGGTCGCCCGCGACGTAGAAGAGGCCGCCTACCGCACACGCGTCGCCCGCCGCGAACGCGCCCACGCCGAAGACATCATGTAAAGGGGCGTCTCAATCCTTCTTAGGCTTGCGCACAGTGGGCCGCTTGCGCTCGCTCCTGCGCGTCCCACCCGCCTGCTCATACTGCGAAGAGTCCGGCCCAAACACCGCCCGCACGCCGCTCAACGCTCTCGTCACAGCATCACTGAGGCCCACGCCCAAATCATTCGTCTCATTCACCAGCGCGGTCAACTGCGTTCGCAAGGTCTCCGTCTGATTCCGCTTATTCCGCAAATCGTCCACCATCGTCTGAAACTTCGCCTGCGTCAAATCTCCCAAACCAAAAGTCGGGTTCTCCGCCCACATGCGCAGGATGCGCGCTGCATCTTCCAATACTTTAGGGATTTGAGGGTTCTTCGGCATGGATGTGAATCTCCTTTTTGGTGAAATGTGAAGAAGCGAGGATAACTGAAACTCAAGACAGCCCCGGCGCGATGTCCGGCACTATATCACGTTTGATTCGAGTCGTTCCGAAATTTTAGAACCTCATCCCCAATTTAATACCCACGCGCCAATCTTTCGGGAAACTCTTTCCAAAAAATGGGGAAGCTTCCCCAAATTGGTAGATGAGTACCCAAAGAAGAGAAGCCACTTGACCAAACCCAGGTAGACCCTACCCAATGTTTGGTCCAGCTTACCAAGATTTAGGTACGCCTTACCCAAAGTCAGGTACTCATTCCCCAAATTTGGGGAATGAGTACCTAAAAGAAGGGAAGCCTATTCCAACGGTTAGAGAGGTAATCCCATAATTAGGTGCTAATGGACCAAAGCTGGAAGAGGATTCCCGAAAATAGAATAGTCAGTCCTAAGATTGTCCGTTACGATAAAAGTTGCCGCATGTTGCTTGACACGGTAGAGCGAATATTCTCCATCATCGCGCAACGGTCTTCGTAGATTTCCTCATTATCGTCGGGGCGATAAACCAATTCCGCCGCAGCGAGAGAGTAAACTAGAAAGTCCGTTGCTGAAACCATTGATGGATTGTCCTTGTTGTCAAGAATAAACCGTTGATAGAACGGATGGTCCACATTCCACGTAATGACCAACGTCTTACCTTCAGGTTCGGCGTCCCATATTGGCCCTGCCACCGTCATTGAAGCCGCTTCAAAACGGCACGGCAAGGAGACAGGTTTGTTTTGCGTATTTTTGAAGTTCTTGCGAGTCTTTGTGCTTCCATGATCTTCAGTGTGCTCGCGCGCCTTGTGGGTGGGTGGTTTTCGATTCTCAGCCTGCAATTTGGGTTTTGCTAAAAGATGCGCCTTCTGTCCAATCAAGCGTGCGGCTTCATCATGCGGCACATCTATATCTTCCACTTTAACACGTTGGCTCTTGATTCGTTTTGTAAGGTTTTTGAACTGCGGCACTAACACCTCACGCAGCTTATCCAGTGCAGCTTGCTTGGGTTCAGGTCTTTGCTTAGTAAAGTCAACCCCTAACATCTCATCCAGTGTCGCAGGAAAAAAGACTTCTGCGCGTACGCGGTTAAGATCATTGTGTTTCGTCATTAGACCCAACATTTCGCCTTCAGCAATCTCACGGTAGTTGCGTAGAAGGTAAATACCCTGGTTGGGAATGTTGATACCACGATTTTTGTTTCCCTCTTGCCCGTAATCAGGCAACAAGACAACACGAACGCGAATGGTATCGCTATGTTCAGTGCCATGTTCGTCGGTGAACTTAATCGTATATTGTTCGTCGCTCTGGATTTCGCTTCCCTCTTCCAGCATCAGAGGATCAATAGGAATGATCTCCTCATCATTGACGAACATCTTAATCTGGCCTGAAGAAAGGAAAAAGCGATAAGTTTGACCGATTTCCCGGCGTAGTTTTGTAGTAAATGAACGCATGTCTTTATTGGAAATGTGGTCGCAGTGGGTTAGACGAACAATTGTGCCGCTGTCCTCGCCAGCGAGCATCTTGTTAAATTGTAGTTGTGCCTGTTCGTCTGCTTCCTGAAGAAACTTTACGAACTTATCCTGTCGGATAACCTCGTCCACATCCTGAATACTATGAAGTATCGGCCCATCCGTTTGCTTAGTAATAACTTCGACGCGCTTGCCAATGCTTAAAGACGCAGTAACTAGGCCCATGCCAAATTTACCTAAGTCAGAGACGATGTTACGTTCAGTTTCGGAGCCAAGCTTGAGTGCTTCATCTAACGTATGCCAGTCCATGCCGACGCCATTATCAGCGATAGTATAAGTGAATTCGCCCCTCGAATCTTTCTGGATATAGCACTTGACCCAAGTAGCCTCTGCGTCATTGCTATTGTCCAAAATGTCCTTGATGGCAGAGTAGGTGCTATAACCAAGATGCCGCATGCTGTTAATCATCTTGCGGGCATTCGGAGAATTATCTGTTATGAACTTATCGGCAGAGAAATTCTCTTCAAGGTTATTCTTGACGATTGATTGAGTGGCAGGTGTGGATTGCGAGGGTGCAGAAGTGCTCTGATGGATTTCTCTCGTTGACATTGTTTTCCCTTTCTTTCGATGCCGCAGGCACCAAAACAAGAATAATAGTTATGCTAGCCTAAGCAGGTCTCAGGCTTCACACATTAGATAAAAGGCTTGTAGGAACGACAGAGAGGATTGGGAAGGACAATAAATATCATTTATCCCGACTAAGCCCTTTTCTCAATGCGCCGCACCAAGAGAGCCTTTAACCAACAGCAATCGCCTCTAGTACACGTAATAAAGGCAGAGTCATTAAACTAGAGCCTTGTAGTTTTGTCAACAAAATCCAGGTTGTTTATGAGACGTGGTATTCTTCTCGAAGGCGAGGGCGTGTATTAATAATGACGCTTCTCATTATTTCTCATAAAGCATTAGACAGAGATTGATTCGATAGCGACGCTTTCTACATACAATGTATCCGGGCTGATGTCTTGCTCGTTGGGCCATTGGACCGTCCCGAAGGCAACCTTGACCTTTTTAAAATAGTTGCGGTCCTTTAATTCTTTGAAAATTCCGTACTCAAGGTAGGGCTTAACGTCGAACCTCTTCACACTCTCATCCTCAAACTTTAGGTCAAGTGAGAAATCATCATTAGCCCTGACTGCGACTACTTTATGCATCTGCGCGCTCTCCTATTTCAGTGGTTCTATCTTGAACACTGGTTGCCGCTAATTGCAAGCCGCCAATTAGCCATTAACTCATCTTGATGGATTTCTATCTATAGAAGTCAAGGGTGACGTTACGCTCTGTAAGTTATGCATGTGCTTATGTGGGGCGAGTGCGTATATAATGCGGGGCGTCATTTAGTTAGTTAGCCGAAGTTCTATGGACAGACGGAATCACCAGGAGGAAAATCCAATGGCGGACGATAATGGTCAGAAGACCTGTAAGAGCGATACTTGTAGCTGCCCCGTGCCGGATGGGCAGAAGTATTGCAGCGCGTCGTGCGAGGGCAAGGGCAGCACGATAGAGCTTGATTGCGATTGCGGGCATCCGGAATGCCAGGGCAATTTTTAGAGCAAGGCGGAAATAGGATGGCGGAAGGATGAGAGTGTGGCTATTCAACTATGAATAGTTATTCTTTCATCCTTTCGCCTTTCGCTTTCATACTCGCTCTGCAATCTTTCATCCTTTTGACTTCATGGTCGCTTTCATTTTCGGGATGATGCGGCGGGGGACGGCGATGGCCTCTTTGATGTGGCGGGCGTGGGTGAAGTGTCCCGCGACGTAGATGCCGGGCACGTTGGTCTCGAAGGTCTCAGGGTCGTAGGTGGGGAGTTCGTTGAGGCCGTTGCGTTTAATCTCTACTCCGATTTGTCGCAGCAGGGTCAAGTCCGCATCGCTGCCGATGAGAATGAAGACCACGTCGTTGGGCAAGTCCAGAGTTGTGCCCTCTTCGGTCTTGATGCGGACCTCTCGCTCGCTTATCGCTTCTATCTCCGTGAAGAAGACTAGACGCAGGCGGTTCATCTCAAGCTGGCGTTCGAGCGGAGCGCGGACCCAGTGCTTGATAGCATTCTTCTTGGGGTCTCGGTTCTCCCAGTCCGCGCGCCAGATGGCTAGAGTCGTGTGCGCGCCTTCCTCCGCCAGAAAGAGCGTGGCCTCCGCCGCGCTGTTCCCGCCGCCGACCACGAGCGCATCCTTACGCACGTAAGGATATGGTTCAATGAACCTGTGATGAACTTTGGGGAGGTCTTCGCCCGGCACGTCCAGGCGTCTGGGGTAAGACATCGCGCCGATGGCGAAGAGCACTCGCGCGGCCCTGTATTCGGCGCGCGGCGTGTGGACCAGAAATGCGCCCTCGCCGTCTCGCTCGATGCCAGTGACGGCCTCTTCCGTGTTGATGCGAAGATTCTCTTCGAGCGCGAAGCGAACATAATGTGTGAGCAACTCTTCGCGCGTAGGCTTTTCGCGGCAGGGTTGGAGCGTCCCCTCGCGCAACTCAAGCTCGTTGGGAGTGGAAAAGACCGTGCGCCCGACCGGGTAGCGAAAAATCGTATCGGCAATCAGTCCCTTTTCCAGGACCAGATAATCCAACCCTTCGCGCGCCGCCGCGCCCGCAGCCGAAAGCCCCGCCGGTCCCGCCCCGATAATCAATAAATCCAACATAAGACTTTTTTTAGTTAGAACATCAACTCGCCGCGCGCGACGACGACGGAGGGGCCGCCGATGCGAACCATCTCGACTGCGCCGCGCGTGCCCTTGACTTCGGCTTGAATGCGGCTCGGTCTCTCCATGAAATCGCCCTGCTCTATGACGAAGCGCGAGATGTTATCAACGGACGCGCCATCTGCGCCGAGCGCGCCGTGATGGACCAGATAGGCCGCGAGCGGGCCTGCCGCGCTGCCCGTCGCGGGGTCTTCCGGGATGCCCATGTCAGGGACGAAGAAACGCGCGTGCGCCTCGGAGGGGCTGCCGTCCTTCGTCTCGCGCGTGAAGGCGTAACAGCCCGTCGCGCCCGCGCCCTGGTAAGCCGCGACGATGTGCGTGCTCTCAGGGCGACAGCGTCCGAGCGCGTCCAGAGAGCGAACGGGGACGACGAGCATCAGGTTGCCAGTCGAGACAGCCTGAATGGGCAAGCTCTCGTCCAGGTCCGATGGTTCCAGTCCCAAAGCCCCGGCGATGAAGTCTCTTTCATCCGCCCCGCTAATCAACGGACGTGGCTCGAACTTGCCCTGCGTCATCACCACGCGCGAGGGCTGGCCCTCTTTAAACTCTATGTCAACGGGCAGCACGCCGATGCCGAGTTCATGTTGAATGTGCGCCCAGCCGCTCCCGCCTTCGGGCAAGGGGACGATGCCCAGGCGCGCCAGCATGTTCCAGGTTCCCACGACCGGATGACCTGCGAAGGGCAACTCGCGCGCGGGGGTGAAGATGCGCAAGCGTCTCAAGGCTCTTTCATCCTGAGAGGGAAGCACGAAGACGGTTTCGGATAGATTCATCTCACGCGCGATGCGCTGCATCAAGTCGTCGCTGAGTCCCTCTCCTTCGGGGAAGACCGCGAGCGCGTTGCCGCT
>JAXDFO010000252.1:0-2588 GCA_034665545.1 Blastocatellia bacterium
CTGTTCGGGCGTGACCTGCGTCTGGCCGCCGCCGAGCAATCCGGCGAGGCCGGAAGAGCCGCCGCGTGAAAGGAGTTGCGCGGCGATTGCTGGACCAGCCGCCGCAATCAGCGTGTTGAGCAATCCGGCGCGCTGTTGGCCGTTGCCGTTGCTGAAGAGTTGCGCCGCCATCTGTCCGAAGGCGGGCGTTTGATTTGAACGAAAGGCTGCGGCCAACCCGTCCGCAAGTGCGGAACTCGGCGCGTGCTGTGCTAGTTGCTCAAAGTCATCGTGCGCCGTGTTCGACGTTTGACCCGCGCTTGCGCCCGTGTACTGCTGCAACAAGCCCCCTATTTGATCCATCCAACCCATAAAAAATTCCTCACTCTCTTTTACCTGCTTAAAATTTCACGCGAGTGTACTACAGATGCAGCGCGAATCACTAAGGGGTCGTTTTCGGCTTCGGCGTTTGCGGCGTGGCCTGTTCGGAAGCGGGGAGACGCGAAGGCTCCGGCGCATCGGGCGAGGTGTGCAGGTGAATGGCTTTCCAGTCGTTGCCGACGCGACGGAAGATGATCGTCATGCGCCCGGAAGCGGTTTCCGGCGTGCCCTTGTAGACCTGCGATTGCGTCCAGAGGCAGGTCAAGAGCGCGCCTTCGCGCCCGAGCATCTGCACGCGAAGGTCGCGCACTTCCAGTTTGACATCCTTCAAATTCGGATAAGAGTTGGCGCGGTTCTCTTTCAGTTGCTGCCAGCCTCTGGTGACAGTGCCGTTGTTATTGAAGAGGATGAGTTGCGGCGAATTCCAGTAAGCGGCGGTCACTGCGTCAACGTCCGCGTGGCGAATGCCTTCGAGCAGAGACTCGAAGGCCGCGAGGACGCCGCGCGCCGTCGGGTCTTTCGCCGTTGTCTTCGCGCCAGCGTCCGGCGACTGTCCTGCGGAACGGTTGGAGTTCGCCTGGCTCTTGTTGCTGTTAGGCGTCGCGGGCGTCGTCGTGGTCGTGCGCCTGCGCGTCTGCGTCGAGTTTGAATTCGTATTGGTCTCTTGCGCGTTGCTCAAGGCAGCAAGCGCGAGCATGAGCGTGATGATGAGAGGCAATCTATTTATCATTCAATGACTCCTTAAAGCTTTGCTATCTCCGCCTTGAAATCGAACCAGGGTTCCTGGCTGCGCAGGCGGCGGACGCTGCGCTCGCGCCCGATAATCTCGAAGACCTCGAACATGGATGGGCCCACAGACTGGCCCGTCAACATCGTGCGCGCGGCGTTGATGAAGAGACCCGCCTTGACCCCTGCTTCTTCGGAGAAGGCGCGCAAGGCGGCCTCGCTCGTCTCCGCCGTGAACGGCTCGACCGCTTCCAGGCGCGACGCCAGCGCGGGCAAGAGTTCCTTCAGACGCGGCTCTTTATAAAGGTTCTTCTTCTTCGCGGCCTCTTCAAAATCGAAGTCGTCGGAGAAGTAGGCGCGGCCCTGCTGGCTGAAATCCTTGAGCGTGAAGAAGCGTTGGCGAATCAAGTTGACGGCCCTCTCAAACCATTCGCCAGCATCCTCTTCATACTCTTCGCGCCAGAGCTTGCTCGCGCGCAGTTCAGCCTTGACCATCGGTTGAAGCTCCCCGAACGGCATCGTCCGAATGTACTCGGCGTTCATCCAGAGCGCCTTATCGTCGGTCCAGTGGCGCGGGTCCGATTCGTTAAAGTTGAAGACGGCGTTGGAGCGTCCGATGCCGGAGAGCGAGAATTTCTGGACCAGTTCATCGAGCGACATAATCTCCTGCTCGGTGTCCGGGGACCAGCCGAGCAACGCCAGAAAATTCCGAAACGCGGCGGGCACAAAGCCACGGTCGCGGTAGGTCGTCAGTGAGACCACCTCGCCGTGCTTGCGTTTGGAGAGCTTGCCCTTGTTCGGCGCGAGAATCAGCGGCAGGTGCGCGAAGCGCGGAGGCTGAACGCCGAGAGCCTCGTAGATGAGCACCTGCTTGTGCGTGTTGGTTAAATGGTCCTGCCCGCGTATGACATCCGTGATACGCATCTCTATATCGTCCATGACGACGGACAGATTGTAGAGAGGATGCCCGTCGGAGCGGAGCAACACCAGGTCTTCAATCTCCGCGTAGTCGCGCTCCTGCTCGCCGTAGACTCCATCAACAAAGCGCGTGCGCCCCTCGCGCGGAACCTTCAAACGAACGGCGAAGGTGTCGCCGTTAGCGGCCCTCTTATCCGATTCCTCGATAGACAAATCTCTGTAAGGATTGCTGCGATGGTCCAAGCCTTCGCCCGCAGAAGAAGCGCGCGCGCGGTTCGCAATCTCCTGCTTGATGTTCGTGTCCGAGCGCGTTTCCTTCGGCGTGAAATCACGATAGGCGCGGCCCTCCGAGACCAGCCGCTCCGCCGCCGCCCTGTGCTTCGGAGCGTTGTCCGATTGAAAGACCAACTCTTCATCGTAATCAAGTCCGAGCCACTCCAGACCCTCCAGGATGGAGCGCGTCGAAGCCTCCGTCGAACGCTGCAAGTCCGTGTCCTCTATGCGCAGCAAAAACTTGCCGCCCGTCTGGCGCGCGTAGAGCCAGTTAAAGAGCGCGGTGCGCGACGCGCCTATGTGCAGATAGC
>JAXDFO010000253.1:0-10043 GCA_034665545.1 Blastocatellia bacterium
CCGGTTCTGAAAGAAGAGAATATTCCTACTGATGAAGAAGAAATTAAAAAAAATCTGTTGATGCAGTTCATTGACGGGAAACTAGATAGACAAGTAACCAGAAATACGCATAATTTCAAAAGTGAAAAGACAAAGATATGGCTTAAGTGGCTCGCCAAATTAATGAGTGAGAAAAAGCTGACTACATTTGAGCTTTCTAATTTACAGCCAAGTGATTTGCTTGGGATTAGATTATATAAGATAGTTTTCTGCGCTGCCTTATTGGTATGTTTAATAAACTGGCTTTCGATTTTTCTATTACTTTCTAAGAAAGCGACAAGAGCAAATCTTTCTGGTTTATTTGCAACCAATAATCGCATTAAAGTTACTAAATGGAATCGGTTGATAAAAGTTTTTAGTAATACAAAAACTGCTGTTTTCATTAGTGTTCTTTTAGGGGGATTTAATCTTCTCGTTGGGCGATCAGAAAGCACCGGGATGTTGATGGTTATAGGAGTATGTTTTGGTTTAGTTTTCGACGCATCAAGTAAAAAGATAGAGACGGAAGACGTTGCTAAGTGGAATCTTTGGGGTCTTATAAATACAAAAAATTGGTCCAGAAGTATTGAGTTTGGTGCTAGCTTTGGGGTATATTTTTGTGTGTTGGCGACATTACTGGCCTTTATTCCGTCCTCAATTTTTACGCCATTTAAGCTTGCTTCGTTATGGAGGGTAGGGCAGTATGCACTCGTTGTTGGGTATGTAATTGGACAACTTTTAAATCCATTCTGGTTTTCACTAATGATTGGACTCATTGTTGGCTTTTTTGGTAGTTTGCTGGAGAGTTGTCATCAGATTTTTCCTTTTAGGAGTCTTGAAAGACCCTACCAAAGATTTAAAGGTGGGTTTATTTCTAACGGCATCGTATTGACAGTTTTGAATTTCCCTCTTTCATTACTCTATATAATTTTATTATTGACTTTATCCAACTTTCAATTTCCACCGTTGATATATTTGTTCCTGTATATTTTTATCTGGGTGTTTATTTTTGCTATTCTTATCAGTATTCCAAGTTTTATTATAACACCTTTATTTCGCCATCTTATTTTACGGTTTTGTCTTTATCTTGAAGGTTCAATGCCTTTGCAATATGCAACCTTTCTCAACTATGTGGCAGAAGCAAGGATTTTAGAGAAAGATGGTGGGCAATGGCGTTTTCGGCATCAAATCTTGCAGGATCATTTCTGGAAACCTAGTAGTCCGTCATGGTGAAGATGATGAGTTCAAAGGTTTAGTCAAAATGATTGTCTCGACCAATAAAGCATTACTGATTTGCCACATCACTTGAGTTTTCAAATCCTGCCAGCAGCACTTTTCAACTCTAAAGCCCAATCCGAACTGTTATAAAGGGTGCATGAACACCCCTACCCTGCTCGCTGATCCAGCCGCCATCAGACTTACGTACATTCGCCCTGCCGCCGACGTAATCACTATTGTCGTTAAGACCACCCTCACGCATAGCTCATGCCCACTCTGCGGCGTGGACTCCAAGCACGTTCACAGCCGCTACATGCGTCGAATAGCCGACCTGCCGTGGCAAGGCGTCTCGGTCAAACTTGAGTTACATACCCGCCGCTTCCGCTGCAACAATGATCTTTGCCCGCGTCGTATCTTTTGTGAACGGCTGCCACAAGTCGTCGCCACTTACGCGCGCAAGACCGTCAGGCTCAACGATGCGTTGCGGCTCATTGGCTTTCTCATCGGTGGTGAAGCCGGTGCGCGTGCCGCCATTCGACTTGGGATGAGCGTTAGTCCCGACACCTTAATCCGACGTGTTCGACAATCAGTGATGCCAGTGATGGTAACGCCGCGTGTCCTCGGTGTGGATGATTGGGCCAAGCGCAAAGGACAAAGCTATGGCACTATCCTGATTGACCTGGAACGCCGTCGCCCCGTTGATCTATTACCGGATCGTGAAGCTGAGACGCTGGCTGCCTGGCTCAAGGCACATACAGGCATCGAGATCGTCACGCGCGACCGCTCGCGCGCCTACGCCGAAGGCATCACGGATGGCGCACCACATGCGCTCCAGGTCGCTGACCGCTTCCACATCCTGAAGAATCTGAGTGAAGCATTGGAGCGTTTGCTCACCCGTCAGCACCAGTTCGTTCGCGCAGCCGTTCAGCCTCCTACGATGCCTTCTCAACCCTTGCCTCCCTCGCAACCACAAGTCGAGCCACCGGCACTATCACAACTGACGTTTTTGCCGCCGCTACGTCTGCGTCCCGGTATCGCTGAACGCCGGGATAACTCTCTGGCATTGTATAACGAGGTCGTCCGTCTCAAGCTTGAAGGACTGTCCACCGAAGAGATCGCGCCGCGCGTCGGGAAGTGCCACCGTACTGTCCGCCGCTGGCTTCGACTGGGAGAGTTCCGCGAACTCAAGAGACACCGCCGCAGTCTGCTTGATTCTTACTTTCCATATATTAGCGCGCGGTGGGAGGAAGGCTGTCACAACGTCTCGGAGTTGTGGCGCGAACTGGTGGAACGCGGCTACCGTGGCTCGTGTAAATCGCTCAACAACTATCTGCATCGCCAGCCAGCCCCGCCTCCGGCGACACCGCCTCAAGGTAGAAAGAGTGTTCAAGTCAAACGTGAGACGCCGCTGATGAACGTCCCCTGTCCGCGACGTGCTGTATGGATGCTGCTCAAGCCGGAGAAGCTGAAGGAAACGGAGCAGCAGGTGGTGGAGAACGTATGCCGACTGTCGCCGGAGATAGCGCAAGCCACAGAGTTAGCGCGGAACTTCTTTCAGATGGTGCGGGGGCGGCAAGCGGATCATCTCAGCGATTGGATAGCCGAGGTCGAAAGCAGTCAGTTGCCGGAGTTGAAGGCGTTCGCGCGGGGGCTGGAACAAGACTGGGCGGCGATAGAGGCGGCGCTGCATAAGGAATGGAGTAACGGGCAGACCGAAGGGCAGGTGCATCGGTTGAAGTTGTTGAAGAGGCAGATGTATGGGCGCGCAAAGTTCGACCTGTTAAGAGCGAAGGTGTTGTTCGCCGCATGACCACTAAAAAAGAGTTTCCATCAAGCGGGAACTATCTAGCCATCATCAAAAGTGCGGGAGACCCAACTTATGGTTCATCCGCACTTTTGATGATGCTGTCGAGTTAGTCTTATCCGCAGAATAGTTTATGGGCTTCAGTCAGGTTTAGATGAAATTCTGGTAAGACGTTGCTTGCTTGCGACTTACCAAATTTAGCGTCATCAAAAGTGCGGGAGTTCCAACTTATGGTTCCAGTCACAACCTACAACAATCAAAGTTTGGGCAGGGTGACGCCGTGTTGGCCCTGGTATTTGCCGCCACGGTCTTTGTAGGAGGTTTGGCAGACTTCGTCGGATTCGAAGAAGATGACTTGGGCGACGCCTTCGTTGGCGTAGATTTTGGCGGGGAGGGGGGTGGTGTTGGAGAATTCGAGGGTCACGTAGCCTTCCCATTCGGGCTCGAAGGGGGTGACGTTGACGATGATGCCGCAGCGGGCGTAGGTGCTCTTGCCGAGGCAGATGGTGAGGACGTTGCGGGGGATGCGAAAGTATTCGACGGTGCGGGCGAGGGCGAAGCTGTTGGGCGGGACGATGACGTGGTCGCCTTTGATGTCTACGAAGTTTTTGGAATCGAAATTCTTGGGGTCAACGATGGTCGAGTTGATGTTGGTGAAGAGTTTGAATTCGTCCGCGCAACGGATGTCGTAACCGTAGCTGGATGTGCCGTAGGAGATGACGCGATGGCCGTCAAGCTCTTTAATCTGGCCTGTCTCGAAAGGCTCTATCATGCCGTGCTCGGTCGCCATGCGGCGTATCCATTGGTCCGATTTGATGCTCATGGAGGTTGGTTCTCTCGCCTTCCGGTTTTGATGTCGAGCGAGCAGGATATAAAGAACGGCGGCGAGTGACAAGTGAAGAGTGAAGGGTGAGCGAATAATTGCCGGGTGAAGGAGCCAAGCCTTTGATGCTGAATTGGACCAGTTATTGCGGTTGCTGTTTGAGATGGATCGTGCCATCACCGACGGTGAAGGAGAGTGTCGCGCCGCCTGCTCCGGCTCGCGCTTTGAGCGAGCGCGGGGTGGTGTTTGTATGTTCGCGGGGAAGGAGCGCGGCGGCGATGTCGTTTTCAATCTGGCCGGTGCGGAGGATGTCAGCGTTGATGTCTGCGTTGAAGCCTGCGGGGAGTTGGACGGTGAGGTCGCCGATGGCGAGGCGTATGTCCGCGCCCGCGCCGCGCCAACTGCGCGCGTTGAGGTTGACGTTGACAGTGCCGCGTCCGATGGTGGCCGTCACCGTGCCGCCCGTGAAGGCGAGCGTCGCATCGCTCTCAAGCGCGTTGAGACGGAGCGCGCCCTCCACGCCGGAGAGATTTATTGGACCAATTCCAGCGTCAATCTCCAGGTCAGTGTTGAGCGGGAGCCGGATGCGATAGTCTATCTTCCAGGGCAGGCCCAGTAATCGTTTAGGGAAATCTTTGGCGGCCCGGCGCATGAAAGCCTTGTCGTGCATGCCTGTGGTCAGCAGGCGCAGGTGATTGACATCTTCATCGAGCACGAAATTGTTGACCGAGGCGAGGCGCGCGAAATCCTCTTCCGCGTCGGCGTGAAGTTCTATCTCAGCCGTGATGTCAACCTCGTTGCGCGGCCATGCCTCTATCGTGATGGAGCCTGCGGGCGCGCCGAGAATCGTCACCGTGCCGCCGTAGGCGAAGCGGCGCACTTCATGGCGAATGGTCGTGCGCGTGAGCACAGGTTGCGCGGGGGCGTTGGCGGTTGTTGCGCTGGCTCCGCCCTTCTTGTTCTTCTGCTGCGCGGCGGCGTTCAGAGAAAATGAAAGGAGCGCGCAGAGGGCGAGTGTAGATGAGAGAGCAGCGCGACGCGAGACCGCTTGAAGGTTGAACATTAATGGTCCAATTTAACGACGAATGAAGGCGATGCTGCCGCGCTGGTTCCAGATGGTGAGCGAGGCGCGCGGGTCGCCTATGTTGCCGACGCACTTGCGCCCGTCGCTGATGGAGTTGGCCCCACGGTTGGAGAACGCGCCGAGGTCTATATAGCGCGTCATGGGCGCGGTCGCGTCGAGGCGAAATTGAGAGTCGGAGGGAATGTTCAAGTTGATTTTGCCCTGCGTCGCCTTGAAGGAATAGTTTCCGCCAGCACGCAGTTCACCGTCGAAGAGAATATCTCCAATGCTGCTCTGGGCAAAGACTTCCGTGGCGCGTATCGAGGTCAGGTTGATGTCGCCGCTCAGATAGATGCGCGCGTGGACCATCGCGCCCTCGACGCCGTCGATGACGATATTGCCGCGTCTGGTCTCTATGTCAACGCTGGAATTATATGGAACGGAAATCTTGAAATTGACTTCTCCGACATCGCTGCGACCGCGATTGTCCCCGGCGACATCTATCAGGAGACCTTCGTCAGTTTGCCTCGGCGTGAGGTGGGCCGTCGGCGCATCCATGTCCGCGTAGACTTTGATTTCGTCTCGATTCCAACTCTCGACAGTCACCGTGCCGAAGAGGTTGTTCAATTGCAGGCGCACGTTTCTGCGTGCTGGATACTGCTTGGAGAAATGGCGTTGCTGTCCGAAAGTTTCAGCCGTAGTGGAAAGCGAAAGCAGCGCCAAGACGGCGAGAGCCAAGAGGCCCGCCCCGCCGCGAACACGCGAGCCGCCCGAAAACCTATGCATCTGAATGTGATTCACCAACGTTCTGAAAGTTTCCGTCTCTGGGAGAAGCTTTGATGTATTCCGGCGTCGCGCCCGTTCGCTGAAGTGGGCCAGAAGAGGCGCGTTTCTTTTTCGCCGGACACAAAAAAGCTGTGGCTGCTTCGTCGCTAAGAATCTCACATGTTGGAGAACTCTTTGAGGAGTTCCATCTTATCGTTGAGCGCGGTGTTCAGCATCTCCTCGTAGACTTCATCGTGAGGATTCTGGCTGAGCACTCGTTTGGAGTCCTCGACCGTTTGGTCGAGCACGCTCACGTTGCGCTCGAAGGCTTCGCGCACCTGCGGATTCCAGCGAGCCTTGCGTTGCTCGACCCGCTGGTTCCAGTACTCAATCACCATCTGCTGCTGCCGCATGCGCTCGTCTGGAGCAAACGCGGCGGGCGTCATCGCTTGTCCCTGGCGGCTGCCATCGGTCGCTAAGGTCTCCTGACGATTTTGACCGAGGCCGCCTTCCATGCTGCGCATGCCGAAGACGGTTGCGAGCGCGACGGCGATGGCGATGGCCGCAATCGCTCCGGTCATCTGCGAGAAAGAGAGTTCCCAGCTACGGTCCATGATGCCAGACCAGCGACTCGCTCGCCGCGCGGCGCGAGCGGGAAGAGCGACCGACGCCCCTGCGCCCTGTTCGGCTTCGATGGTGTTGCGAATGCGAACCCACAAAGCCCTTTCGTTGGGCGGGGCTTCGTATTGGCCGCGACAGTCACGACAAAAGCTGACGATGGAATCGAGTTCATCACGCGTACTCAGACAGGAGAGGCATTCATCCAGATGCGCGCTGAGCGAGACGTGACCCTCGCCCGTCAACTCGCCGTCTAGAAAGTCGCTGAGTAGTTCCTGACACTCCTCGCAGTTCATTTCTTTATAACCTCTATCGTTTGCCGCGCGTTGATCTCCTGAGCTTCGGCTTGCTGGCTGATTCTAAACTTTTCGCGCGCGACCCTTTTCTTCGGATTAAAAGCAATCTTGGGGAGACTGCCTGGAGTTCTTTTTTACCGCAACGACGGTTTCCGGGGGGGCGAGACATTATTGAAACCGGGCGGACGTGCTTGGAAGCTATTCGGGCGTCTTCTGTTGCCTGAGCAGGCCGCGTAATTTCATTCTGGCCTTGTGCAGTTGCGACTTGCTCGTGCCGACCGAACACCCCAGCATCCTGGCTATCTCTTCGTGCTCGTGACCTTCCACATCATGCAGCACGAAGACCGTGCGATAACCCGGCGGCAGTTGCGCAATCGCCTTGTCGAGGGCGATGCGGTCCACTACGGGCATGCGGTTATGGTCCTCCGTGCCGACGACGACCTGCACGGGGGTTTCGCCATCTTCGGTCGTCTGTTCCATCTTCACCCCGCGTTTGCGAAAGTGCATCAGGACTTGATTAACCGTCAGACGATGGAGCCAGGTGGTGAAGGCCGACTCGCCGCGAAAGCTTCCGATTTTGCGAAAGAGCTGTATGAAGACCTCTTGCGCGAGGTCTTCCGCCTCCGAGACATTCTGCGTCATGCGCAGGCAGAGGGAGTAAACTCTGCGATTATGTCGCTGGTATAACTCCTCGAAGGCTTGCATATCGCCTCCTGAAGCCTTCTGCGCCAGCGCGTAATCCGAAGTTTGCGTTGTCTCGGTTTCGGTTGCCGTCACGTGCCCCTACGTATTGGACCAGCAGCCGCACAAAGGGGGAGGTGCTTTGATAACCGCTTCCCTGTTTGGCTACTCTCTGGATCGGCATGCGACGCGCCACCTCGATATTCAGAACGGGCACACTCCCGTGCCGCTCTTGGGATGCCACGGCTCGCACGCGTCGTTGCCTTACCAGACTAAAAGTTAATCTTTTTCGTGTGCCGTATCAACCTTTTCGTGTACGTCGGGCATGAGCGCGATTGTCGTCAGGTCCAGTAGGTGCGGTCGAGCGAACGATAGCCGACCGCTTCGGCGACGTGAGACGCGCTTATCAACTCATTGCCTTCCAGATCCGCGATGGTACGGCTGACTTTAAGTATGCGGTCATAAGCGCGCGCTGACAAGCCCAGACGGGCCATCGCGCGTTCGAGTAAGCTCTCGCTCTCGGCTTCAATCGGGCAGAAGCGACGGATGAGGCGCGGAGACATCGCGGCGTTGGCGAAAATGCCCTCGCGGCGAAAGCGTTCGCGCTGCCGGTCCCTGGCCGCCATGACGCGTTCGCGGATACAGGTCGAAGCCTCCGGTTCGGACCCTTGCGCCCCGCGTCCCGTCAGTTCTTTGAAGCGCACGGCGGGCACGTCTATGTGTATGTCTATGCGGTCGAGGAGCGGGCCGGAGATGCGCCCGACGTAGCGTTGAATTTGCAGAGGCGTGCAGCGACACTCGCGCGTAGGGTCGTTCCAGAATCCGCAGGGACAGGGATTCATAGCAGCCGCGAGCATGAAGGAGGCGGGAAAGGTGAGAGACATCGTCGCGCGGCTGATAGTCACCCTCTGATCTTCGAGCGGTTGTCGCAGGACTTCCAAAACGCTGCGGTCGAACTCCGGCAACTCGTCCAGAAAGAGCACGCCATGATGCGCCAGAGAGACTTCGCCCGGACGCGGGATAGAGCCGCCGCCGATCAGTCCGGCATCGCTGATGGTGTGATGCGGCGAGCGAAAGGGTCTCTCCGTGACGAGTCCGGCGCGGCCCGTCATTCCGGCCACGGAATGTATCTTGGTCAGTTCGAGCGCGGCCTCGAATTCGAGCGGCGGCAGGATGGTCGGCAGCCGCTTGGCGAGCATGGTCTTGCCTGAACCCGGTGGTCCAATCAGAAGAATATTATGCGAGCCCGCGCTGGCGACTTCGAGCGCGCGCTTGGCAGATAGCTGCCCTCGCACTTCCCTGAAATCAACCGCGTGATGGTCCGAGGGCGCGAGTATATCAGACGGGTTGACGCGCAGAGGCTGAGGTTTATTCTCTGAACGAAGACGGGTGATTAACTCTACTGCGCCGCGCAGGTCAGCCAGCGCGTACACGTCCACACCCGCCACGACCGCAGCCTCCTTCGCATTCTCTTCCGGCAGTAGCAGCGATTTAATCTTCGCCTCGCGCGCTCGCATGGCGATGGGGAGCGCGCCGCGCACCGCGCGCACGCGACCATCGAGCGAGAGTTCACCGACCGATAGCACGTCTGTCAAGTTCAATGTCTCGCCGAGGTCGCCGTTCGCGCCGAGGATGCCGAGCGCGATAGGCAAGTCGAAACTCGCGCCCTCTTTGCGCACGTCTGCGGGCGCGAGGTTGACGGTCGTTTTGTGGAAAGGAAAAAAGAAGCCGCAGTTGGTGATGGCGGCGCGGATGCGTTCGCGCGATTCGCGCACAGCCGCGTCCGGCAAGCCGACGATGGTCACAGCCGATGGCGTATCCGATTCGCCGCGCGCCGGAGTCAGGTCAACTTCTATGTCAACGAGGTCAGCGTCAATGCCGTAGACGGCTGCCGATTGTGTGCGAAAGAGCATGTTGAGATGGCGTCACCAGTTCATAAAAAACGAGCGCGCCATCAAGTCTCGCTTGACGGCGCGCTCGGCATGTTTACTAATTTTTGGTCCTACAAAGAAACCCGGACCATTCGTTCTCTTAACGTCCGCGACGGCCCGAAGGAGCGGGCGTATTCGCGCTGGCGGGCAACAGTATGTCCCTGCCCTTCGGCAACTCTTCATCCACCGTCACGCCATTCATGCGCGCGACTTCATCCGCAGAGACATTGTAACGGGCGGCAATCTTAGCCACCGTGTCGCCTGCGCCTGCGCGCACTTTGCGCGGGCCGCTCGTCGCTGCTGTGTCAACTGGCTTGGCGCGTTTCCAGGTGGTGAGGGCGACGTTGTTCTTCGGGACGACCAGTTTGCCGCCAGCCGCTTTCGGGTCCACACCGCCGTTCATCGCCTTCAACAAATCAACGCTCGTGCCGGTCCTCTGCGCAACGGCCTCAAGGTCTTCGCCGGGCGCGACCGAGATGACGCGCGCGGAGTCGCGGCGGTCAACAGGGATGCGCTTCAAGACGGCGACAAGTTGCTTGGACCTGCCTGCGGGAACGCGTACTTGATAAGCCTCGCCGCGCGGCGTCACATCGCGGCGCAGTTCAGGGTTGATGCTGCGCAGGAAATCAACGCTCGTGTCGGTCGCGTCCGCGAGCAGTTGCAGGCTCGTCGCGTTCGGAACCTGGACCACATCGTAGGCCATAGGCGCTTCCGGTCGTACTCCGTGGAAGCCGTACTTCTCAGGGTTCTTGGCAATCAAGATGGTCGCCAGGATGTTGGGCACATAGTTGCGCGTCTCCTGCGCGATGTAGGGATAAATGGCCCA
>JAXDFO010000254.1:0-3053 GCA_034665545.1 Blastocatellia bacterium
TAGTGCTCGCCGATATTCACATGCCGAAGTTGAACGGCTACGAGTTATGCGAGCGTATCAGGCACGACGAGCGTTTTCGCCATCTTCCGGTGATGCTGCTCGTCGGCTCCTTCGAGCCGTTTGACGAAGAGGAGGCGCGCAGAGTCGGCGCGGACGATCATTTGACCAAACCATTTCAATCAATCAGACAACTCGTCGGCAAAGTCAGTTCGCTTCTGGGCGGCGGCTCGCCGCGCGAGGAAGCGGAAACGCAAAGACTGCCCCCGATAAACGAGGCGGAAGAAAAGCCCGCTCATGAAACGAGGGCCGTTGAAGATGTGATGAGCGCGGAGGCTTTGGAAGTGACGACGGCCAACACGGCCCCGCTCCCGCCGCAGCCGCAGGGTGAAGCGCAACAATTGGACCAGCAATTATCAGGCGATTCAGAGCAAGAGGAAGAGATGGAAACTATCACGGCTCATGCGCCAACGCATGAGGATGAAGAGGCGCGCCAGCCTTTCAGTTTGCAAGAGAGCCACGAAGCCGCATACGCACCGGCGGGCGTTGGCGCGCAGTTGAACGTCGCGGCGAAGACAGACGACGCGCTCCTGGACCTGGGAGACATAGAGCCAGCTTACTCCGCAAGCCGCGAAGACGATTTTATTCTGGACCTGCAAGACGAATCTTTTTACAAGCAGCCGCTTGCGGCTGCTTCGTCTCAAGTCGAAGAGATGGCCGCGCCAGCCGAGGCGCTGGACGCGGAATTGCCGGTCCAGTTTGAAGAAGAGATGACGGAGGCCAGCCCGCGCGCCGGACAGTTCACAGAGGCGCAACTCGCGGGCGCAGAGCAGCGCGCGGAGTTCGCTCCGACCGTTGAGTTGGAACAACCGCAGGTCTACGCCGCAGAGCCTTTGGTCCAAGAGGAAAGCTATCAATCCGAAGCTGGTCCTTTAATTCAAGAATCATCAGCCGAAGCGACAGCGCCGCCGCCGCCGCACGCGGGTCAGATCGGCCTGGACCAATTATCGCCGGAAGCGATAGATGCTATCGCGCGTCGCGCCGTAGAGTTGCTCTCCGAAAAAGTCGTGCAGGAGATAGCCTGGGAAGTCGTCCCGCAACTGGCCGAGCTTCTCATCAAGCGCCGCATCGAAGAGGAGAGAGCGCAGGCCAAGTAAATTTTCCAAGGAGACCCTTTGACGGATCGAGCGAGAGGCGGCAGCAGGAGACGCCGCCCGCTCGGTCCATTTTTATTTGAAGAAAGCCTTGAGCGGCGAGTCTCAACCGGCGGCTACAGGCTTTAGGATGCACCGCGATTGCTTTACAATAACTGAACACTGAACACCGAGCACCGTATCGAACATGGATATTCCGAAGACCTACGACCCGAAGCAAGCCGAGGCGACGCACTACGCGCGTTGGGAGGAAGAGGGCTGCTTCGCTCCTGAAATCAACCGCGACCCGCAGGCTCCCGTTTACTCTATAGTCATTCCGCCGCCGAACGTGACCGGATCCTTGCACATGGGCCACGCGCTGCAACACACCCTGATGGACGTGCTGACGAGGCATAAGAGAATGTGCGGCTATCGCACGCTCTGGTTGCCTGGGATGGACCACGCTGGCATCTCTACGCAACTCGTCGTGAGCCGCGAATTGAAGAAGCAGAACTTGAGCCGCCACGACCTCGGACGCGAAAAGTTCATCGAGCGCGTCTGGCAATGGAAGCACGAATCGGGCGGCCAGATTCTCAAGCAGATGCGGCGCATGGGGTCAAGCGTTGATTGGTCGCGCGAGCGTTTCACGATGGATGAGGGATTGTCGCGCGCCGTGCGCGAAGTCTTCGTGCGCCTCTACGATGAGGGCCACATCTATCGCGGCGACCGCATCGTCAACTGGTGTCCGAACGACCAGACGGTGCTGTCCGACCTGGAAGTTGAGAAAGTGCCGCAGGCCGGAAAGCTCTATTACCTGCGCTATCCATTAAAGGACGGGAACGGAGTTGATGAGCCGCGCACGTTGACGGTGGCGACGACGAGGCCCGAAACGATGCTCGGTGATACGGCTGTGGCCGTCAATCCGAACGATGAGCGTTACCGCGAACTCATCGGCGCGATGCTGGTTCTGCCGCTCACGGGGCGCGAGATTCCAGTCGTCGCGGATGAATTCGTGGACCCGGAATTCGGGACCGGCGCGGTCAAGGTCACGCCCGCGCATGACCCTAACGATTACGAGATGGGCGTGCGTCACAATCTGGCGCAGGTGGTAGTGATTGACAGGGACGCGCGGATGACGGAAGCGGCTGGCGAGGGGTTCCACGGGCTTGACCGTTACAAGGCGCGCGAGAAAGTGGTCCAGGAATTCGACGCGCTGGGCCTGCTTGAAAAGGTCGTTGACTACGAGTTCTCCATCTCGAAATGCGAGCGATGCAAGACCGTCATAGAGCCTCTCATCTCTACGCAGTGGTTCTGCCAGATGGACCAGATGCGAGACCTCGCGCTCGAATTGATGACGAAGCGAAAGACGCCGCAGTTCGTGCCCGAAGTTCCCTACGAGAAGGTCTATACTACGTGGCTCTAAAAACTGCGCGACTGGAACATCTCAAGGCACCTGTGGTGGGGCCACCAGATTCCCGCCTGGTACACGAAGGATGGCAGTCTCATCGTCGCGCGTTCCGAAGAGGAGGCGCGCATCAAAGCGGGCACTGACGAATTGACGCAAGACCCGGACGTGCTCGATACGTGGTTCTCTTCCGCGCTGTGGCCCTTCTCGACTCTGGGATGGCCGGATGAGACCGCAGACCTCAGGACGTTCTATCCGACTTCTGTGCTCGTCACGGCGCGCGATATTATTTTTCTGTGGGTCTCGCGGATGGTCATGACGGGGATGAAATTTATCGGAAAGGAGCCTTTCGCGGATGTCTTCGTGACGGGCACTATCTTCGACAAGCACGGGCAGCGCATGTCCAAGACGAAGGGCAACGGCGTGGACCCTTTGGAGGTGTTTGAGAAATACGGCGTGGACGCGACGCGGTTGGTCCTGGCTTCCATCGGCAGCACGGACACGCGCTGGAATGATAA
>JAXDFO010000255.1:0-5732 GCA_034665545.1 Blastocatellia bacterium
AGGCGGCGAACCCGGACTTGAGCGTGTGGGTGATCACGGGCGACGGCGACGCGCTCTCCATCGGCGGCAATCATTTCATGCACGCCATCCGCCGCAACCTGGACCTCAACATCATACTCTTCAACAACCGCATCTACGGGTTGACCAAAGGGCAGTACAGCCCGACCTCCGAGTTCGGCAAGAAGACCAAGTCAACGCCGATGGGCACGATTGACTACCCTTTGAACCCGCTCTCCGTAGCGATAGCGAGCGAGGCCACCTTCGTCGCGCGTTCGATTGATATAGATGTCAAGCACCTGGGCCAGATGGTCGAAGCGGTCGCCCGCCACAAGGGCGTCTCCTTCATGGAGGTCTACCAGAACTGCAACATCTTCAACGACCACGCCTTCGATTCCTTCGCAGACCGCAGCGTGCGCTCCGACCACGTCCTCTACCTTGAGCACGGCAAGCCGATGGTCTTCGGCAAGGACCGCGACAAAGGAATCCGCATGAACGGCGCGCATCCAGAAGTGGTCCGGCTCGGAGAGAACGGCCTCACCGAAGATGATTTACTGGTCCACGATATTCACCTCCAAGACCCCTCCGTGGCCTTCATGCTCGCCCGCATGGAACACCGGGAGGGCGGAGACTTCCCCCAACCCGTCGGCATCTTCCGCGCCATCGAGCGAGACACCTACGAACACATGATGACCCAACAGATAGAACAGTCCATCACCAAGAGCGGCCCCGGCTCCCTCGCCAAACTCATCCACAGTGGCGACACCTGGGTCGTCGAGTAAAGAGAGAGCAGCCGCATGAAACAAAGAAGGGCGAGCCGCATCATGGCTCGCCCTTCGAGTAAAAAGAAAGGCAGTGAGAAATGAGTGATGAAGATATAACGCAAACAAATAAGCTAGCCGGATTAAAGCAAACAGATTCCGGCAAAGGGATTGATGGAAGATAAACGGTAGTTCACCACCGCAGACACAGAGGACGCAGAGGATTCACAGAGGCTTGAAGACTCTCTGTGCGCTCTCTGTGTGCTCTGTGTCTGCGGTGGCGAACGCCCTGTTCCATACGCTCTGTATGTGCTTGCGAAAATCGTTGACGGGCGCGGAGGGGTCGTGATAGTTTGCGCGCGTTTGGATGGATGAGAGCAAGGGGAATGTTCCGGGATTGTTTGCGGGACATTTCGGGCTTCATGCAGGGCGCACATAAGGCCGGATTGAGTTGCTCTTTTGAGACGTGGGAAGGCGGGCGGGAATCGGCGCGCGGCGCTTGGGAATCGGGCGCGGTCGCAGGGGAATGACGCAGACTCTCGCCTTAATCAACGGGCGATTCCTGGGAGTCGTGCGTTGGTTCCCGCTCAATGACGGGTGATTCCTGGGAGTCGCGCGAGAGTTAGAGGGAATCGTGACGAGACTCCGAGGAGTCACGCGTTGATTTCCGTCAGGTGTTGCGTGATTTCCGGGAATCATCCGAAGTTTAGCGGGAATCGGTGGATGATTAGTGGGAATCGGCCACGATTCCTGAAAGGTAATCCGCCACGCTCGTCAAAAATGGCGCAATTCCGGCTTTTCTCACAAGTAGCGTGTCACGTCCGGGCTTCCTCGCTGGCTGATTAGACTGCGCGCTTCTTCAACGCCAACCCTTCTAAACTGCCTCAACGCAGAAGGAGAAAACCTCATGGCTGACTATATTCCAAGCGGGGACGCTGATTTCAACACCTGGCAGGCTAACTTTATCAATAACCTGAATACGAACAGGACGGCTTTCGGGTTGAGCACGGCGGACCTGACGGCGATTACGACGACGCAGGGTGAGTGGACGGGGGCGTATGATGCGCTCGTGGCGGCGAGGGCCGCCGCAGAGGGGGCGCAGCAGGCCAAGCGGGACGCGAGGGAGACTTATGAGGCCGCGTTGCGAAGTATGGCGAAGCGTGTGCAGAGTAGTGCGGGCACGACCGACAGGCATCGCGCGGAACTCGGTCTCAATGTTCAGCAGGGCGCGCGTGTCTCTACGGGGGTTCCAACGACGCGGCCCGTCGCGCAGGTGGATACGGGGCAGAGGTTGCGGCATACCATCTCGTTTTTTGATGAGAGCACGCCGAACAGTCGGGCTAAGCCTGCGGGCGCGATGGGATGCGAAATCTGGTCGAAAGTGGGCGACCCGGCCCCGACCGATCCGGGCCAGCTACATTTTCTGGGCCTAGATACGAGCACGCCTTACATGGTCCAGTTCGGCGGCGAGGACGCGGGCAAGACCGCCTATTACATGCTTCGCTGGGTCAATACCAAAGGCGAGCAAGGCCCTTGGAGCCAGACCGCCAGCGCGACTATTACAGGGTAAGGGAAAGTCAAAAGGTAGGCAGCAGGTCAGTTTGAATTGAGCGAAGATGAAAGCAGCATTCACCACAGAGACACAGAGCACACGGAGGATGCACAGAGAAGGTTGAATCCGCTCTGTGCATCCTCCGTGTGCTCTGTGTCTCTGTGGTGAATCTCAATCTCCTACTCACTCAAGTCCAAACTAACCCGCTACTTCTTTTCTTGATGCCTTTTGAATTCCTGCTCGCCGCCGGATTGGCCGAGGGGCTTTTCGGAGGGGAGGGCGGCGGGGATGGACGGGGTGTTGGAGCGGGGCTTGGCGTTGTCCGTTCCGACGTGTTGGGATGATTTGTCTGCGAAGAATTCGTTCTCGTCTTTGCGTTCGCCGCGCAGGGCGGGGGTCTCTGCCTGGGCTTCGCGGTTCTGGTCTCGGTCCTGCCCGCGTCCCATCTCCTGGCCGCGAGGCTTTTCGGGCGCGCCCGCCTTGTGCTGCTCCTTTTTCGTAGCCATCATGATTCCTCCCTTGATGCAGATAATGTTCATTGACTGATGCGCCCGGCGGCGTCCTCGCCTAACTCGCTGGCGGCGAGCGTGGCCTTCGCGTCGTCGCTTGAGAGACTCGCGCGCGAGAGCGACCACTTGAGCGCGGGCGGCGTCACGAGCGTCGTTAAGATGACCATGATGAGAATCGCGCCGTAGACCTGCGCGCCGATGACCGGCTGACTTACGCCGGATGCGTCCGGCAACATCAACGTCGCGCCGAGACCCGCAAAGATTAACCCGACTTCGCCGCGAGGTATCATCCCCAGGCCCACCGCCAGGCGATTCAATCCCCTCTCCGCGACAGCCAGCGAGCAGACCTGCTTGCCCACAATCGCCGCCAGCGTCAGGACCAGCGCGAACCCTAAGAGGCCCAAATTCGCAAAGACTCGCAGGTCCACTCGCAGGCCCATGAGGACGAAGAAGATGGGCACGGCGAGCGTGCTCACGGGCGATAAGAGATGCAGCAAGTCTCTCTTGTCGCGTACGGGGAAGGTCAGAAAGTGCAGGTCGTCCAGCACCAGCCCTGCCGCGAACGCGCCCACAATCGGAGCCAGGCCCACCAACGCCGCGACCCACGCCAGCAAAAAACAGAAAGCGATGGAGAGCGCGAGCAGCATCCCGCGCGTCTCAAGATGTCCGGCCCCGCGAAAGATAGTGGGCGTCAAGTAACGCCCGACGAGCAACGCGAAGATGAGAAAGAGAACGGCCTTCGCCGCTATCCAGACGAAGCCCGCGAGGGAGAGGGTCGCGCCCGTCGCGGCGGCCTTGATAACGCCCGCCACAACGGCCAGTATCAACAGCCCCAACACGTCGTCTATGACAGCCGCGCCGAGAATCACCCGCGCCTCTCTGGTCTTCAACCGCCCCGTGTCCTTCAACACGCGCGCCGTGATGCCGACGCTCGTCGCGCAGAGCGTCGCGCCGATGAAGAGATGCGCCAGCCTGCTCTCCCCCGGCGTGAAATACGCCGACACGCCCCAGCCCAGAAAGAACGGCACGACCACCCCCGCCAACGCCACCAGCAGAGAAGACCAGCCGACCTCCAGCATCTCTCCCAGGTTCGATTCCAGGCCCACTTCAAAGAGCAGGATGATAACGCCCAGTTCCGCGAACGCGGCTATCACATCGCTCGACTTCAAAAACTCCAACCCGTTGAAACCCGCGAGCGCGAGATTGCCCACCAGCATCCCGCCGACAAGTTCGCCCAACACGGCGGGCTGCCCCAACTTCTCAAAGAACGCGCCGCACAGCTTGGCGATGATAAGAATCAAAGCCAACCCGACGAGCGCAAGTTGAAAGTCGGAGGGCGGAAGGATGAAAGAAATACTATTCATGTTGAATAGCTCATCTCGCATCCTTCATCCTTCCGACTTCATACTTGCCTTTCAGACCTCTTACTTGCTCTTGACGCTGACGGGTTCCGGCGCAGTCTCTTTAGAGGCTTGCCCGCGCGCGGCTTCGCCCGGCGACTGTGGCGGCGGCGGCGGATTTGAGACCAGCCTTTCGAGCGCGGCGTCCAGGACTTCGCTGATGCGCGTGACGGGGATAATCTCAAGCTCGCGCCTGACATCTTCCGGGATGCTCTCCGTGTCCGCCTCGTTGCGCGAGGGCAGGATGATGCGACGAATCCCCGCCCGATGCGCGGCCAGCACTTTCTCCTTGATACCGCCGACGGGAAAGACCAGGCCCGACAATGTAATCTCCCCGGTCATCGCCGTGTCGGAGCGCACGCGACGGCCCGTGTAGAGAGAGGCCAGCGCAGATGTGATGGTCACGCCCGCGCTTGGCCCATCCTTCGGAATCGCCCCGGCGGGGACGTGTAGATGCACGCCGTACCCTCTGAACATCTCCGGCTCTATGCCGAACTCCGTCGCGTGCGACCAGAGATATGAACGCGCCGCCCGCGCGGACTCCTGCATCACCTCTCCGAGTTGGCCCGTGATGGTGAGGCCGGAACCGCCCGGCAACAGCGTCGCTTCTATGAAGAGCACCTCGCCGCCCATCTCCGTCCAGGCCATCCCCGTCGCCACACCCGCAGGCACTTCCTTGCGCGCCTCTTCACGATAGAAACGCGGCGCGCCCAAATATTCCTTGACCTCATCCGTGTCAACCTTGATGTGCTCCGCCTCGCCCTGCGCTATCTTCAACGCGGCCTTGCGCGCGACGCGACCGATGGTCCGCTCCATCTGACGCACCCCGGCCTCGCGCGTGTAACGCGCGGCGATTAACTCTATCGCCGCGTCCGTTATCTCGAACTGCCCTTCGGTCAACCCGTTCTCGCGCACCTGTCGCGGGACCAGGTATTGACGGGCGATGTGCAGCTTCTCCTGATCGCTGTAACCCGCGAGTTGGATAATCTCCATGCGGTCGCGCAGGGGCGGCGGAATCGGCCCCAACTGGTTCGCCGTGGCGATGAAGAAGACCTTCGACAAATCAAAGGGCAGGTCCAGGTAATGGTCCCTGAAACTGTTGTTCTGCTGCGGGTCCAGGATTTCCAGGAGGGCCGCCGAAGGGTCGCCGCGATAATCCGCGCCGAGCTTGTCTATCTCGTCCAGCATCATGACCGGATTGTTGACTCCGGCGCGGCGGATGGACTGGATGATGCGGCCCGGCATCGCGCCGATGTAGGTCCGGCGATGGCCCCGCAACTCTGCTTCGTCGCGCACGCCGCCCAGACTCAGACGCTCAAAATGACGGCCCATCGCGCGGGCAATCGAACGGCCCAATGAAGTTTTGCCGACGCCCGGCGGTCCTATGAAACAAAGAATCGGGCTCTTGGCATCGGGCCGCAGCTTGATGACCGCGAGGAATTCCAGGATCCGCTCTTTGACGTCCTGGATGTCATAGTGATCTTCATCCAGGACCTTCTGTGCTTCATTCAGG
>JAXDFO010000256.1:0-6398 GCA_034665545.1 Blastocatellia bacterium
CGGGTACTCCCTTTCAGCATGTCTCTTAATCTCATCCGCGACCTGCGCGCAGAGTCTTATCATGCTTCTCACGCTTCTCAGAAATCGTCGCTCAAATACCTGCCGCCTCCGTCGCACAGCACCGTCACGACGACTGAACCGGACGGCAGCGTGCGTGCCAGCCTCAACGCCGCGAAAACATTCGCGCCCGCGCTCACCCACACGAAGAGACCTTCCTCGCGCGCGAGCCGTCGCGCCATCGCCTGCGCATCTTCGGTCGCCACTTCGACATTCTCATCGCCCGCATGAAGCTGGCCGCTACTCTCTCCCGCTAGAATCATCGCGCGCGGCGCGGTCCTTGACGGAGCCACCAGGGTTCAAGTGTTCGGCCTTGGCATAAATGCTGACTCCGGCTGGCACATCTCGCGCGACCCGATTGAGTTGGCCCAACGGCGTGCGCCCTATGCTGTTTAAGAAGTCCGGGACCACGCCTTTTATTTCTGGACCAGTCAGGTCGCGGAGCGTTCTAGTCATCATTCATGTGTATCACTCTGACCGTCCTGCGAGGGGCGGCGCGCATCCTCTTGTTTCGTCTTGAGAAGCCGGATTGTACTCCGCGCGCACGCGGGCGAACAAGCATCGCCCAACCTTTCGCGCGGTGGTCCAGGAGGAATTAAAACCATGTTTAAGCGATACGTCAGAAATTGCTATTGACATTCTACGCGTTTCGTCATAGAAGTCGTGTACCTCGTGACATCTGGTTCTGCCCACAGCCTGCGCCCAGGCCGTGTTGTCCAGACATCATTCAATTATTAAGGTAGCTAAGTGAGGCAATCCCCACGATTGCATATAAGGCTTGAAGTACCTCGCCGACACAGTTGCAAGCCCGGTCTCGTCCCCGATGCGAGGAAGAGTCTGCTCCTGTTGAGTAATGCGCGCGTCATGCGCGTCTCATGTTCGTAACCTGACCTTGCGTCATCTGCTGAAGGGGAAACTCTCTTCAAAAGACAGTCAGATATCTTCAACCGCTGTGATGGGCCGTCACCCGTCGCAGTTTTTCACAGTCAATCGCCAAGACGGCTCTAAAGGAGACCTATGAGCAAAACATTGAAAGTTCGCATCAACCGCTCCAAACCCGAATCCATGACCAAACAGATTACCAATCAACTGACCAGCCTCATTCAGACCGGAGTCCTGGCGGCGGGCGAACTACTCCCCAGCGAACGCACCCTCGCGGATTCGCTCGGCGTGGCGCGCAACGTCGTCCGCCGCAGCTATGAATACTTATCCAGTGGCGGGCACATAGAAGGACGCGGGCGCGGAGGCAGGCGCGTCAGTGCGGCCAGCCGCGCCGGGAAAGGCGCTGCCAAGAAGACTCAGAAACCCTCAACCGCCAGGCGGAAAGCCAACGGCGGGTCTGCCGGGGCGAAGGCCAAGAGTGGGCGCAAAGCTCGCTAGTTTGGGGCGCGATACCTTGCGACGCTGTGTTCACAGCAAACGACGCGAGCTTGCAAGACTCCTCAAACGCTCGCCCGTCTACCGTTTGCCAGGCTGGAAAGGCATTGACCTTCTGCTCGATTTAGCTTAAAACTTTTCTCCTCTAAATTCTAAGTCAGGAGATTAGGACTTTGCTCAGCCTCAAGCGTCAAGTGATTTGTTCATTACTACTAACCTTCCTTGTGCTCGCGCTGCCCTTCGCCGCGCAGGCACAGAAGGGGACGAGTGTCGTTCGTCGCGTCAATTTTCCGCGTGGCCGCACGACAGCCATCCAACGCGGCTCCGTCAGGCGCGGCGTCAGCCATGATTACCTCTTGCGCGCGAGCGCGGGCCAGACGATGACCGTGCATCTGGCCTCAAGCGGCGACGTGAGTTTTTCCATTCTCTCGCCGGGCGGAGAATCGCTCGCGGATTTCGTCCGTGACTGGTCCGGAGAACTGCCCGCCTCCGGCGACTATCGCATTAACGTGCTGCCGCCCACGCGCAACAGCAACCCGGCCCAGTACACTCTTGAAGTGACGATTCGTTGAAGATGCGGAAAACGCTTTGAAGGCCACGCGCAAGAAAGGCCGTAAGCGGTGGATCGTCGCCGCGATATTACTGGTCCTATGGGTCTGGGTTATCTTAGACCTCTATGGGCCCAGACAGGCCCACTTGCGCGACTTCGACGCAGACGAGGTGGCGCGGCAGGACACGGCCATGTGGCGTTCCTATTACGGTCGCCAGCGTTTCCTCTTGTTCAGACAACTCTCCGAATTACTGAGGACGCAATACAACCTGCCCTTCCTACGCTCGAACCTCGTCGCCTATCACGCCGCCAAGGCCGCCTTCGTCTTTAAGGACGGAAAGAATCGCGCAGACTATGAAAAAGCTCTGCCGGACTTGCGCAGCTTCTACATGGAGATTCGCAAGGTCAGCGACGTGCCCTTCGATGCCGAACGCGCGGCGCAGCTTGAGCTTGAATGGTGGATTGTCCATCGCCAGCGCGCGGACCACCAGGAAGGCGACCTCGCGCGCGCACTCGCGGACCTCTCGGCGGAGATTTACCACGTGCCCGCAGAGCGATTGATGGAACACGGGCGACTGCGCGCCGAAGCGATGACTATCAGGGATAATAAGGCGGAGGCTGGCGGCGTCACAGAAGCAGACTGGCAGAAGATAGACGAACTGCTCCACGCATCCTGGAAATCTTTAAAGGCGGCTGTCAATTCTTAACGGCCCACAGACTGACAAAAAAGCTATTGAGAGCTAAGCGCACGCGCGACCAACGCGGCGACCCGCGCGTTGTTCTCAAGCAACGCCACGTTCGCCTTGAGCGTCGCGCCCTCGCTCTCCCGCGCCATGCCGGATAAAAGGAATGGCGTCAACTCGCGCCCTGTAATTCCCTTGCGCTCAGCCTCTTTGAGCGACCCTTGCAAAGCCCTTTGCAAGAGGGCGTCTGGGACTTCCGCTTCAACGGGCACGGGCACGGCCAGCAAGAGCGCGCCGCCGATTTCAAGCTCGCGCCGCGCGCGCGCAATCGCCGCGACTTCGGACGCAGTCTCCACTCGCGCATCAACCTTCAGCCCGCTCCGCCGCGCGTAGAAGGCTGGCATCTCGTCGCAGCCATAACCGATCAACGTCACGCCGTAAGTCTCCAGCCACTCGCGCGTGGCTGGCAGGTCCAGCACGATTTTCGCGCCTGAGCAAACGACGATCATTTCCGTGCGCGCGAGTTCCACCAAATCGGCGGAGATGTCTGGCAGCGCGCCTCTATGCACACCGCCGATGCCGCCCGTGGCGAAGACATTGATTCCGGCCTGCGCCGCTATCCACATCGTAGTCGCAACGGTCGTCGCGCCGTCCCAACTTCGCGCGACGGCGAGAGGCAGGTCGCGCCTGCTGACCTTCCGAATATCTTCGCCGCGCGCCATGTGCTCTAACTGCTCATCGCTCAACCCGACGCACAGCTTGCCCTTGAGGATTGCGATGGTCGCCGGAACGGCCCCGCCCTCGCGCACGATCTCTTCCAGTTGCCGCGCCGTCTCAAGATTGAGCGGGCGCGGCAATCCATGCGAGATGACGGTTGATTCGAGAGCGACTACGGCCCGCCCTTCCGCGAGAGCCGCATCAACCTCAAGACTGACATCCAACAAATTCCGTTTATTCATAATTATCGAAAGCAAGTATGAAGTAGAAAGCAGGAACTATGAAGGATGAGAGACGAGCTATTCGTCTTCAATAGCTCGTCTCTCATCCTTGAGCCTTCCGACTTTCGACTTGCTCTCACATACTGCCTTCGTCCGCCGATGGGCCGTAGATGGAGGGCACGGGTATATCGTTGAGACGTAAGTAGACGCCGAGTTGTGCGCGGTGATGTATGTTGTGGTTCATGACGAAGCTGCGGAGCACGCCGACGCGTGGCAGCGTCAAGACGGTCTTGCCGCCGGAGAGCAGCGACCAGGGCTTGAGCAAATGTTCATCGCTCGCCCCTGCGATGGCCTCGCGCGCCGCGTTGAGATTTTTGTCGAACGTCTCCAGGGCTTCCTCATGCGAATTGACCGGCGTGGCACGCATCGGCCCGGCTCCCACCGGGGCTATGTCCATCTCGTCAAGGTTAATCGAGTGGCTGACCCAGGTCGGGAGGTTGGCGAGGTGCGTCGCCAGGCTTCTGAAGGTCATGGACTTTTCATGCGGCTTCCAATCGAGTTTATCATCGGGGACGCGTTCGAGCGTCTTTCGCGTATTCGCCATCTCATGCTCGAACTCCGGCAACAACATCTCGCTCAATGACATTTCGTTCTCCTTACTTTTATATTTATCCGACCAATGGCTGGCCGTCGTAGATGACCATCCAACCGTTTTTCTTGCTCGTCGCAAGACTGCGATTGAACCAGCGCGCGGCGGCCTCCGGGTCGTCGTAGGCTTGGGCCGAAGGCATCGCCTGTCTCGGGTCTGCGCGGGTAATCATGCCGCTCTCGGCGGAAGTCTTCAAACCGAGCACCGCGACCATCTCGTTCTTGACGAGCAGCACTGTGCGCAAAGTTGAGAATCTCTCATCATCATCATCCAGGTCCATGAATTCCAGTTCATCGCCGGAGTCCAACTCGTCGTCAATCTCGTCGTCAATCATGTCATCGAAGAAATCTTTATCGTCGTTCATAGCTTTCTCATGCGCTCCAAAATTTCAATCTACGGTCATTAAAAGGTCAACATCATAGCATGCGCAAAGAGGCCGGGCAGAGATTTGAGAGCACCTCCCCCGGCCTTGTTTGTTTCGAGCCTCTTGAAGCTTGCGAGTCAGGCAGCGCGTTGGGCCTGCGCGGCGGGCTTATCGCGTAAGAGCTCCAAAGCTTTCTTCATCTGTAAATCTTCCTGCGGCTGGGCCTTGGGCGCGCCCGCTTCCGGGGCCACGTCGCGTTTGTCGTTGGGCTGGGCCGGTTTCGCCACGGCGTCATCGTCGTTGCCGGTCAAATCTTCCGGGTCTATGGTCTCGGCCAGTTCAGCTTTCTTGACTTCGACAGAAGGAACGACGCCCGAACTGGCGCGATCCGCGCCGAGGAAAGGCTTGCCGCTCGCGTTGGCCCACTTGATGGTCGTCAGCAAGAGCCCGTCGCCATCGCGCAAGGTGAAAAGCTGCTGCTCCGCGCCCGCGCCGAAGCTCTTCTCGCCGACCACGTCGCCGCGTTTGCGCTCAAGTATCGCGGAGGCGATGATTTCCGCCGCGCCCGCCGTGCCGCCGTCAATGATGGTCACGAGTGGACCATTAAAGAGGGTTGTCTTAGAGTCCGCCGTGAAGGTCTTCAAGGTCTTGTTTTCGCGCCCGATGGTCTGGGCCAGCGTGCCCTCTTTGATGAAGAGGTTGGCGACCGTCACGCCTTCGTTCAAAGAACCGCCCGCGACGCTGCGCAGGTCGAGGACGATTTTCTGCGCGCCCTGCTTGACGAGGTCTTGCAAGCGCGCGCGGACATCCGCGCCCTCGCCTTCGGAGAGACTGTTGATGCGAAGGATGCCAACCTTGCCAGCCTCCATACGCGCCTCAGCCGCAGGGAGTTTGAAATTACCACGCGAGACTGAAATCGTCTGCGGTCGCGCGTTGGCCCGCAGGATTCTCAGTTTGACTTCCGTGCCGGGCGCGCCGTTGAGCAACTCGCGCGCATCATAAAGCGAGATGTCGCGCGTCGCCTTGCCGTCAATATATTCGATGATGTCTCCGGCCCTGACGCCAGCCTGTTCCGCAGGCGAACCCTTGACCGGCGCAATGACGTAGAGGTAAGAGGCGACCTGCGAAAGTTCCGCACCGATGCCGGACTTGTTGTTATCCACCTTGTCGTTATAATCGCGCACCTGGTCCGGCGTCAGGTAGGTCGAGTACGGGTCCAGGCCGTAAGCGAGGCCGCGCAAGGCTCCCGCGCGAACCTTATCCAGGTTCGGCTCATCTACATAATCGTTCTGGATGTGTTGGAGCACGTTCTCGAAGATACGCAATTGCGCGCTGGGGTCATTCTTGGGCTGCTGCGCCCTGGTGGAGAAGAGGCCGCCGACGACCGTGTAGAGCGAGAGGGTGGCGGACAGGACGACTAAAGCGAACTTGGTGCGAAATGACATTTGATACCTCTAATGTAACGCAGGCTGACTTGTCAGTGGAGGGCGCGCAAAAACATTCTGACGAACCGCTCCGAATTATCATACAGTGGCTTTATATACGCGCGCAAGCAGCCAATGGTTTAATGATTTTGCTCCACGGGGGCCAGCGCGCTTGACATCATTTAAGGCCCGTTTCTATACTCCGCGCACCCCACATATAAGGAAACGCATTGCCGGAAACAGAGAGCACAGAAGCGCAAGGAGCCGCGCGCGTCTCGCACGCTGCGAGAGAGGGCGGACGCCTGCTCGCATTGGACCTGGGCCGAAAACGTGTCGGCGTCGCCGTCTCGGACGAA
>JAXDFO010000257.1:0-17785 GCA_034665545.1 Blastocatellia bacterium
CAGCAATTCGCGGACAATGCCCTTCAGCGTATTCCTCAAAATGAAAGCAGAACGGCAACTCATCGCGGTCCCAACCCGGTACTTGTTTAAGCCTTCGGTAATTCCGTAACAGATACACCCGCCCGTCTTCAGTCGTCGCCTCTAGACCATCGAGTGTTTCAATCAAAGATACTCTCTGCCTACACCGCAGCTTTGGAATATATCCATTCCTTCCGAGCACCCGGATGCAACAACTCGAATCAACTTTCGTTGAGCCAAGTGGATGACGAGCATTGCTCTCCAAGCTATCGAGCACTGAAGGGAGGGCAAACCAATGCTGCTCCTCTAGCCGAGTGGTGGAAGGCTTGCCTTTTAAGGCATAGTGGCCGCGTACCTCATTGCGGTAGCGAACATATTCTGGAAGTCCCTGATGCAGTTCATCAAATATCCACTCTTTGAACTGATCGTAGTATGCGCGTCTGTCATCCCTGAAAGCCCTTTCTAACTTGCCGTTGGTCTGCGGGTGTCTGACTGACGAATGAATCAGTCTGATTCCAAGATTGGAGCAGAAGGTAGAAAGGAGATAACCCTTGAACTGTGACCCGTTATCAAAGACTACGCCTTTAGGAATCGTCTGATACTTTCGCATGGCTACGATCATGGCTTTGATGGTGTCATTCTGTGTCGGCTCTCTCAGGAGGTCGCAATAGACATAAGCGCGTGAGTAATCGTCCATCAGAGTGAGTTGATAAGCAGTCCGATCTTCATCAGTGAGCGTCACTTTCTCGAAGAAGTCGCCGTGCCAGAGTGAGTGCGGGTGATGGCGCTCGTAGAATCGCCATGCTGGGGGAGGCGGATGTCTCTCAAGGAGAATCGCTCGCTTGACTCGTCTGACAGTTGAAGGGCTGATTCGCATCCCATACTGATTCTGTAAGTCCCAAGCGAGGCGATACGGCCCGAGGTGGAGTTTAGCTTCGACAGTTTTCCGAATGAGTTGCTTCTCGTCATCGGTGAAGCGGTGAGCTTTGAATGAGGGAGTCTTACGCTCCCTCAGACGCGGCAAGTGAAGCCGTTTGCGCACGCGCTGGATGGCACGGGGGCTTGGCGAGTCTGGCACTAATGATTTAGTGACCTGATAAGAACTCAAGGTTGGGCTGCGTTGGGAAAGAAGTTTGATGCGCTGCTCTTTCTCTTTGGGCAAACGATTAAATGGATGCTTTGGCCCGCGACGCTGATCTTTCATTGCAGAGCGCATGGCAGCGAGCGCACGTCGTTTATATTTATAGAGATCACTGCGACAGATGTTATACTGTTGACAGACTTGAGCAACTACTTGCCCCTTGAAGAGAGCTAACACTGCTTGAAGTTTCTGCTCTTCTTTAGCCGCTGGTCTTTCATCATTCCCATTCATTGCCTTTCACCACAAGGAAAATAATTTCGCAGAATACATGGAGTGCGAAATCATAGAACCTGTTTGACAGCTTTTGAGGTGCATAGTAGGCTCAAAACACCTACTTATGCGTACTCCATCCCGTAAAACGAAACCTAAAAAGAAAGAATCCAAAGCTCCACAGCCGGTGTCACTCAAAGGCTTGATTGCCTCCACCGTCAAGCTCTGGCGGAAATCTCATCTCACTTATGACCAGGCGCGTTATGTGGCGAAGGAGGCGCGAGCAGCACTCAGCATCACTCGTGTCAAGACACGCAAGCGTGTCGTGCAGCGCCTCTCCCGCGACGAAGAGCAGCGACTGATTAAACAAGCTTACAAAGACAAGGGCGCGCACGGTCTGCTAATAAAGACGCTCTTTCAAACAGGAGTGCGCGTCTCTGAGTTTGCTGGAATCCGCGTCGAAGACTTGTTCTTTGACGAGTTGATGATTCTGATTAACCAGGGGAAGGGCGGAAAGAGTCGCTACGTGCCGGTCCTGGCAGAACTGGCACAGGAATTACAGACTCATTTAGGAGAGCGGGAGACTGGCTATCTGTTTGAAACGAATCGGCACTTGTCGTACTCGCCGCGAAGGATACAACAGATCGTCAAGGCAACGGCTGAGAGAGCGAAGATCACGAAGAGAGTTTATCCACATCTGCTGCGGCATTCAGTAGCAACTACTCTGTTAGAGCGTGGAATGCCGATAGAACAAATCCAAAAGTTTCTGGGCCACTCGAAGTTAGAGACGACGCAAATCTATGCGGAGTCAACCACTGAGATGTTGAAAGAAAGCTACCGGCGAGCGCTTGCAGAGTGATTATCACTAATGGCAAGAGCCGCACTATGACAATGACCCGACACATAAAGATCAGCTAGGCATCGGTGATCAGGATATTGAAATAAGAGAGGTTCAGAGTCCGCGAATTGGTGTCGCCGTATGACTATACTTGAAACTGACGAATCAAGCGGCTTGGCAGTGTTGATTACCGCCGAGCCGCTTGATTGTTTTCTTTGTCAACTCTGCCTTTCAGTGTGCCGGCCTGTTGACTGTTACTTCGCACAAATCTAGCGAACTACAAAGCTGCGGCCATACTGACCGAAACTAATTGACTTGATGCCATGACGAGTGGTGCTCCCGTAGGTTGAGCGACCTGGACGAATCTCAATCGTAACGATCCCTCCACGCTCAAGATTTATCAGCCCGACGTGAACCGCAGCAGTGCAGATCGAAGAGTCATCCGTATAGACATCGTTGCCATAGATGGGTTGGGCCGTGCCTTCAGCAGGACAACGAAACCTGTAAGTCCGACCTTCTTCACCTGCGAAGCCTCCAGCACTCGTATCCCAGGATATCGGAGTGATATCCCTGTCAATTTTAATTAGCGGCGATCTCGCAGTAACTGAACCCATATTGACAGTCATGAGTAGAAATCCTGTAAGCAGCAAAATAAATCTCTTCATTAAGTACTCCTTCTTTGGAAAGGCGCTGAGCAATAGATTACAGCGCGTAGGATGTTACAGAAGGCTAAGCAGGCGAGATGCAGGGGGTAATGCAGATCGTGGGTCAACCTTGTGGGTATTCGTAAGCGGGATGAGGCTACGCTTAATCTAGTAGTAAGTCAATGGAGTTGTGTGTAGTGCTGATGTCCGTGAAATGCTGTCGCCCTATGACAATGACCCGCTACACACGGACATGAAGACCGCCAGCGACGATTGGATGGCCGACATGGATGGCGACGGCGTGCCCGAACTCGGCGTCGGTCGCCTGCCCGTCAGGACCGTCGGCGAGGCGAACACGCTCGTCTCTAAGATTACTGGCTATGTGCCCGGACAGTCCGGACAGGGCGCGCTGCTCATCGCGGACCACGCCAGCGATAACGACTTTGAGGGAGCCAGCAGCAGCGTCGGGCAACAACTGTCCGCGAGCGTGCCCGTTCAAGTTATCAATCGCGGCACGCAGGACCACAACACTGTCCGCAACCAAATCATCGGCAACATCAACGCGGGGCCGCAGGTCGTCAACTACTTCGGTCACGGTTCGGTCGGCCTCTGGACCGGCGCGGGCCTCTTGACGACGGGCGACGCCGCGACGCTCTCAAACGGCAATCGCCTGCCGGTCTTCACCATGATGACCTGCCTCAACGGCTACTTCCATGATGTCAGTGGAGACAGCCTCGCCGAAGCTCTCCTCAAGTCGCAGAACGGAGGGGCCGTCGCGGTCTGGGCCTCATCCGGCCTGACCGACATGAACGGGCAACGACAAATCGCGGGGCCGTTCTATCAACTGCTCTTCGGCGGCCAGCCCCTCACGCTCGGCGACGCCGTCAGGGGAGCCAAGAACGCGACCGCAGACCAGAACGTGAGACGGTCCTGGATATTCTTCGGCGACCCGACACAGCGCATCAGGTAAAGAACCAGGCATTCACCACAGAGACACAGAGGACACAGAGCGGGCACAGAGTTATTAAATCAATTTCTCTGTGCGTCCTCTATGTCCTCTGTGTCTCTGTGGTGAACTGCAACTCACCAGACACTCAATTGAGAACGCTCTAGTTCGGTCTCTTGAGGTTCGGCGGTTGGGTTGACGGTTTGAACGGCGCGGGCGTCTTATCCGTCATAACAGTGTTTCCCTTGAGCGCGACTTCGAGCGTGGTCTGCGGGTGACGATGGCTGACCGAAAGCAGGTATGTGCCTGCGGGCAGTTGTTTCGCTTCCAGATTAAGCGCGGTGAACTCTCCATCATCCACGGGCTTCACAGACTGCGGAAATTGCTGCAAGAGGTCTACGGTCGCGGCCTGGGCCAACGTCTTGCCCTGCGTGTCCATCAATTGAAGCGCGAGCGATTCGCCGCGTTCGATTCTCCCGCGCAGGCTGAACGTGTCAACGCCGCCCCACCGAATCATGTAGTACTGCGGCTGGGTCACGCGCCCTGCGGCATCCAGCAGACGAACCCTCGCGTCATCCGGCGAAGGATCCCACAACGGGTCTATGATGCGAAAGTCTCCGAGCCATTCTATGTGGGTCAGATCGCCAACGAGATGCCAGATGGAACAGGTCGTTGCATCTGGCTGCACCCAACTCACATGCAGGTCGTAATTAATGGGCCTGCCGTTCGAGCTCAGCACGAACTTGAGAGGGAAGCGACCGTCGTATTCGCTGCAACTCAGACTCAAGGGCGAGTTGGCCGCGCTGCGAATGGAACGCCCGTCCGCGCCCTGCACGTCTATCTTGACTCCCGTCGCCGCGCTGATGATGAGAGACGCCGGGCAATCGCCGCACCTGTGCGCCCTGTAAGTATCAGGAGCCTGAAGCGAGAACCAGTCCCTATCGTTGCCGCTCGGATGCGAGAAATTAAGACCGTTGATGACTATCTCCTTCGAGCCTTCAGTGCCGCCCGCGTCCTGCCAACCGAAGCTGCCTGTCCCTAGAGGCACGGCGCGCTCCGCAGAGTTGTTGTCGGGCATCCTGAAGGGATTGCGGGCGGGGTCGTCGAACTGGTCCGCCATCGGCGCGTCGCTGATGCGCAAGGCGGGAGAGAATTCCAGTTTGTAAACGTTGTCCGTGCGTATCGCGTCTGGTCCAATAATACCGCCGACCTCTATGATGAAATCTGAGCGATAGAGGACGGGCGGAGTGGCGAATTCGAGTATCTGCTCGACGCCCGCCGTGCGACGCGTGGTTGGCGTTAAAGGCAGTCCGCCCGCGCGCACTACCAGGTCTCCGAAGCCCGTTGGGAATTTGAGACGGAAACGTTCCTCGTAAATTCCGGAAGCGGACGGCATGACCAGTTTATAAAAGTCATGGCCCGTATAATCGCTCCCGCCCGGACCCTCGTCCCTCGGTATCGTCAGGATGGTATGCGTCTGCTCGCTCGCGCTCGATAGTCTGACCTCGCGCGCCGTCGCGGGCGTGTCGAAGATGCGTGCGGGGTCATCCGTCCCGTCAAAGCTCAGGCTCGAATCGTAACGAAGCGCACTCACGTCGGGCACGGTTGCGCCCGCCGCCGCGCGCACCGCGCTGAACGCGTTGATGAGATTGCGACGGCGCGCAACCTCCGGGTTGCTTGGATTCATCGGTAAAGCAGAGGCCGGTGTCGCCGTGCTGCGAAGCAGTGTCAGGATGCGACCTGGAATAGCTGGACGCTGGTCCGGTGGGACCATCAAAGGGTTGAGTTGAGGATTGACCGCCTGCATCATCGCTATGACGCCCGCGACATAGGGAGCGGCTGCGCTCGTGCCTCCAAAGCCGGGGTTGGGCCCGTGCGTCGTGGGCCCATCATCGCGCGCCGTTGTCGGCGGGGCGAAGAAGGTATCGCCGATGGGAGCCCACACGTCAACGCGGCTGCCGAAGAACTGGTTGTTCGCAAAGGGCGCGTGGTCGTCCGCCGCGCCCGCGCAGATGACGCCAGGCAGGACGCCCGGTATCACTTGCCAGTCGGACACGTCCTGCGTCGTGCAGGAGATGATAGAGCATAACTCCGGCAAGGGCGTCACGCCCGTGTTCACAACTTGATTGCCGGAGATGGAAACGACCGTCACGCCTCGCGCTCTAGCGTAGTCCACCCCGTCCTGCAAGAGACCTCTGGTCAAGACCGGGACCGAGACGGCCCAGGCGAAGCAGGCCACCGTGACAGCCGTCGCGGCTGCCAATCCAGCCGGGCAGATAAATGGTCCAACAATGGGAATCGCGCATGTCAGCGCGGCGGCTGTGTGCAGGGCCACGGAAAGAACCGCGCACACGGCGGCCCATGTTCCCGCCGAGCACACATCAATGCCGCCCGTGATGTTCGCGACGTTCGAGACGACGCGGCAAGGATAACCCGCGCTGATGTTGATGACGGTCGCGCCGTCGTCCGTCGCCTTGCGAATGCCGCGTCCCAACTCGAAAGCGTAGGAGCGCAACCCTGTCTTGTAGAGCATGGGAGCCACGACCTGCCCGCCCGTGCCAGCAGAGCCCCAGCCGTTATTGAGCACGCCGCCTGCCGTCGTCACGACCCCGTTGCCGTGCCATGAACGGTCGCCGAAGAAACTGTTGCCGACCGTCGGCGGGGCCGCCGCCGCGCCGGGCGCGCATCTGATGTCCATTAATGGACCAGTTCCTTCAAGGTCGCACTGCGGAATGCTGCCTCTCGTAAATCCGCGAAAGTCGAAGTTGGGAGCGAAGCCCTGGTCCAGAAATGCGACGGGGATGCGCGCCCTGTCCTTATCCCACAGGGCCAGAAATGCCCAGGCTTGCGGCACGCCGAACACCTGGTCGTTAAAGAGCGCGAGGTTTGAATGCGTCAGGCTGGAAGTATTGCTGATGGCGTTGATGGAAGAGCTATCGCCCGTCACGGGGCCGCCCATGTATTGGAGGCGCGGGTTGACGCCGACCGCGTAGCCCTTCAACTCGTAGAGCATCGCCAGGCTGAACATCCTGAGCACATCTTCCGAACTGCCGTAGAGCGTCTCCTTCTCTCCGAAGAGCGCGCGCAACTGCGGCAAGTGTTCAAGGTCGCCTTGCGATGGATTGACCTTCATGAGATACGCGCTGTGCTCCGTCCGTGAACTGCTTTGAGCAGTAACGTGGGTGAGCGGTTGGGCCTGCTCCTTCGTACTGTCAATCGAAGAGATAATCTGTCCGCCGGACTCTTCCATGAACTGCTTCAACTGCTCCCCGTCCTTCGGATAAAAGATCAACTCGTCAACCGGTATCTGGACCATTCCGCCCTCGCGCATGGCGACCGTGCCGATGCGCTTGCCGCCCTGCGGCACTTGCTTCTCGTCATCGGTCATGGCGATTTCGGGCATCACCTTGACCTGCGCCTTCTGAAAATTCTTGTTCTCCATAATTCCGAAATCCGCGACCAGGCTCGGACCCTTGCCCTTGTTGGCCTGAGACGGTTTCGCCTCGTTGTAATAGAACATGGCGACGAGTATTTCGTTGGGCGCGGCGGCCAACTGGCCGTCCTGCTTTTGCGCGCCCGCTTGCGACGAAACAATCTGAAGCGGCTTGTCCGTCACAAAAGACTCGCCGTCGGCCTTCGGGATGAGCGAGACGGTCTCCACATCTTTCGTGTCGGGCGAGGCGACGAAGAGCAGCATGTTCTCTTTATTCGCGGGCGCGGGCTTGATGGTCACTGTGGCGTTGAGCGCATTGCCCGCCGCGTAGAACCTGCGGTCGAGTTGGACCGACGCGCCGTCAGCCGTGGGAATGTTAATGCCCTTCGGTTGTTCATTAGTATTCTGCTGCGGGTTCTTGTCCGGCACATCCTGCGGCGTGTCCGGCGCGGGATTCTTCTCCGCGCCTTGCGTGCAATTGAGAACGAAGGCTCCCGTCTCATGGCTCGATTCCATGTCGTTGGGGGAGAGAATCTTGATGGCCTCCCAGCCCTCGAAGCGCGGCAGTCCGGGACCGCCGAGCGTCCAGGTCGTATTAACGGGCTGGCTTCCGGCATCTCTAAAGTCAAGCGTCCTGACTGGACCAGTCGCGCCATCGCTGCGAATCAACTTATAAGTCACAGTCCCAGGCCCGTTCGCCTTGATATAGCCGTTGAAGTTGACGGTTCGTGGACATGGTCCATTATTCTCGAAGCTATCCGCTTTCAATGTCGCGCCCACAACTTGAAACTTCTGCACGGGCCTGGCTGCGGCACGCGCGCTGTTGAGCATGACGGCTGGCGTATTGACGACCAGCAGCATGCACATCAACATCGCCACACACAATTTAAATCGCATACTTCTTACAAACATCTTCATTCCTCCACGCAAAATTAATGGGCCCAATTGGACCAATAATGTCAACGCCAACGCCCGAAGGACGTTTCGCACACTCAAAGGCAAAGGGTGCAAAAGCGGCGCGCATATTACCGGCGTCACAAAATATTTTTTGGATGAATGGAGGGAAAGTAAGAATTCACCACAGAGGCACAGAGAACTCAGAGGGAGCACAGAGCAGATTCAACCTTCTCTGTGCGTCCTCCGTGTGCTCTGTGCCTCTGTGGTGAATGAATCTATGCAGCACACACGATTGGCATTTACTCTTATCGTGGAGTGAGGAATTACTTGGGCGCGCGCAGCCTGCGAACATTGCGTAAGAGCTTGCGCGCGACCGCAGAGCGCGGGTTGGCAGCGAGGAGCGCGTTGAATTCCTGTTCGGCATCATCCAGGAGTCCCGCTTGAGCGGCGAGGACGCCGCGCACCAGATGAGAGTTGCGGTTGCCCTCTTCCGCACGTTTGAGGCGGTCAAGCGCGGGCTGGTCCAGTATTTTAAAACGCGCTTCGGGCGCGGGCGCGACTGGCGCGACTATCTCTTTGCCGTCCTTGACGGCAGTGACCTGCCAGCGATACATGACGCCGCGACGCAACCCTTGCGGCAACACCCACTCCGCAGTTGAAAGCGGCGGACTCTGCACCACCCTGTTAAAGGCTGAGTCGAAGACGGCGACCGTATAACTCGACGCTCCCAAAAGAGGTTGCCATCTCAACCCCGGCCTGTCAGAGCGAACGATTGTGCCGACGGGACTCAACAGCGAAAACGTGACTTCTTGATTGGAACCACCCAACAGCGTTTCAGCTTCGCCGTTAAGTTGTCGCAACGAAGAGGGAGCCTGCAACGCTCCCTTGTTAAGAGCCTCACGCACAGCGCGCTCTTCATCCGGCGCGAGTGATGAGAGACCCGCTATACGGCCTTCATCATTAATCGTCACGCGACCGTTATTATCCCTGAGCGCGATGCGTGTCTCCGCAGTTGAAGGCGTGGGCGTGACGGTCTCGGAGTTAGCTTTACCGGACCTGGAATTCGCCGGGAGCGGCGAGGTTGGCCCAATTGTTGGCGATGTGCTGGCCGGGGCGGGCGTTATGGAAGGGCTTGTCGAGACAGTTGGTGAGACGGGCGGGTTGAGGGGCGTCGGATTCGATTGGACCACGAGCGGCTCCTGCGCGCGACGCGGCCTTGAGAGTAAATAGAGCGTGACGAGGATAGTCACAATCAACAACGCGAACGCTAACGCGCCGAGCGGTCTCAGTCTCTGCCAGAAGCCATAAGCGACGCGCGGCTGTTCGAGCTTTTCCGTGCTCACAGTTTGAGCGATGGTTGTAGTCTTGATGGCAGCGTCTTTCCGTTGCTCGGTCTCACGGTTGAGCGTGGCGCGAAAGGCAGAGAGGTCGCGCACGTCTTCCGAGCATTCATGACAGAGTTGCAGATGACTGTTGGCGATTTCACGTTCGACATCATCCAGACGCTGGTCCACGAATGCGGCTGTCTGTTCATAGGTCAGATGCGCCGACGCCTCTTCCATCAAGGCGCGCTTGAGGTCCGCGTTGAAAGAATTGAAGACCCTGCCGGTCGCAACGTCTCCGGCGGCCTGCTCACGACACGCGGGGCACACGGCCAGATGGTCTCCAGCCTGCAAGAGTTCCGGCGGCGACATCAACTTTTTGCGGAACCGCTCTATGCTTTGCGATGTAAGATGCTCTGACACTCCAGCCCTCTGATTTAAGATGCGCGCGCGCCTTTGATATTACTTCCAGTCCATAAACTTATTTGGCTCAGCCGAAGATTCGCATGTGCCGCGCTAATCTTTCGCGCGCGGACTTGCGCAGGTTGATGACCTGCTGGCGCGTCACGGAGAGATGCCGCGCGATGACGGCATCTTCGAGCGGCAGGTCGTTCCACATCGCCGCGAACTGTTCGGCGGGGATGGAGACGGCCTCCGCAATCTGCCGTATGGACGCGATGCCTATGAGCGGCAAGAGCGTGATGACGCTCTCGCCTTCGATTTTCAAATTGAGCAGGAGCGCGCTGCGCTGCCTGCCTGGAAGCTCAAGAATCTCCGCCCACAGACGTTGCAGGTAAAGACGCTGCTCCAACTCCGTCGCTATATCGGTCCTGGTATCGGCCAGTTGTTCGGAAGCATCCGCGCGCTCATCCTCGTCATCCCTGGTGTCGCGCGCGGGCTGGTCTTTGATGCCCTGCAACTCCGCGACCGTATTGACCAGCGCATCCAACTCGACGGCCCGGCCCAACGCCTCGAAGAGCGACTTCAACAAAGATGCTAAATCGCCCTGCTCTTGATTAAATGAAAACTGCGCGACGCGCGCCCTGAAATTCTCATCATCCAGAACGCGCTGAAGCTGCTCAGCGCGCTCGCTCCCTTGCGACTTATCCGACCAGCCCGCCAGCCCGCACAGCCACTCCTTGTTATCGCCCTCGCGCTCCCGTATGGCGAACTCTGCGGAGTTGCTCAACAGGTAACGCAGCCTGTTCTTCAAACGCCGCCGCTCCGGGTACAGCCGACGCAGGTGCGCGTAGCAGACGTGATAGGCTGTGACGGCGACGTAGCCGCGAAAGTCGCTGATGACCTGGGCCAACGGGTCGGCCTTCAGTTGATACAGCCTGCCCAATAATTGGACCAGGACTTCGCCGTGTATGTCTTCCGTCTCGCTGCCCCTGCCTCTCGCGCCGGAGGACGACTGGACCTGAAATTTTTGACGAATGATGCCACGAATAATCGGCTCAGCCTGCTCCTTGAGAAGCTGCGTCAAACAGGTCTCCGCCTCGCCCTCGCTCGCCGCAGACAGAAACGGCACAAGGAGCGGGTCATTCTGTGTTGTTGCTCCCGTGCCCATCATCTCAACGCTGAAAAGCAAGCAGGAAGTCGGAAGGCGGAAGGATGAAAGGAATGCTATTCAACATACTACTCATCTTGAATAGCCACACTCTCATCCTTCATCACTCCTACTTCCTACTCGCTCTCACCTCTCCTACGGCTACGAAGCCAGCCCAGTAGAAGGGGTGGCCGTAGCGGTCGCTGTGCATCAGTTTCAAGGCGGCCCCGCGCAGTGCGAAGGCCGCGCCCCTGTCGCTCGCGGGTTCGTCAATCTCCGATTTGAGAAGACGATGAAATTCGAGCATCAACTCTGTCGTGCTCTCCGACTCGACTTTCCACTGACTCGCCACCAGCGCGGGAGTTCCGGCGACGAAGAGCGACCACGCCAGTCCGATCATCCCTTCGCCCGCGCTGACGCGACCGCGCGCAGTCTCGCAAGCGGAGAGAACGACGAGGTCCGCCTTGAGGTCCAGGTTCATAATCTCGCGCGCTTCAAGGAGTCCGTCCTCGCTCTCGCCCTTCGCGTCCTGTGACAGCAGTATGTAAGAGTAGAAAGGTCTCGTGTCATGCAACACAGAGTGCGTCGCCAGATGCAGTATCCTGTAGTTTCCGGCTTCACGTTTGAATCTGCCTTCGCCAGCATCTTCGCCCGTGTACACCGCGCTGCGTCCGGCTCCATACAATTGTCTGAGCGCGTTGACCTCTCTCTCTGCGTTGGGCAAGGGAACGAACACGCCGCCCGCTCTGCGTGCGCTCTTGAGCGGAGAGGCAGCTTCTTTGCCGACGGCTGGATTGCCGAAAGCGAGCAGCGTCGTCGCGCCCGTCGTCGCATTAGTGGACCTTTTTTGACGAAGCCTGGACATCTCGCGCAGGACCGTCAGGGAAGGCGCGTATGAGACGACGTAATCTTCCAGAAGATAGCGATTCTCCGGCGACTGCAAAGCCTGAAACGGCAAGCTCCACAAGGCTCCGTCGGGCACGATGACAAGCTCGCTCTTGCCTCGCAACTGTTCGCGCGCGGGCTTCAAGAGAAGTTCATAAAGACGATGCGCCGTGTCGGCGAACATCAGATTACGACTGGCGAGCAGTTGCCTGTAGCTCTCCACGAGGCTCTGTAACTCGGCCCCTTCGATGTTCAACCGGTAAGTCCTCAAATCAATCGCGCCGCCCGCCTCGTTTCCGGTGAAGACGAAGAGGTAGGTCTGCCGCTCCGTCTGGACGAATTCGAGCAGGGCCGTCTTCGCGTCATGCAGCAGCGCGCCCGTCTCTTCCGGGCGCAGGGGCTGCGCTTCGCCGCGCTGCGTGACGAGTTGCGGGTGGTTGCTATAAAGCCTCGTCTCGAAGGCTTCATATTCGAGGCGGACCTTTTCGAGCCGCGCATTGAGTTGGCCCAAGAGGGAAGCGTCCGTTGAAGCGCGCAAATTCTCCGCGTAGATCTGTTTGTTAAGGGCTATCAATTGATGGTCGAGCGCGCTCTCCTGCGCCTGCTCATCCTGCGTCATCGCTTTGGCGATGTTGACGCGCCCCTTCTGCAACACGTCGAGCAGCACGCGCGCCTTCGCACGCTCGGCATAAGAGAGAGCCTCGCCGTTCTCTCCCTGGTCCAGTAATAATTCCATGATGCCCAGATAGGGCGAGACCTTGTCCGCGAAGAAGCCTTGCTGCTGTCGCTCGCCGCCGACGACCGTGGCGCGCATCGTTTCGATAGTTCGGATGGCTTCCTCGAAAGCCTTGCGCGCCTCTGCGGGTTTAGCGAGCGAGACGTAAGCTTGGCCCGCCAGGGTGCGCGCCTGCCAGAGCGTGCGTTTGAGGCCGATGAGACGCGCGAGGTCGGCAGCCCTTTCCGCGAGACGTAAGGCTTCGGCGTCGTTGTGCTGCAAGTGTTGAATGCGCGCGATGTTGTTGAGCGTCTCGGCGACGCCCGCGCGATCCGGCATGGCCTCTTTAATTTCCAGGCTCTTGCGGTAGTTTTCGAGCGCGAGGTCATAACGGCGGAACGAGGCGTAGGTCTGGCCTATGTCGTTCAAGGTCTCAGCGAACTGCGCCTTGTTGCCCAATTCCTGGGCCAGCTTGAGAGACTGTTGATGAACTTCGATGGCCGCCGCGTACTGGCCTTCCGACTGGTAGATGCGAGCGATGCTATTCAAAGCCTGGGCCTCTAAAGCCCTGTGGCCCAAGGCGCGGCTCATCTTCAAGCTCTCTTGAAAATAGCTGGCGGCCAGTGGATAGTCGCCCTGCGCGAAATGTATCTCGCCGATGTTATTGAGCGTGCCCTCAAGCTCGCGTTGGATGCCCGCCGTTTTTTTGTAACGCACGCTGCGCTCGTAATACTCAAGGGCTTTGGCGTAGTTGCCCTGTTCTTCATAAATGATGCCGAGGTTGTGCAGCAGTTGGGCGTAGGCCACCTGGTCGAGCGCGTCCGTCAACTTCATGGATTCCTGCAAGGAGAGGCTCTTCCCGTAATACTGCAAAGCCTGTTCGTAGTCGCCTTGCAGGTAATAGACCTCGCCTATGTTATGCCATGATTCGGCGATGTATGTTTTATCTCCGACCTCCTCTCTAATCTTGAGGCTCCTCTGATACTGGTCCAACGCCTGCGCGTAATCGCCCTGTCTCTCATGCACGACGCCTATCTTGTTGAGAACATCAGCGACGTATTCGCGACGGCCTACGGCCTGCCAGATTTCCAGACCCTTGCGATAGTTTTGCAGCGCGTCCGGATACCTGTCCTGCCTGGCATAGAGCAGCCCTATGTTGACCCAACTCGCGGCGATGCCGGGCCTGTCTCCGATTCTCTCCGCTATCTGCCGGGCCAGATTGTCGGCCCGCAAAGATTGCGCGTAGTTGTCCTGATTGTTGAAATTGATGGCCTCGGCGAGCATGGCCCTGCGCAGTTCGACATTCAAGAGTTCCTTATCCTGGGCCAATAACGTCTCCCTTTCCGCGTCAGTCCCGGCGGCCAGCAACCTCGCGGCCAGTTCAGCGTAAGAGGAACGTTCGCGCGAGAGTTTCCAAACTCCTTTCTCTTTTACGAAGTCGAGCGAACGCTGCATGCTCTTAGCCTCTGGCGCGGGTTGGCCCGTCTGCGCCTGAAGGCTGCCGAGTTGGACCAGCACGCGCACTGTCGCTTGCTGCGAATCGCCCACGACCCGTTGCACTGAGAGGCTCTTGACCTCCATTGGCCCACCTCCGGCCAACAGCTTGCTCATCATCTGCTGGTGCGCGGCCAGGTCCGTAGTGTTCGCGCTCCAGAGTTGTTGGAACGCGCTCGCGTCGCCGCTCGCGTAGGTCGTGAAATACCTTTGCGCGCTCAAGCGCAACGCCGCCGCATCCGCATCCGATAACGCCGGAATTGTTGGTCCAGGACTTTGCCGCGCGCTCTCCTGTGCGCGTGCGAAGGGCATCAGGCTGAGGATGATGAGAACGATGAAAGCCAACGTGCGCTTCGGATGTGGCAGGAGACAACGGTTCATAGCTCTCACACAAAGGAGACGGGCCATTCGGATTCGGATGATGAACAGTTTTTTTTGGTCCACGATTGCGCTCCTTGCATCAGACGCAATCTATCTGGAAAGAGAAATCATTGTAACACGCGCGCTCAACCAGGGGAGCGGCAAAGCTCGTCTCAATAGCATCTCTCTCATCAATCGCCGTCGTTAAAAAATATTTTCCGGGCCGGTAATATCCGGCACTCCAAAGCATCATTTGACTGTAGAATGAAGAGGTTTTATGAGATGAAAGGAGCAGGATAATGTTACGACCGACCAACAAACTCATCAGCGCGGCTTTGACCATCGCCCTGACGATGGTGATGATCTGCCACGCTTCGCTGGCCCAGGATGATAAGTCTATAACGGCCAGGAGGCCGGTTCATCCCAATGCCCCTGCCGCCCAGTCTAAGCCGGACCTCGTAGTGCGTATCCTGGGCGCGCCGACGACGGCCCACGCGGGGGATGATATTGGACCAGCATTGAAAATCGTCGCCAAAAATATCGGCGGCTCGACCGCCGCCGGAACCGGCAGCGCGGGCGACAATGGTTACATGATTGACCTCATGCTCTCCGTGGATGCGAATGTGCCCGAAGGGTTCGCCACCTTCTCCTCTAGTTTCATAGAGGACGCGCTGATGGCTGGCGGGCGTGTCAGCAATACGAAAGACCTGGCTGCCATCACATCGGCGAGCTATCCCGCCGGAGCGGGGATACCAGCCGACACGCCGCCCGGAGCCTATTACCTCTGCGCGCGCATAGACCCCGCGAACAAGATCGCGGAATCCAACGAGGCCAACAATGTCGAATGCGTGAAATTAACAATCACCAGCAAAGCTAAATCCAAACGTAACGGCGCAGACCCCATGTCTTCAAAGCGACCGCAAAATCCTTAAAACAGCACATCAAGTCGGCTGGGCCAACAAGATGTAGTAGCCAGGGAAGCTTGTGCCACTTTATACCGTACTGCTTTTGACTTTATCGTCAAAGCCCACCATGCCCGATCTTCGTTATCGGACTCCGGCTGTATCATGGGCCAAGAGCATGATGGGCCCACATCACATCAGGCGGGACTCTTGTGCGAGAGCCAGATGCTGCGATGGTCGCCGGACTTTGAGATGTAGGCGATGAAGAGTTGGCCGCCGGTCTCTGCTGCGGTCGGAAGTTCGCTGTTGTTCATCGCTGTTCCGTTGTCTTCAATAACATGCCCTTCAACATCAAGCCGCGCAGTGACCAGATGAGATGGTCCGTTTCCGCCTTCGCCCCAGACTGCTGCGAAGGTGTTGCCTTTGTCGTTGAGCAAGACGGGCGTGCCGGAGACCTGACCGCCTGAGAAGAGTTTGCGCGGGGCGAAGGTGCGCGCGCCGTCGCTTGACTCCGACCAGTAGAGGCCAGTCTCTCCCGCGTGCCCTTCCGAATACCAGAGCACGCGCAGAACGCCGTCCGCCCCTACGGCGAGCGACGGACCCGACACAGGGCATCCGGCTATCTGCCATCGGTCATCACTGACTATCACAGGCTGCGAGAAAGCCTTTCCTCCATCCGAAGAAGAGGCAACGGCGATGTGTCGAAAATCGCCCGGCAACACTTGCCGCCAACTCACATAGAGACGATTGTCAGACCCTATGGCGAGCGCGGTCTTGCAGCAAGGGCACACGTCCGTCGCCACGCGCTGATTAGTTGAGAACGAACGCCCATCGTCCGTCGAGTAAGCCATGAAGAGTTCTCGATTGCTCTCCATGTGATGCCCTTCGGCCTTGCCTGAATGTTGCGGCTGTGTGACGTTGCGCTCATCGAGCCATGCCATATAAACGCGCCCGTCATGAGCGACGGCCAGCGAATGCATCCCGTGAACCGCAGGTTCCTGATCGTCGTTGACCTTGACCGGCGACGCGAAGCTCTGTCCCCCGTCGTGCGACACAGAGAGATATAAATCATCTGCGTGGCCGGACGCGGATTCGATGCGAGCAGTCCAGCCGACATAGACGACGCCGTTCTGCGAGAGCGCGACGGTCGGCGGGTCGCCTCGCCATGCTGTCGCCTTGCCCGCTTCGGAGTTGAGGCGCACAGGCGTTCCTCCCATCCGCCCCGCGCTGTCCAGGTGCGCGAGCATCACGTCCGCCGCGCCGTTCGAGCGATGTTCCACCCATGCGACATAGACGCTGCCGTCTGGTCCAGCCGCCGAAGCCGGTTCGGCGGCGTCCGCATCATCGGAAGAGACGCGGACGGCCTGACCGCTATTCGCTGCTGGCGAAGCCGCGCTCGTGCCGGACGGCCCTTGACCTGCGCGCCGCGCGCAGCCGCATGCTAAGAGCATCAAGGCGAAGCACAGCACGCATGCTGCTCGCTTAGTTTTCAGGTCTCTCAACTTCAACTCTCCCCTGTCCTTAAATGTTTGCATCGAGATTGTGACACCGGCAAACCTGTAGCACAAGAAGATCTCAGCGTCAGATTTATCACACTATAAAAATTATAATTTTGACCTCATGTTGAACTCTCTCTAAGATGAGTGGTTTCAAAGAGAGTGAGGCTTATCCACAGAATTCGCGCCAGTGGTTTTAATTAAGGAGTTTGCTATCAACACTTCCTCATCCAGCCGGAAAACTTACGAAGACGAGCCTACCGAACGTCGTTCGCTGGCCCTCTCCTCCGTCAACGCCAGCGCGGAGCAGTCCGAAGCGCGTAAGCTGTTGACGTTCCTTGAGGTGGGCCAAACGCTCGCCGGAAGCTATCAACTGACGGATGCCATGTCTCGCGTCCTGGAGACGCTGGGGCGGCATCACTGCATGGTTTACGGAGTCGTCACTTTATTGGACCAGGAAACAAAGAAACTGGGCATCGTCGCTTCTCAAGGGCTGGACCAGGATAACGCGCGTCGCATCAGGTATCGCGCGGGCGAAGGTATCACGGGGCGCGTTCTACAGACGGGCAAGCCAGTGGTCGTGCCGCAGGTCAGCCGCGAGCCGACGTTTCTGGACCGGCTCGGCGTGATGAAGAAGGCGTTGCAACGCGAGGAGTTGAGTTTCATCTCGGTTCCCATCCTCGTCAGCCGTAATGCGGTGGGCGTGCTCGGCGCGTGCCTGCGCTACAGGGCCGAGCGCGACTATGAAGGGACGCTCGCCTTCTTTTCCATCATCGCCACGATGATCGCGCAGGCCATCAAAGTCAATCACCTCATCGAAGCGGACAAGCAACAACTGCTCGATGAGAACATCCATCTCAAACAGGAACTCCGTGAGCGTTACGACTTCTCTCATATCATCGGCAATAGTAGCCCCCTGCGCGAAGTCTACGAGC
>JAXDFO010000258.1:0-8066 GCA_034665545.1 Blastocatellia bacterium
AAGTGCTTGCGACCTTCCCCGATTACGGGTTGAGCTACAAGTACGGCGGCTGGCATCTCACGCGTACCATCGTCGTTGGCGGTAACGACAAGATTTATGTCTCGGTCGGGAGCAGTTGTAACGCCTGCGAAGAGAAGGAAGAGGTCCGCGCGACAGTTTTAGAGATGGACCCGGACGGGAAGAATCGCAAGTATTTTGCGCGCGGCTTGCGCAACGCCGTCGGCCTGCTCTGGGCCAATGACCGTTTGTATGCGACCAACATGGGCGCGGACCACCTCGGCGACCAGAAGCCCGCAGACACGATGTATGTCGTTAGAGACGGCGCGAATTACGGGTGGCCCTATTGCTATCAATCTGGCGGCGCGCGCCTGCCCGATGCGAAGTTCAACGCGGGCGGAAGAAAGATGAACTGCCGCAACGTCCCGGCGGCCTACGCGGCTTTCGACGCGCACAGTTCTCCGCTCGGTGTGGAGTACTTCGACGCGAGCAACGGCGGCGAGTTAAAAGATTCGTTCCTGGTCGCGCTGCATGGTTCGACAAAGGTGAGACTCAATCACGGCTATCGAGTCGCGCGCCTGCGCGGAAGCGGCGCGCAAGTCCAGCCCGAAGATTTCATCAACGGCTTTCTACAGGATGGCAGGGTGAACGGTCGTCCCGCAGATATTTTTAATTTTGGACCAGACGCTTTCCTCTTGACGGATGACCACGCGGGCGTCATTTACTATGTCTATAAAATCAACGCATGACGTATCATCTGCCCGGACCTCTACTCTTACGCGCAGGGTTCTGATAGTGTATTACTCAACGGATATTCTTTAACTCTGCTAAAGGGATGAAAACCTGTGACCATCAATTCCTTAAAAAAGATTTGCATGCTCTCGTTAATGCTCTCCATGTCAATTCCGGTCCAAAGTAATTCTCAGGGGAGAGGGAAAAAGTCTAATCCTCCCGGCACGCCACTGGCGGCTAAGATTCGTCGCTTCGCTCCGACGGAAATCACCGCCAACACGTCGCAGCTATCCGCGACTGACCGGCAGGCGTTGACGAAGATGATAGCGGCGGCAAAACTCCTCGACCCGCTCTATCTGCGTCAGGTGTGGAACGGCAATCCGGCCTTGCTCCAACGTTTGGAGAAGGACACGAGCGTGGTGGGCCGCGAGCGTCTTCATTACTTCCGCATCAACGTCGGCCCCTGGTCGCGGCTGGATAATAACGAGCCGTTCATAGATGGCGTCCCGCCCGTCAAGCCGCCGCAGGGAAGTTTCTACCCGGACGATATGACGAAGGATGAATTCAACGCCTGGGTTCAGAGCCTCCCTGAAGATGAACGCGCGCGCGCCAACGGTTTCTTCCATGTCATACGCCGCGACGCGGGCGGCAAGCTCAAGGCCGTGGCTTACAGCGATGAGTACAAAGAATTCCTGGCCCCGTCCGCGAAACTGTTGCGCGAGGCGGCGGAGTTGACGACCAACCAGACGTTGAAGACTTTCCTGGTCAAGCGGGCCGATGCCTTTGCGAGCAACGACTATTACGCGAGCGATGTCGCGTGGATGGATTTGGACGCACCCATAGAAGTGACGATTGGCCCATACGAGACTTACGAGGATGAGGTCTTCAGTTACAAGGCCGCCTTTGAAGCTTACGTTACCCTGCGCGATGAGGCGGAGACGGCGAAGCTCAAGAAGTTCAGCACCTACTTACAGGACATAGAGAACCACTTGCCGATTGATGCGCGTTACCGCAATCCGACGCTCGGAGCGACGGCCCCGATTCGCGTCGTCAACGAGGTCTTCGGCTCAGGCGAGGGAAATAGCGGGGTGCAGACGGCGGCCTTCAATCTGCCGAACGACGAGCGCGTGATTAAGGAGAAGGGCTCTAAGAGAGTCATGCTCAAGAACGTGCAGGAGGCCAAGTTCAAGCAGACGCTCGTGCCCATCTCGCGCGTCGTCCTGGAACCCGCGCAGCAATCGCGGCTCTCGTTTGAAGCCTTCTTCACACATATTCTCGCGCATGAATTGATGCACGGACTGGGCCCACACAACATACAGGTTGACGGTCATGAGACGACCGTGCGCCTGCAATTGAAGGAACTCAACTCGGCGTTGGAAGAGGCGAAGGCGGACATCACCGGCCTCTTCGCCTTGCAGTACCTGATTGACAAGGGCGTGCTGGACCGTCAATTGGAGAGTTCGCTTTACACCACCTATCTGGCGAGCGCGTTTCGCTCCGTCCGCTTCGGCATCACGGAGGCGCACGGCAAAGGCGTGGCCTTGCAGTTCAACTATCTGATGGACCGTGGGGCGATTAAAGCGGACGAGCGTGCGGGCACGTTCAGCATTGATAACGGGAAAATCAAAGAGGCTGTGCGCGAACTGACCCACGACATCATGACGATTCAGGCGGAAGGCTCATACGACAAGGCCAGGCAGATGCTGGACCAGTATGGAGTCGTCAGGCCCGCGATGCAGAACGCGCTGAACCGTCTAGGCGATGTGCCCGTGGACATAGAGCCGCACTTTCCGTTGGCCCAAAGCAATAGCTCGCGGCGCAAGTAAACCATCCGATGGATTCTACAGGTAAGCGTCGCCGCCGTTGGCCCAAAATAATCATTGCAGGAATCCTGCTCTTGCTCGTCACCGCTTGCGCGCTCTTCGTTTATTTCCGGCTCAAGCAAAGACCCGCCAAGACACGGCAGGGATGGACCGCGCGAGTCTTGACGCTGGCTGGCGACGGCTCTCCGGGCTTTACCGATGGCCCGCCCGCCGTTGGACGTTTCGCGGACCCCTTCGGCATCGTCATGGACCGAGAGGGCGCGCTCTATGTCGCGGACGCCGGGCAGAACAATCGCATACGCAAGATTGCGCCCGACGGCATGATGAGCACGCTCGCCGGAGGCTCCGAGGGCTTCGCGGACGGGCCGGGCACTGCCGCCGCTTTCAATAGCCCGTCCGCCATCGCCATAGACGCGGGCGGCAATCTCTACGTGGCAGACACCGGCAACAACAGCATTCGCAAAGTGACCCCGCAGGGAATCGTGACTACTATCGCTGGCGACGGCAAGGCCGGTTATCAGGACGGCCCTGCGCGCAGCGCGGAGTTTAATGGACCAGTCGGCGTCGCGGTTGACACGGACGGCAGCATCTACGTCGCGGACACTTACAATGACCGCATACGCAAGATAGCGAGCGACGGCCAGGTGAGTACGCTGGCGGGCGGCAACGCTCCCGGCTATCTCGATGGGCCAACTTCCGAAGCTCTCTTTGACACGCCCTGCGCGCTGGCCTTGACCACGCAACACGAGCTCTTGATAGCCGACACGGGCAACGACCGTCTACGCAAACTCACGCGCGAAGGTCAGGTCGTCACGCTCACCTTCAACCTCGCTTCTGACAATAACGACACGAATCGCATCGCCGCTCCGCTTGGAATAGCGACAACGCATGACGGCTTCATCTATGCGACGGAAGGCAGGCGAGGGCGCGTCGTTCAAATATCGCCGCAGGGCGCGGCTTATATCATGGCCGGAGGCGACAGGGGGTTCGCCGATGGAGAGGGAACGCGCGCCCGCTTTAATGGTCCGGCAGGCATCGCCGTTGACAGGTCCGGCGCATTGTACATCGCGGACACCGCCAATTATCTGATACGAAAATTGACGCCCCTCGATGATGCGGCGAACGCCTCGCCCGTCGCGCATGAAGCGCAGGGTCCGCTGCCGCGCTTGTCGCCAGAGACGTTGCGCATGGACTCTCTTCCCTGGCCCGTAGACCCGCAGTGGCAAAGGCACGAGGTCGTGGCGACGATGGGCGAAGTGCGCGGCAGCTACGAAGGCGAGAGCCGCGATCACTTACACAGCGGCCTGGACATACAGGCGGGCTACGGCGCAATCGTGCGGTCCATTTATGACGAGAAGGTGAGCAATCCTTTGAGCACATGGGATGCTGGCGGGTTGAGCGAAGGACTGAGAATCGGCGTCATGACCTACATACACATGCGCGTCGGGCGCGACGCTCAGGAGAAGATTCTGGACACGTCGCGCTTCAACCTCCTACTTGATGAGAAGGGCAAGCCCCAACGCGTGCGCGTCAAGCGAGGGACACGCTTTCGCGTCGGAGACACGCTCGGCTCCGTCAATCGCATGAATCATGTGCATCTCAACTTCGGCCCAGGCGGAGCGGAAATCAACCCGCTCTCGCTGCCCTTCAAAGACTTCGGCGACCATGTCGCCCCCGTCATCGCTCCCGACGGGATACGCCTCTTCGACGAGACGGGCCAGCGCATCACGCAGAGGCGCAACGGCAAATTATTCGTCCGTGGCGATGTCAACATTATAGTTGAAGCCTACGACCAGGTGGACCAGAATCAGGAGCGAAGACGACTGGGACTCTACAAGCTTGGCTATCAAGTCCTGACACCCGGCGGCGCGCCCGCGCCAGGCTTTGAGCGGGCCCGTCTCAACCTCGAATTCGACCGCCTACCCTCCGATAGCGAAGCTGTCAAAATCGCCTACGCCGACAGCAGCGGCATCACTGTTTACGGCAGCGCGACGACACGCTTTCTCTATCAAGTCACCAACACCGTGCGCGGCGGAAGGGCCGCCGTCGGAGCCTGGCACACATCCGAATTGCCGCCGGGCGATTACCTTCTCAGAATCACGGCTGCCGATTTTTCCGGCAATGAAGCGAGCGCGGGGCGCGACCTGCCCCTCACGATTTCGCGTTGAGTTGGCCCAATTAAATCCCGCTTCCGAAAGTCAACATGACGCGTTATTTCTGGGCCAATTTAACTTGAATATTGGGCCAATAAATAGTATAACTCTCGCCTGATTTTGAAGATTCGATTGAACCCCCTGGCTAGCTCGTCAAAGGTTATATTTACACTCCATTTAGCTGTAAATAGAAGTCGCACTCTGCGAAAGTAAATGGAGCGGAGATTAGATTAAAGAATGCCTTTCAAAACATCTGCCCGCTCGATAACCGATAAATCCAACGCTCGCCTGACCACGCATCACCACAAATAAATCGCATCGCAGCAATCCGGACCAGCGCGCATTTTTCCGAGATTGAAGGACTCGCGGCCAGTGTGCCCGGCGTTCTCAATCTCTCACCAGACATCTATAAAACTGACGGAGGCTTAATGAAGAGAGTTAGCTTTTTCATAGCAGTAATCGTGTGTATGGCATGGCTCGGCGCGGGCGCGCAGGCCCAAACCGTGGTCGTTAATAAGTATCAAAACTCAGGCACGAGCGATGATGTCGTGGAGTTATTAGTGGTCCAGAATAACCTGGACATGCGCGGGATGATTGTCAAGGATTTCTCCGCCAGCATGGCGAGCGACGGCGGCGGGAAGTACCAGTTTTCCAACGACGCGCTGTGGAGCAGCGTCCGCGCCGGGACGCTCATCGTGCTCAGGAATAACAACAGCGCGGCGGACATCTCGGTTGGCGACGCGGATTATAATCTGGACCTGGGAATGCAAAACCCGGCTTACTTCAGCAGTCTCGGCGGCTCTTTCGACATCGCCACGGCTGAAGTTGTGATGATTAAATCCGCAGGAAGCGGGGCCGCCGGAGTGACGGGCAGCATTCACGCTCTCGCGGGCGGGAGCGCGGGCGCGCAGTTCAACGCCGCGCCAGTGCCCAAACTCCGCGCCACGGGAACGTCCGGCACGGGCCAGTTCGTCTATGCGAACAACAGCACGCAGAGCCTCGCGGATTTTAACGGGACGGATGCCACAGGAGCCGCCGCGAGCCTCACTTTCGGGAGCGGCAATAATGCGAACAATACTGCCTTCATCAATTCTCTGCGCTCCGCTTCGGTCGTCCATGAGCCGACCACGCAGGCTTCCAACGTCGCTTTCAGTTCGACGGGCACGACCTCTCTGACGGTTAATTGGACCAACGGGAACGGGTCCGGGCGAGTGGTCCAGATAAGAGAGAGCGGGCCCGTCAACAGCAGTCCTGTTGATGGAGTTTCATATGCGGCCAGTCCTGTTTTCGGTAACGGCGCGCAGACGGGCGCGGGCGATTTCGTCGTCTATAGCGGCGGCGGCAACAGCGTCAACGTCACAGGGTTGAAGCCCCACACCGCTTATTATTTCGCGGTCAGCGAATTCAACGGCTCCGGCAGCAGCACGGATTATCTAACGACCGCGCCAGCAGTTGGCAATCAAACGACGACGGCCTCTTACAACATCGGTGGCCATGTGCAGGATTCGACCGGCATCATCCTGAGCGGCGTGACCATCACGTTGACGGGCGGCCCCGCGACCCTCACCGCGACGACCGATTACGGCGGCAACTATCTCTTCAGCAACCTGTCGGCGGGCGGCACTTACACCGCGACCCCTTCCATGACCTTCTACAGCTTCAGCCCGCCGAGCCAGACAGTTAAAAACATCAGCAACGATGAGGTCTTCAACTTCATCGCCACGGATTCAACGCCGCAGGATTGCGTTTACAACGTCACGCCATCGAATCAAAACTTCACGGCCACGGGTGGCGGGGGTAATATTTCACTGACGACGGGCAAGGGGTGCGGCTGGAAAGCGCGTGCCGATGCTAACTGGATTAAGATTTCGGATACGGATGGTTACGGCGGCGCGAACATCAGTTATTCCTTGAGCGCGAATAGCAGCACGTCTCCGCGCACCGTGCATGTTGATGTCGCAGGTCAGATTGTGAGCATCACGCAGGACGCCGCCGCGCCCTCCTGCTCTTACAACATCTCTCCGGCGACGGAGAGCTTCGGCTCTGCGGGCGGCGGCGGGAACATCACGGTCACGACGGGCGGCGGGTGTGCCTGGACGGCTGCAAGCAATGCCGCTTGGATTACAATCAACAACGGCGCGAGCGGCGCGGGCAACGGCAGTGTCGCTTATACGGTCGCGGCCAACGCGGGATTTTTCCGCACGGGCACAGTTCTCATCGGCGGTCAAACTCTGACCGTTGAACAGAAGGGCGACGGCACTGCGCCGCCCGCTTCGACGAGCGTTCATCTGACGATGGGCAATCCGAGCAACGCCGTCACGGATGTCAATCAACCGTTCAACTACCTCTTGGATAAACCGCAATACGTCGTCTCTTATAACAGGGACAACGGCAGGCCCAACTGGGTAAGCTGGCATCTGAACAGTTCATGGATAGGCAGCACGCCGCGTCAAAACGATTTTCGCAACGACCCCTCTTTGCCGGGCGGCTGGTATCAAGTGCAGAGCACGGACTATACCGGCTCCGGTTTCGACAGGGGCCATCACACGCCGTCCGCAGACCGCACGGCGACAGTTGCGGACAACTCCGCGACCTTCTTCATGAGCAACATGATGCCGCAGGCTCCTGACAACAACCAGGGTCCGTGGGAGGCGCTCGAATCCTACACGCGCACGCTGGTGGGCCAGGGCAACGAGGTCTACATCATCGCGGGCGGCACGGGCATCGGCGGGACAGGCTCGAACGGCGGCGTCACCAACACCATCGCGGGCGGTCACGTGACGGTCCCGGCGCAGACCTGGAAAGTGATAATCGTGATTCCCAACGGCGATAATGATGTCTCGCGCGTGAACGCGCAGACGCGGGTCATCGCGGTGATTATGCCCAACCAGCAGGGCATACGCGCCAACGACTGGAAGAGTTATCGCGTGAGCGTGGACCAGGTCGAGAGCTTGACGGGCTATGACTTCTTCTCAAATGTCCCGGTGGACATTCAGAGCGTCATAGAATCCAAAGTTGATAACCAGTGAGTCGTGTGTGAATATGAATTGAGCCTTATGAAAGCAGCGTTCACCACCGCAGACAGAGAACGCGCAGTTAGCACAGAGGCTTGAAAGCTCAACTCTCTGTGCCACCTCTGTGTGCTCTGTGTCTGCGGTGGTGAATCTCCTGCACTATACGCTCAATTGAGAATTACTCTAGTGGTCTTTGACCAGCATCCCCAAGATTTTTTTCATCTTCTCACGATTCCTCTGCGCGGTTCCCTCGTTGCCGGGCCCGCACCCGTCGTTCTGGACGAGTGAGCCAATCTGCTGTTGCATGTCGCAGCGAGACCTGTCTGACAGGAGCCAGCCTAAAGGCA
>JAXDFO010000259.1:0-8065 GCA_034665545.1 Blastocatellia bacterium
CGTTGCGGCGGACGGGAGTGGAAGGCAAAGCACGGGTGTATGTGATCGGAGGAGAAGCGTTGCGGTGGGAAGATTTAAAGGAGTGGCGTCCCCAGGGAGGACGTTACATCAACGAGTATGGCCCGACGGAGACGGTGGTCGGATGCAGCGTCTACCAGGTGCCGGACGAGCAAAGGTCCGGCGGTTCGGTCCCCATCGGTCGCCCGATTGCGAATATGCAGCTTTACGTGCTCGATCATTTCCTGCATCCCTCGCCGGTGCAAGTTCCGGGCGAGCTTTACATCGGAGGGGCGGGCGTGGCGCGCGGCTATCTGAATCGGCCCGCGCTGACGGCGGAGAAGTTCATCCCGCATCCCTTCAGTGATGAGCCTGGGGCAAGGCTCTACAGGACTGGAGACCTCGCGCGTTACCTGCCCGACGGCAACCTGGAGTTTCTCGGACGCATTGACCATCAGGTGAAGATTCTAGGTTATCGCGTCGAGATCGGTGAGATTGAAGCCGTCCTCAAGGAGCATCCGTCAATCGGCGAGACGTTCGTCATGGACTACTTGGATGCATCCGGCGACAGGCGTCTGGTGGCTTATCTCGTCGCTGGCGCGGAGCCTGCGCCGCCGGTCAGCGACCTGCGCCGCTTCCTACAGGAGAAACTGCCCGACTACATGATTCCTTCATCCTTCATGTGGTTGGATGCGTTGCCGCTCTCTGCGAGCGGCAAGGTCGAGCGTCGTTTGTTGCCCGCGCCAGAGCACTCGCGCCAGCGTGCGGGCGAGGCTTACGTTGCGCCTCACAACGAAATCGAACAGACCATCGCTACCGTCTGGCAGGAAGTCTTACAGGTCGCGCAAGTCGGCATTCACGACAACTTCTTCGACCTCGGCGGCGACTCGATTCGCGTCTACGAAGTGCATAACAAACTGCGCGAGCGGCTGAGTGTTCAACTCTCAATCCTGGACCTCTTCAGGTATCCGACGGTCGAGGCTCTGGCCCATCACGCCAGCGAAGACCAGGGCGCAGAGACATCCATCAGACAAACTCAGGACCGCGCCGCCAAGCGCGCAGAGGCCGCGCAAAGGCGCAAGCAACACACAAAGGGGAAAACAGCCAATGTCTAATCCGGGCGCGAACACATCCCTTGAAGGCATCGCCATCATCGGGATGGCGGGCCGTTTCCCAAAGGCCAGGAACGTCGCTGAGTTCTGGCGCAACCTGCACGACGGGGTTGAGGCCATCTCGCTCTTTTCCGAAGAGGAGTTAATCGCCTCCGGCCTGGACCCGCAACAGGTCCGCGACCCGAACTACGTCAAGGCCAAAGGCGTGCTTGAGGATGCGGAATTATTCGATGCCTCTTTCTTCGGCTTCACTCCGAGAGAAGCGGAGATTATGGACCCGCAGCAAAGGATTTTTCTGGAGTGTGTCTGGGAAGCTTTGGAGGTCGCCGGGTACGCTTCGGAAAAGAGGACGGCGGTAGTCGGCCTCTTCGCGGGCGTCAGTCTCAATACCTATCTCTTCAACCTCTTTTCAAATCCGGGCTTCCTCGAATCCGTTGGCTTCTTTCACATGATGCTCGGCAACGACCGCGACTACCTGGCGACGCGCGTCTCTTACGAGTTGAATTTGAAGGGGCCGAGCCTGACGGTCCAGAGCGCGTGCTCCACTTCGCTGGTCGCCGTCCACCTGGCCTGCCAGAGCTTGCTTGACTATCACTGCGATATGGCCTTGGCGGGCGGAGTCTCCGTGACCGCGCCCGTCAAGAGCGGTTACAGGTATGAGTTGGGCGGCATCGCCTCGCCTGACGGTCACTGTCGCGCCTTTGACCACCGCGCGCAGGGAACCGTCAATGGCAACGGCGTCGGCGTCGTGCTTCTCAAGCGACTCGAAGACGCGCTCGCTGACGGAGACACGATTAACGCCGTCATCAAAGGCTCTGCCATCAATAACGACGGCTCGCTCAAGATAGGTTTCACCGCGCCGAGCGTTGAAGGGCAGGCGCAGGTCATCGCGGAAGCCCAGGCGGTCGCAGGTGTTCCCGCAGAGACAGTGACCTATGTGGAGACGCATGGAACGGGCACTGCGCTCGGCGACCCTATCGAAGTCGCCGCGCTGACGCAGGCATTCCGCGCCGGGACGGAGCGGAAGCATTTCTGCGCGATTGGCTCCGTCAAAACCAACATCGGCCACCTGGATGCTGCGGCAGGCGTCACCGGACTCATCAAGACCGTCCTCGCGCTCAAACACAAACAGATTCCGCCGAGCCTGCATTTCGAGCGGCCCAATCCCAACATTGATTTCGCGCACAGCCCCTTCTATGTCAACGACAAGCTCGCGCAGTGGTCCACCGCGAACGGGATTCCGCGCCGCGCGGGCGTTAGTTCCTTCGGCATTGGCGGCACGAACGCGCACGTCATCGTCGAAGAAGCCCCGCAGGCCGTTCCTTCCACAGTCTCTTCCAGACCGTATCAACTCCTCTTGCTCTCGGCCAGGACCGACACCGCGCTCACACGCGCGACGGAGAACCTGGCCCAACACTTGAAAGCGAATCCCAAACTCAACATCGCGGATGTCGCCTACACGCTGCAAGTCGGGAGAGGCGAGTTCGCCTCTCGCAGCGCAATCTTGTGTCGTGACACGGAGGACGCCATAGAGGCGTTTGATGGAAACTCCGCGAAGCGCGTGCGCAGGGGCAAGGCGGAGCCGGGCGGTCTTCAGTTGGCGATGATGTTCTCCGGTCAGGGCGCGCAATACGTGGGGATGGGCCGCGACTTGTACCGCTCAGAGCAGACCTTTCATGAACAGGTTGAACGATGCGCGAAAATCCTTGAGCCGCATCTGGGACTCAACATCAGAAAGCTGATTTTCGCCGCCGAAGCTGATGCCGCCGAAGAGCAGTTGAAACAGACAGCCATCACGCAGCCCGCGCTGTTCGTCATCGAATACGCGCTGGCCCAATTATGGATGGAGTGGGGCATCAAGCCCTCTGCGATGATCGGGCATAGCATAGGCGAGTACGTCGCGGCCTGCCTGGCCGGAGTCTTTTCGTTGGAGGATGCCTTGCGCCTGGTCGTCGCTCGCGGGCGACTGATGCAGAGCTTGCCGCCGGGCGCGATGCTCTCCGTCCCGCTCGCAGAGTCGGAGTTGACAACTCTGCTGGCGACGCAAGGCAACAGGGACGTGTCGCTGGCGGCCATCAACGCGCCCTCTCTCTGCGTCGTCTCCGGGACGGTCGAGGCCGTAGACTCGATACAGCATGAGCTCAGCGAACGCGGCGTGGAGTGTCGGAGACTACACACCTCTCATGCTTTTCACTCGCAGATGATGGAACCGATCTTGCGAGATTTCACGACGGAAGTTCGCCGTCTCGCACTGCACGCGCCGCAGATTCCATACATCTCGAACGTCACAGGACGCTGGATTACCGCAGACGAAGCGACGGACGCAGCCTACTGGGCACGACACCTGCGCGAGCCAGTACGCTTTGCGGATGGAGTCGGCGAGTTGGTCAGGAGCGGCAAGCGCGTGCTCCTCGAAGTCGGGCCGGGACAGACTCTGGCGACGCTGGCGAAGCGGCAGCAGCCGGAGGACGCGGCCCCCTGCGTGCTGCTCTCTTCGCTCCCGTCGCCGCATGAGCGCGGGTCCGATGCGGCTTTCCTGTTGCAGACGTTGGGCCAACTATGGCTCGCCGGAGCGAACGTCAATTGGCCCGCCTTTTATTCGCAAGAGCAACGCGGGCGCGTGCCTTTGCCGACCTACCCGTTCGAGCGTGAGCGTTTCTGGGTTGACGCGCAGCCGGATGAAGATTTCCGCAACCGCCAGCAACGAAAACTCGGCAAGAAACAGGAGATAGCAGATTGGTTCTACGTGCCCGTCTGGAAACAGTCTGTCCCACTCGCGCGCGTTGATGCGAGGTTCGAGACCGCACAGCCGCGCCCCTATCTTATCTTCGCTGACGAATGCGGGTTGGGCCTGCGTCTCTTTGAGCGACTCAAGGAGCAGGGACGCTCAGTCACACTCGTGCATGCAGGGACGCAGTTTGAGCGAGTCAATGCCAGCGAATATTTCATCGCTCCGGCGCAGCGCGAACATTACGATCTGCTCCTTCAAGAACTTCAATCTCAGGGCCGTCAACCGGGCATCATCGCGCATCTCTGGAACGTGGCCCCGGACGAAGCAGAGCGGAGCTTGAGTGATGAGCAATTCGAGCGTTCGCAGCAGCTAGGCTTCAACAGCCTGCTCCTGCTCGCGCAGTCGCTCGGTGAACAATCTCTCTCGCACAGCATCAACGAGCAGAGTTCAGCAAACGCGCTGCAAGTGTGCGTCGTCTCGAACAATCTTCAGGCCGTGACGGGCGCGGAAACGTTGCGCCCGGAGAGGGCCACGCTGCTCGGTCCGTGTCGCGTGATGGCGCAGGAGTACCCGCAGATTACCTCGCGCAGCATAGACATCATGCTCCCCGCGCCGGGCAGCATTCACGAGTCGCTATTAATGGACCAACTGCTGGTCCAATTAATTGACGAGTTGACATCAAGGTCCGGCGACACGGTCGTCGCTTATCGCGGCCCGCGTCGCTGGGTGCAGTCTTTCGAGGCCGTCCGCGTAGAGCATACGGAGCGCGCGGTTGACCTCACAGAGACCTCTTCGAGCCGGACTGTCGAAGATGCTCAGGAAGACGATGGGACGAGCGCGGCGAGGAAGAGACTGCCGCCGCGCCTGCGCGAGCACGGCGTTTATTTAGTGACGGGCGGCATGGGCGGCATCGGCCTCGAACTGGCGAAGCACCTCGCGCGCGTGGCGTCCGCGCGTCTCGTTCTGGTCGCGCGCACCGCCCTGCCTGAGCGCGAGCAGTGGGCCGCATGGATAGAGCAACACGGCGCGGAGGATGCGACGAGCGTCAAGATTATGAAGGTGCAGGAAGTGGAGACGCTCGGAGCGGAGGTGCTGCCGGTTGCGGCGGACGTGGGAGACCTGTCGCAGATGCAGGAGGTCTTGCGGCTCGCGCTCGCGCGCTTTGGCGAGATACACGGCGTCATTCACGCCGCAGGTGTTCCGGGCGGCGGCTTCATGCAAATGATCGAGCCTGAGACAATCGCCTCAACCCTCCGTCCGAAGGTGCAGGGCACGCGCGTTCTTGAGACGCTCTTGCAAAATCAGCCGCTTGATTTCCTGGTCCTTTTTTCCTCGCACCGTTCGATTCTGGGCGGGCTTGGCCGTGTGGACTACTGCGCTGCGAATGCTTTCATGGATGCGTTCGCGCGCGCTCATCCTCTGAAGCGAAGCGCGTTCACATGTTCGATTATCTGGGATGGCTGGCAGGAAGTGGGCATGGCCGTGGAGGCCGCGCAACGGCTGCACATCGAGCCGGAAAAGGCCGTCGAAGAAGGGATGCTGAACATGGAAGGCGTCGAAGCCTTCACCCGCGCGCTCGGCCAGATGTGGCCCGAAGTGATTATTTCGACCCAGGATTTTCCATCCTTGTTTGAGCAGAGCAAGATGCTCTCGGCGGCGAAGATGCTGGACGACCTTAATAAAGTCCGCCGCTTGCAAGCCTCGCACGCGAGGCCGGACCTACAGACCGAATACGCTGCACCGACAAGCGAGGTCGAGCAGACACTCGCAGCCATCTGGGAGCAACTGCTGGGCATTGACCGCGTCGGCATCCATGACAACTTTTTTGAATTGGGAGGCGACTCCGTTCTCAGTATCCAGATTATCTCGAAGGCCAACAAGGCCGGGCTGCACCTCACGCCGCAGCAAATCTTCCAGCATCAGACCATCGCGGAGCTAGCGGCCATCGCGGGCACATCGCGGGCCGTTCAGGCTGAGCAGCACATCGTTACAGGACCAGCGCCGTTGACGCCTATTCAAAGCTGGTTCTTTGAAGCGGACCAGCCGCGCCCGCATCACTACAACCAATCGCTGCTTCTGGAAGTGCGCGAAACTCTGGACACCGCTTTATTGGAGAAGGCTCTCGCGCATTTGCTCGCGCATCACGATGCGTTGAGGATGCGATTCAGTCTTGATGATTCAGGATGGCAGCAGCGCAACGAGCCGCCGGAAGATTTCGTGCCCTGCTCGCGCCTTGACCTTTCGGGCATCCGCGAGTCAGAACGGGCGGCGGCCATCGCGGCCTCTGCCGGAGAAGCGCAAGCGAGTCTCAACCTACAGGATGGCCCGCTCGTGCGCGTCCTGCTCTTCGACCACGGCGCGGGCGTGCCCGGACGGCTCCTGCTGGTGATTCATCATCTCGTCATAGACGCTATCTCCTGGCGCGTGTTGCTGGAAGACCTCGCGACAGCTTACGAGCAACTGGTCCAGGGCAAGCCTGTCTCGCTTCCTGCCAAGACGACATCTTTCAAGAGTTGGGCGGAGCAGTTGCACGACTTCGCACAGTCGCAGACGGTCGTGCGCGAACTCGATTACTGGCTGGACCAGAAACGGCTCAAGCTCAACCGGCTGCCCGTTGATTTCGCAGACGGCAGGAATGCTAACACGGAGGCTTCCGCACGCTCGCTCCAGGTGGCTCTCAGCGCGTCGGAGACCGGCTCGCTCCTGCATGATGTGCCGAAAGTCTATCGCACACAAATCAACGATGTGCTGGCGACCGCGCTGGTCCAATCATTCGCGCGCTGGACCGGCGAGCAGTTCGTGCTCGTTGATTTCGAGGGGCACGGGCGGGATTTAGAGATTGAGAACGTGGATGTCACGCGCACGGTCGGATGGTTCACGACGCTCTACCCGGTGCTGTTGGAGTTGGAGGCGGGCGCGCATCCGGGCCAGACCCTGAAGCACATCAAGGAGGAGTTGCGACGCTTGCCGGGGCGCGGCGCGGGCTATGGCCTGCTGCGTTACATGCACGAAGACGCGACGTTGAAGAAGAGGCTGCGCGAGATGCCGCAGGCGGAAGTCAGCTTTCTCTATCTGGGGCAAATGGACCAGGCTTTGCCCGCGTCGTCGCCCTTCGCCACCGCGAGCGAATCCACCGGCTTGACTTCGAGCCCGGAGAGAAGCCGCAGTCATCTGCTCTCCATCAACGGGTTCGTGATGGGAGGCGAACTGCGCCTGGTCTGGACCTATAGCGAGAATGTACACCGGCCCGAAACCATCGAGCGACTCGCCCAATGGTATCTAGATGCGCTCCGGGGGCTGATTAATTATTGCCTGAATTCCGAAGCTGGCGGCTTCACGCCTTCAGACTTCCCGGATGCCGAGCTCAATCAGGAAGACCTGGACGAACTCTTGAACGAGTTGAGTCACACACACGAGTAAACCAGAACAAAGGAGTTGAAGGCGATGACAGAGCAAAGCACCTACTACCTGGCGGGTTCGACGGCCATCGAGCCGTTGGTCAATAAATGGTCGGTCTGGTCCGACCTCATCTCTCCGGTCCCGTACAGCCTGCACCTGCTGCACTACCAGATAAAAGTCCTGACCTCGTACCTGGCCGACCCGGCGATGCATCTGGAAGCGGTGCGCGACCCCAGTTTATTCGGCGGGCCGTTCGTTAATGTGCCCCTCGAAAGAGCGGACGAGATTAAGCAGATGCTGGACCAGATAAAGACAGAGCAGGGAGACAACATCGAACTGGCAACGGTCGTCACGGACTTTTCCAACCAGATTAACAAGGAGGCGAAGGGGCAGAGCCTTGATCCTTTTTATGAGAAGGCTCCGAAGATTCTGCGCGGCTACATAGAGTTGCTCTACGATTATCACAGCAACCCTATCATGCGTTGCCTGGAGAGCCTGCTCTATGAGAGTCCTTATTACAAAAAGGGTCTTCAATCCCTGCGTATCTTCAAGCAGAGCAGCGATAGCGCGCGCCCCTTCTTCATGAGCACTCCGCGTCTGCCCGAAGCGGACCAGATTGACTGGGCCATCCCGTTCGAGAGAACGGAGGTAGACGAATTCTTCAAGCTCGATGAGACGCCGCAGCCACTGGGCCATATCCGCGAACTCCTGGGACTTACTCCGGCGGATGACGAGCGACTCCTGCCGCTTCTGACGCCGGACGCTCCGCCGAGGTCGGAGCCGTGGAGCGGGCCGGAAGCGCGCGTCCGTTATTTCGGTCATGCCT
>JAXDFO010000260.1:0-6450 GCA_034665545.1 Blastocatellia bacterium
TTATGTATAATGTTTTGATTCGACCAGCCGAAATATTTCGTGTTGAGACAGGCTCAAAAGTGGGACATGCCCAAACGTACAGACATACATAAAATCTTGATTATCGGTTCCGGGCCAATCGTCATCGGCCAGGCGGCGGAGTTCGATTATTCGGGCACGCAGGCTTGCGCTTCCTTGAGGCAGGAAGGCTACGAGGTGGTGCTCGTCAATTCCAACCCGGCGACCATCATGACCGACCCGGAAACCGCCGATAAGACTTACATAGAACCCCTCACGGTCGAATCCGTGACGGCGATTATTCGCGCGGAGAGGCCGGACGCGCTGCTCCCGACCGTGGGCGGGCAGACCGCGCTCAACCTGGCGGTCGCGCTGGCTGACGCGGGCGTGCTCGAAGAGTACGGCGTCGAGATGATAGGGGCCAAGCGCGAGGCCGTGAAGGTTGCGGAGGACCGGCGGCTGTTCAAACAGGCGATGGATGAAGAGGGCATGCCGATGCCGCGCGGCGGGTTCGCGCGCTCGTGGGCAGAGGCGCAGGAGATTGTTGAGAAGACGGAATACCCTGCGATTATTCGTCCGTCGTTCACGCTCGGCGGGACGGGCGGCGGGACCGCTTACAACCCGGAAGAGTTTGAAGAGATAGTGCGGGCGGGGCTGGCCGCTTCGCCTGTTCAAGAGGTCTTGATAGAGGAATCCATACTCGGTTGGAAAGAGTATGAGCTGGAGGTGATGCGCGATCTCAATGACAACGTGGTCATCATCTGCTCGATTGAAAACTTTGACCCGATGGGCGTGCATACGGGCGATTCGATTACGGTGGCCCCGGCGCAGACCTTGACCGATGTCGAGTATCAAACCTTGCGCGACATGGCGATACGCATCATCAGAAAAGTCGGGGTCGAAACGGGCGGGTCCAATATTCAGTTCGCGGTCAATCCTGAAAACGGCGAGATACGCATCATAGAGATGAACCCGCGCGTCTCTCGTTCTTCGGCGTTGGCTTCAAAGGCGACGGGCTTTCCGATAGCCAAGATAGCGGCCAAGCTGGCGGTCGGTTACACGCTCGACGAAATCCCGAACGACATCACGAAGAAGACGCCCGCCTCCTTTGAGCCGACGATTGATTACGTCGTGGCGAAGATTCCGAAGTGGAACTTCGAGAAGTTTCGTGAGGCCGAAGACATCCTCGGCACGCAGATGAAATCTGTCGGAGAGGTGATGGCGATTGGCCGGACCTTCAAGGAGGCGCTCTTCAAGGGCTTGCGCTCGCTCGAAGCGGTCAAGCCTCTGCGTCTCAAGGATGTCTCGGACGACGAGTTGCAGCGCAAGCTCGCGCGTCCGAACTCCAATCGTTTCTCCTACATCACCTACGCCTTGCAGCATAATTGGTCCATAGAAGAGATACATCGTCTCTCGCGCATAGACCCCTGGTTCCTCGAACAACTTCAGGACGTGATGCAACTCCAAGACGAGATTGAGGGGCAACGTCTGGAAGATGTGCCGTTGGAAACGCTGCGCACGGCGAAGGAGTACGCGCTCTCTGACCGTCGTATAGCATATCTCACAGCAAGCACCGAAGATGAAGTGAGGGCGCATCGCAAGCGGCTCGGCCTCCTGCCCGTTTACAAGCGCGTGGATACCTGCGGCGCGGAGTTTGAATCCTACACGCCTTACCTCTATTCGACCTACGAGACAGAGGATGAGAGCGCGCCGACGGACAGGCGCAAGATTATGATTCTGGGTTCGGGTCCGAATCGGATAGGGCAGGGCATAGAGTTCGATTACTGCTGCTGTCATGCTGCATACGCGCTCCGCGAAGCGGGCTTCGAGACCATCATGGTCAACTGCAATCCCGAAACCGTCTCGACCGATTACGACACCTCCGACCGCCTCTACTTCGAGCCGCTCACGTTCGAGGACGTAATGAACATCATTGATGTGGAGAAGCCGGAGGGCGTCATCGTCCAGTTCGGCGGGCAGACGCCTTTGAACCTGGCGATGCGCCTTCAGGGCGCGGGCGTTCCCATCATCGGCACATCGCCCGATTCGATTGACCTCGCGGAAGACCGCAAACGCTTCGGCGCGTTGCTCACCAGGCTCGGCATCCCGCAGCCTTTGAACGGCACGGCCATCTCCGGCGAAGAGGCGAAGGAGATAGCGCGCAACATTGGCTATCCGGTCCTTGTGCGGCCCAGCTACGTGCTCGGCGGTCGCGCGATGGCTATCGTCTACGACGAAGAGAGCCTGGATGAGTACGTAAGAACGGCGGTTGATTTCTCGCCGGATCGTCCCGTCCTGATTGATAAATTTTTGGAACGCGCGGCGGAGTTTGACGTGGACGCGCTGGCCGATGATGAGACCTGCATCGTCGCTGGCATACAGGAGCACATAGAGGAAGCCGGAATCCATTCGGGCGATTCGTCGTGCGTGCTCCCGCCCATCCAGGTCGAGCCGGAACATCTTGAGACGATGCGCCATTATACGAGGCAACTCGCGCGCGCTCTGCAAGTGCGCGGACTGATGAATATACAGTTCGCCATCAAGGACCACAGGGTTTACGTTCTCGAAGTCAACCCGCGAGCCTCGCGCACGGTCCCCTTCGTCTCGAAAGCGACGGGAGTTCCCCTGGCTCGCATCGCCGCGCTCGTCATGGCGGGCCGCAAGTTGAAAGATTTCGAGTTGCCCGAAGACCTCGTCGTGGGCCGCTACTTCTACGTCAAGTCGCCCGTCTTTCCCTTCGTCAAATTCGCGGGCGTGGACCCGGTTCTTGGTCCGGAAATGCATTCGACGGGCGAGGTCATGGGCGTCGGCGAGTCTTTCGGCGAAGCCTATGCGAAGGCGATGATGGGCGCGGGGCTTGAGTTGCCGCGAGAGGGCACGGCCTTCATCAGCGTCAACGACGGCGACAAGGGACAGGCCGCCGTGCTGGCACGAAAGCTCTCGCGCCTCGGCTTCAAACTCATCGCCACCCTCAACACCGCCGCGCGCCTGCGCGAAGTCGGCCTCTCGGTCGAGAGCGTTTTCAAAGTCAACGAAGGCCGCCCCAACGTCGTGGACTTTATCAAGCGCGGCGAGATTGATTTAATCATCAACACGCCTCTGGGCCGCGTCTCGCATTTTGACGAACAGGCGATACGCCGCGCGGCCCTCCAATACAACGTGCCCTGCGTTACCACCATGACCGGCGCGCAAGCGATGGTCGAAGCCATCACCGCCCGCGAACGCAAAACCGACATCACCGTCCACTCGCTCCAGGAACTGAACGCCGTGGACAGCACGGCCCATTAAAGGTAAAGGAAACCTTGAATGAAGAGCGTTGAGATACGCGCGGTGGCGTTGACCTTGAGCGACCGTTGCGCGCGGGGGGAGCGGGAGGACAGGTCCGGCCCCGCGCTGGTCCAATTATTGGAGGCCATCGGCGCGACTCTCGTGGCGACGGAAATCCTGCCCGATGATGCGGGGCCACTGGCCGACAGGCTGCGCTTTTATGCAGACCGCGCGGATGTCAACCTCATTGTCACGACGGGCGGGACCGGAGTTGCGCCGCGCGACAATACGCCCGAAGCGACGCGCGCCGTCATCGAAAGGGAAGTGCCGGGGATGGCCGAGGCGATGCGCGCGGCGTCGCGCGCGCGGACGGAGATGGCTATGATTTCGCGCGGCGTGTGCGGCATTCGCGGGCACGCTTTGATAGTCAATCTGCCGGGGTCGCCCGCCGCCGTGCGCGAGTGTTTCGCCGTCATCAAGAATGTTATCCCGCACGCGCTCATCTTACTCGCGGGCGAACCGCACGCTCACTCTTGAATGCGCGCTTCGCCAAAGAATAGTTTGACAACGCCTCTGCGCGCAGCATAATATTTTTTCACTTCGCCGGTGCTGAACTTTCTTTCGCGGCGCACGAACACTTCCAACGTCCTGGCAGAGAGTGAACAAAAGATGAGCTTGAGCGCGATGCTATTACAGGCCACACCGCAGAGCGTCACGGGAGTCGGTGGTCCGATTACGGCCTACTGGCCCGTGATGATCTTCTTCGTCTTCGCGGTCGTCTTTCCCGTCCTCCCGATTATCCTGGGACGCTTCCTGCGTCCGAGCATTTACGGCAAGGGCAAGATGCGTCCGTACGAATGCGGCATTGACCCGACGACCGAAGCGCACGACCGTTTCACCGTGCGCTACTACATCATCGCCATGCTCTTTCTCATCTTCGATGTCGAGACCATCTTTCTACTGCCCTGGGCCATCATCTACATGGGCAGCGATTTTTCGTTCACCAAATTCGCGCTCCTGGAAATGTTCGTCTTCATAGGTATCTTAATCGTCGGCTACTACTACGCCTGGCGCAAAGGCGCGCTGGAATGGGCTTGAAAGCAGGGAGGAAGGATGAAGGCGGAAGGATGAAGTAAAAGATGGACGGGCCTTGAGTCAACGCTTTGGTGATTCAAACCTTTCATCCTTCATCCCAACCTCTTCATCCTTGCAGTTCATATGGCTGAGCATCAAGAAGGTTTCGTTTTAACGACCGTGGATTCTTTGATGAACACGTTGCGGCGAACCGTGGGCGCGAAGGCGTTGGACTTGACCGCGCCCATTGTCAACTGGGGCAGGAAATCCGCTATCTGGCCGATGACGTTCGGGCTGGCCTGCTGCGCGATAGAGATGATCGCGTGCGGCGCGGGACGCTTTGACATAGACCGCTTCGGCGCGGGCGTCTTTCGTCCCAGCCCGCGACAGAGCGACCTTATCATCGTGGCGGGCACGGTGACGCTCAAGATGGGTCCGGTCGTGCGTAGAGTTTATGATCAGATGCCTGAGCCGAAGTGGGTCATTGCGATGGGCGCGTGCGCTTCGACGGGCGGGCCTTTCGATTCTTACTCGACGATGCAGGGTGTAGACCGCACGATTCCCGTTGACGTTTATATACCGGGCTGCCCGCCCCGTCCCGAAGCCCTGCTCTACGGACTCATGCGCCTGCAAGACATCATCATGCGCGAAGCGCCCTCCGCTTATATCTTCGAGTCGGACGGCTATGTGCGCCGCCAGCGTCAACTCGAAGGCGACGACGAGTTGGAAGCGGTCTCGCCCACAGACCGCGAGGCCATAGAAGTCATAGGGTCCGTCACGGGTTCATCATGAGTAGCTTCCTCAGCATTGAATCATCCGCCTGGTCCAACGAAGAACGCGTTCCTCATACCGACCTGCCCTGGGTCTGGTTCGGCTACATCTTCGCCTTCGCTTTTCTGGTCGCGGAAGTCCTGCACGTCGCGCTGGATTTATCGGAAGGCTTTAAACTAATTCTCATTCTCATCGCGCTGAGCGGTTGGATTTACTGGCTCTTCTGCGTGAGCAGGTTTCACAAGATACTCGAAGAGTTGTCCGCCGGTCGTTATCCGATTGACCCGCCCAAGGCGGTCGGTTATCACTTCGTCCCCTTCTACAATTTTTACTGGCTCTTCAAGTGGCCCCGCGTCCTCGCAAACTATCTCAACGAGCGCGGTCGCGTTCGCATCGTCAACGGCTACCTGCTAGGCTTCATGCTACTCCTCTCGGCCATCCTACGCCTCTTCGACGGCGCGCTCGGCCTCGCCTGCCTCTACACCGTCACCCTCTACATCTCAAGCAAACTGCGCCGCCACATAGACCAGGTCAAAGGCACCAACCCCGCCATGCTCCCCCCGCCCCCGCCCGACAGCCGCCTCTTCAGACAACAAGACCCGCAGGCCACAGAGCCCCAACCACAACAGACCCCGCAGCCCAACGCCATCGTCAGAGATTAACAACCGACCAACCAATCTATTGAAAAATTTAAAGCCCCGCGAGATGACGTGTGTCGTTGATGGCGAGGACGCGAACGAAGCCGTCGGCGCGGAGGTCAAAACGGGTGATGCCGCAGTTGTTGGTGGCAATCCAGACGGGGCGAAGTTGGAGTGCGTCGAGCGCGCCCATGAGGTGCAGTGTGAGGATGCAGATAGTGCCCGTGTGGGAGAAGACGGCGATGCGTGCGCCCCTGTGTCTTGTGATGGCCTGGTCCAATTCGTGGGAGGCGCGGTCGAGCAGTTGCCGGTAGCTCTCGCCGCCGAGCAGGACGTGCTCGAAGTCTCTGCGGAGCAACGCGGCGTATTGGTCCGGGTGCTGTTGGGCGGCTTCCTCGAAGGTCAAGCCTTCCATCACTCCGACGCTGCGTTCGCGGAAAGCGTCCGTTAATTGGACCTCTAATCCTGTGAGTTGCGCGAGCGGTTCAGCCGTCTCGGCGGCGCGCATGAGATCGCTCGCATAGATCGCGCTGAAATTTTCCGTGGCGAGGGCGCGCGCGGTCGCCAACGCCTGCTCACGTCCGCGCGCGGAAAGAGGCGTCGCCGTGTGCCCGCCGAAGCGGCCCGCCGCATTGCCCTCGGATTGTCCGTGACGTATGAGCAGGACGCGCGTGGTGTCTGGCATCAGGCTGCGACCATTTCG
>JAXDFO010000261.1:0-11964 GCA_034665545.1 Blastocatellia bacterium
GGTAGGTTTCTTCGTCATCATTAGCGCCATCTTATTGCTCTTCTTGATTTTGCGTTTCATCAACCCGGAGTTAATCTACATCGTCCGTCACGCGCTTATCCAGGTGCGTTCAGCCAAAGCCTTCTTAGATAATTACGAGAACCGCTTCACTCATGTTAATGCCTTTCCGGACCTGTTAGGTGAAGACCTGAGATACGAGACGCGTGTGTACGATGAGGAGTACGTGCTCAAGAGGGTTGATAAGATTAGAGAACTGTATCGCGTGCTCATCAGAAAGCCGTCCTTATTCTCTAAGAGAGAGCGCAAGCCGCAAATATGTATCGTCGAGCTTGCCAATCTGCTGGGGAACCTTGGCAGGCACATGACACCGGATAAAAAGTTCAGCTACTCGATTATAGATGCTCCCACACTGCTCACTTTCATCGGCAGCGAAATCCAGAAAAGAGACGGGAAACCTCCATTGCAGAACATTGAAGAGGTTGAAGCATGGTTGAAGGCCAATCCGATCAGTATCGAGCAGGTAACTGAAATCCTTATTGCGTCTGTGTTCGGACTGGCCTATCGCAAGCGAGTGCAGGATGAAAACCAGAAACAGAAGAGTGCGGCAGATGAAAAGAGTCAGGAGACGCAAGTCGCCGGATCAATACTCATCAAAACTTTAACAAATGAAAGCGGTGAGCGCGCGCTCAAGGACGACTCACCATCCGGCGGCCCGGCTATTACGACGGCAGGTAAGTCGCCCGTCAGAGTCTTCATCAGTTATAGCCATCACGACCGACACTATCTGGGGGAAAACTCCCTGCTCGGCGCGTTAAAGGGACTTGAGTCTGAAGGAGTTGAGTTCTGGTCCGACCAAGCCATCACGGTCGGGAATAAGTGGGATCAAGAGATAAAAACCAAGATCGGCCAATCGCACATTGTTCTCGTCTTCGTCAGTCAGGCGTTTCTTGATTCAGCCTACTGTCAGAATGTGGAGATCAGTCAATTCCTGGAAGAGTCTGAGCGGAGAGGGCTCATCATCATGCCAATTATGCTCTCGCAGTGCGAATGGGAGCGGCATAGCTGGCTCAGCAGCCGCCAATTCCTGCCGAGCGATGGCAAAACTATTGAAGGTGACTATACTACGCGCGGCAAGCGCAAGAGTCTCTTCCACGACATTCGACAGCACTTGCGCCGACACATTGAAAAGGGTGCGTAACTAATAAAATTCTTCCGGTTGAGGGCGGTTGTTTATTTTGATTTTCGGTCGCGGTAGAGGGGTTCAAAGGAGCGGGTGGTGTGCTCGGTGACGCTCGGCAGGGGTTCGGGTAACATTCGTTCGCCCGCCGCCTTAAGCTCTTTCGTCGCGTGCGCGCCAGGCAGCGCGGCCTCACTCGCTTGCTTCTCGACATTCTTGCGACGCAATAGCTTCCAGATGAACGCGCTTTCGATGACCAGCATCAGCAGAAAGCCCAGCGAGGTGACAGTGAGGATGCTTTGATTGTCTAAGTTCAGTAACTGTTTCATCATCGCCATCAGCGCGATGATGCATCCGAGGCCGACCACGAAGACGGAGACTATCGCCCATATCAAAGAGTCCGGGAACAACTCGCCGGTCTTGTTAAGGCTCTCGGATTTCGCCTCGCCCAACTTCGCCCCGCAACGATTGCAGTAACTCAAGTCCTGCCCGATAGCCGCGCCGCATGATGAACAATACATCGTCTACAATCTCCTTCGAGGCTTGTACGATAACGCGCGCGGTGAAGTTCACCAATGGTTTTCAGAATGGCTTTCGACGATTCATCTTGTTGAAATGGATAAAGGCGTTGACAAGTTAAAGCCGCACGGTCAGGCGCGCGGTTCTCTAACGACTTTCCAGACGAGGCCGAGACGGGCCATCAAGCGTATCGTGTAGCCGGAGATGTCCACCTCGTACCACCGCCAGCCGTGAACCGCCGCCGAAGGGCGCGCGTGATGATTATTGTGCCAGCCCTCGCCGAGCGTGAGCAGGCCGACCCACCACACGTTGCGGCTCTCATCCCTCGTCCGGTTCGGTCGGCTGCCCCACATGTGACAGACGCTGTTGACGCTCCACGTCACATGCCACATGCAGAGCGTCCTGATAATGGTCCCCCACAGCACGCCGCGCCATCCCGCGATCATCCAGCACAGCAAACCCGTCAAGGCCCACGGCAGCACGAACATCAAACGACGGTCCATCAAGCGCATCCACACGTCAGTGCCGGAGACATCCGGGACTAACTGGCTGTGGTCGGCTGCGTCCTGCTCGTCCCAGCGCAAGACCCAACCGACGTGCCCGTGAAAAAAGCTTATCAAGGGCGAATGCGGGTCGCCTTCCTGGTCCGCCTTCTGATGATGACGACGATGTATCGCCACCCAGCGCGAAGGTCCGCCCTGCAAGGCCGCTCCGCCCGCCCAAGCGAGCAACACTCGCAGCCACCTGTTACACATAAACCCGCGATGCGTCAGAAGGCGATGATAGCCGATGCCGATTCCGAGGCAGGTGACGAGATAAAGGACCAGAAATAGCCAGAGGTCCACGGGGCGCGGCCAGTACCAGAGGCCCAGTAATGAGAAGGCATGAACGCCGACGACGAGCGTGCTGTGCGGCCAATTCAAGCGCGGCAGTGCGCCTCTTGTTCGCGCCAATGCTTCGACACAGTTATTCAGACTAAGGATTCTTTGTGACAAACTACTCTCTCTTGACCTGTTATTAGAAGATAATTAAAGGGGATCATGTATGTTCTGTACGCTAACGCACATTACAGAGTAGCAGTCATTTGTTTCAAAGTCATTTCTCCAGGGTGAGCAAGAGACGGATAGTCGTTGCGCGGGTGGACCAGTAAATTAAAATGTATCCGCGCGTCTGGCCGAGATTCGTCTTAGCTTCTCTTCCCTGCTCAGTTTGCGTTCGTTATAGCCGCGCTCATCGTATGGTTGAAGCTTTTCCAGCCACAAATCCTCAAGGGCCGCGAGGTCTTCGCGGGGGTTTGCATGAGGACCGTCCGGCAGGTTTAGCTGGTCCAGTATTTCAAAGGCGAAGTTATCGCCGCCGAATTCGTTCCATTCGCTTTGGAGGCGAGGGTTCGTATGCTTGCCCATCTTGAGTTGGAATTTGTAACGGTTGATAATTCCTTCCAGGTCCAGCCCGACGCCGACGAACACCTTATCGTTGACCATATTGCGAATCAGGAAAACGCCCATCGGCCTGGGGTTCTGCCTGTACTCCTGCTTGAGCATCTTCTTGTTTTTCTCCATCGCCCGTTCTCCTTCAAGAGGTCGAATTGCGGCACGCATCATGATGGCCCTCTTTGAATGAAGTTTCAAGACAAAGAGGACCGAGATGATGATTGATGAGAGGTTTGCTATCGGAGGGTTGGTGTGAGACACGCAGAGGCATCACGGTCACGAGCGTGACCGCGCTTCATCTTGATGATGTTGAAAGCCTGTGGTGCTGTTGCCGGGCCTGTCAGTCTGTGCTGATGACGGGCGGTTCCGCGAACCCGTTCACGTCGTCTTCAACGCCGGGCGCGGACGGTTTTTCGCCCTGACTCTCTTCGGATGAATCAGTTTCTATCTCCTGTGTGTCCTGGTTGAGTGGCGAGTCGTCGGTTGAACTTCGTAACATACACGTTACCTCCTGGTATCGTTCTGGGCAGATTCTCACTCACGTTATGTCAGTGAAAGATTCAACTCTATGCCGCGCATTATATGTATAATCAAAGCGTGACGACAAGCCGGTTTTAGTTGGAAAGTTGTTAAGGCACATGGAAAGAAAAATTTTCTGGATAACGTTTCTCGTGTTGGGACTGATAGCGGACCTCTCGCTGCCCCTCTGGGCATCGCTCGTGGCGACGCTTCCGATTGGAGTTTTCAGTTGGTGGCTGGCTTACCGCAGCGAGTGGTTTGAATAAAAGTCCTTCTCTCTTTATTTGGACCAGTCAGATGGAATCCGCAGAAGTCGTCATTGTCGGAGGCGGGGTGATGGGGGCCAGCGTGGCCTATCATCTGGCCGCCGCAGGATGCGCCAGTGTTCTGGTCCTGGAAAGCGGACGGCGTCCGGGCGAGGGCAGCACGGGCAAAGCGACCGGCGGCTTTCGAGCGCAGTTCAGCACGCCCGTCAACATCCGTCTCTCTCTCCTCTCGCGCGAAAAACTTTTACGCTTCAAAGATGAACTCGGCGTTGACCCTGGCTATCGCCAGTGCGGCTATCTGTTCCTGGCATCTGAGGGAGCGGAACTGCATGCCCTGCACGCGGCACAGGATATTCAGAAAGCGCACGGGCTGGCGGAGGCAAGCAGAGTTGGCCCAAAAGAGATACTGCTCCTCAACCCCGCGCTTAACCCGGAAAATTTAGCGGGCGGCGTTTACTGTCCAACGGATGGTTTTATACGCCCGCTCGAAATCCTGCGCGGCTATACGGAAGCGGCGCAAAGACTCTGCGTGCGCTTCGAGTATGACGCGCCGCTCAAGGGCTTGCGACTGGACCAGCAGAGACGCATAAAGACGGTCATTACCGGGAAGGGCGAAGTAAGCGCGGGCCTACTGGTCAACGCGGCTGGAGCCTGGGCCGCGCGTGTGGCCCAACATGCGGGCGTTCGGCTTCCGGTCGCGCCCCTGCGACGACAGGTAGCCATTACGTATCCTTGCGAACTGTTGCCGGAAGAGATGCCCATGACCATCTTCGCGGGCGACGGATTTCACCTGCGCGTGCGAGACGGTCGCGTGCTCCTATTATGGCCAGACCAGCCGCAGGTCGCTGACCCGTTTGAGACGACGGTTGAGGACGCATGGATTGAAGCGGTCAGGGCTAGAGCGCACGCGCGCGTGCCCTGCCTGCGCGCGGCGGCGATTGACCGCGCGAATTGCTGGGCCGGTCTATATGAGATGTCGCCTGACAGGCACGCGATACTTGGCCCATCAAGCGAGGTCGAAAATCTATACTTCATCAACGGCTCATCGGGTCACGGCGTCATGCACGCGCCCGCGCTGGGCCAACTCCTTTCCGAGATAATCCTGGACGGGGCGGCCCACACTATGGAGACGCACGACCTGCGCCCCTCGCGCTTTGCAGAAGGCAGCCCGAACGTTTCATCAGAGCTTCTGTAGAACACCTCAAACCGCACAGTTAGCTCTCACTTCATCTGGACCAAAAAAACGAGGGGCGCACCTTGCTGGCACGCCCCTTCAGTTGATAGCCACGATCTTTCTTCGCTCACTCCGTATTCGGATTTATCTCCTTCTTAATCTCTTTACTCTCCGGGTTTTCCGCGCCCGGTATACGCGAACCAGGCTCTTGATTATCTTCCAGTTTCTCCGACGGGCTGATTTCGTTTTCAAGGTTTTGCATCTCGTCCTCCCTCATGATTCACCTTCCTTTCAGAGTCTTCACCTGTCTTAAAAAGAAGCGCCGGACCTCCAACAGTTCCAGCGCTTCATCCAGACTCATGAAAAGATAACTCTGCCTGACGAGAATTATAAAGCTAAAGCCCGACCGGATGGTTGCAGGAATGTTGTGGGCCAATTATGTTCCCTTTACAAAGAAAATAAAAGGGCGACCGCAGATGGCCGCCCTTCTTCAATTGACAAAGCTTGACTCAACTAATCCTGGTCCGGCTCTTCATCCCTCAACGCAGGTTGAGAGGCGATGATACCGGCAGGCTTCCAGATGTGGCCGCGCCATTCTTTCGTCCCGTCCAGGACGTTGAGCGAGACCAGCGGTTGCCGGACATCGCGCACGAGGCGTATGACTTCGGCTCGCGCCGTCACTTCCGGGCCCGTGGCAGCCTGGATGCTGATGGTGATATGGCTGCCGACCGCAGGGAGTTGTTGAAGCTGAATGACGGCCCCGGCTGGACCAATATTCTCGGTCGTGCCTTCCACGACGACGTGCCGCCCGGTTCGCTCTTCATCCCACTCAGCGCGCACCGGCAAGTTGACTAGAAAGCGTTGCTCTGCTTGTTGCTTAATCTGTGTTTGAGACATGTTTTCTCCTGCTTCTACTTCTGCTCTCATCCGGCACGCGCGGCTGCCTGGTTAGCGCGCTTCGTTGTCACCTTCGACCTGCAAGTTGTTGGTGACGTTGAAGACGCCCGGCACGCTTCGCGCAGCCATGTACGCAAGCTGGCTGTCGGTACGATTGCCGACCATTCCTTCAAGGCTCACGTTGCCGCGATTGACGATGATGTGGATGGAAGGATTGCTGCCCATCGCATAGCGATACAGGCTGCCGGATCGGAACACAGACCTGTAAGTCTGGACTCTAATCTGGTCATCAAAGCCTGAGAGCGGCAAGACCTCTATCTTATTAACCACGCGAGAGACGCCCTGAATTCGCGCCACATTCTTTTCCGCATCCTTGCGCGTGATAGGACGTATGACCTGCCCGTACAACGTGACCGTGTTGCCTTCAACTTTGTAAGCGAGATTATCAAACACTCCATAGTAGGGCAGCATCAATAGCTCGTGTCGCACCTGCTTTGTCACCGGCTGCTCGTTGCTGCGAATCTTATCGCCGGAACTCGGCGCGGCCAGCACGGTCGAACCTGCTATCGCCAACACGGCGACCAATGTGATTATGCTTTTCCAAACGACTTTCATTTTCTCATCCCTCTTTCTCATTGCTATCATTATTTCGATTCGTAGTTTTCCAGGACCATGACGACTTTCCCCATGACCTCTAACACCTGCTCCTGCTCACTCTCGTCGAGAGTCGCCAGGGCGTTGTGAAAGAGATCGGCGCGACGCTTGCGAAATTGGTCCACTAATCGCTTGCCTTTGGTCGAAAGCGCGATAAGGACGCAGCGTCTATCGTCCGCCGCCGCCTGTCTCTCGATGAGTCCCTTGCGCACCAGCCGGTCCGTCAACTGCGTGATGGCCGGAGCGGAAATGCGCAACTCCGCAGCCAGTTGCCCGGTCGGCATCGCGCCGCGCCGGAGCGCCCTTAACACCTGCGCCTGCAAGAGAGTCAGGTCAAGTTCGGCGATGTGCTGCTGATGCTGGTCCAGCAGCACTCGCGCCATCGCATCGGCGAAATGATTCAAAATCTCCTCCACTCTCGCAGCCGCATTTTCAGCCATCCAAAGGGCCTCCGCTAGTTCACCTTTCTGAACATTTAAGATGCATTAACCATCCGGCAGGTTGTATAGAGATTTTGCAGCAAATTCGGCCATAAATCGGCCTCGGACGGAAAATAAGACGGTGAGGAAACTTGAGCGAATAAGTGGACCGGAAAAGCCCACGAAAGGGCACGAAAAGAGCGCGTTCCCTTAAGCCTTCGCGCTCCCGTTCGTGGTCTCTTCGGACATGCTTTTTAATTGGTCCAGGGCGCGTTCAAGTCGCTGCTTTTTGTTGAGCACGGGCTTGAAGAGGTCGCCTTTGCGGGCCAGTCGGCGGAGCAGGTTTTTGATAGTGAAATCCTGCGGCGTCACCTTCGCGGCCTTGACCTCTTTCCATTCGAGGGGCGCGGAGACGGTGGCCCCTGCGCGCGGGCGGACGGAGTAGGGCGCGACGACCGATTTGCCGCGCGCGTTTTGCATATGGTCCAGGTAAATCTGCCCGCGCTGGCGTTTCTTGAGCGCACGCTCGACGGTGGCAATCTGAGGATTGCGGCTCGCCACGAGCGTCGCCAGCCGCAGGGCGAATTCCGCCACCAACTCATAATCATGCACGGGATTGAGCGGAACGTAAACATGCATGCCTCTTGAGCCCGAAGTCTTCGGGTAACATTCCAGGTCCAATTCCGCGAGCGCGTCGCGCACGCTGACCGCCAGTTCGCAGATAGTGCCGTAGGTGATGCCCTCGCCTGGGTCCAGGTCAAACACGAGCCAGTCCGGGTGGTCCAGATTTTCTATACGCGAGTGCCACGGATGACGCTCTATAGAGCCTATGTTCGCCATGTAAAGAAGCGTCGCCAGATTGTCCCCGACGATATAATCAACGGCGTGCCCCTCATCTACATCAAGCGAGGCCGTGCGCACGTAATCCGGCGCTTCCTCCACGTTATGCTGATGAAAGGAGATGCCCTTGATGCCATCCGGGTAACGCTTCATGATGAGCGGGCGATGCTTGAGATAAGGCAGAATATATTTCGATACTTCGTAGTAATACCGGACCAGGTCGCCCTTCGTGTAGCCATCGTCCGGCCAGTAAACTTTATCAAGGTGCGACAGTGAGACTACATCCCGGCCCACCTTGACGCGCACATCCCCGCTCAACTCGCCGGACTCGAAAAGCTTGCGCGCGCCCATCACAGGCAAGTCTTTCTTCGCAGGCTTCGCGCTACGCTTTCTCACGCCAGGATGAGAGGCATGCTGTTTATCATTCTTCCGTTCCTCCCCCTTCGGGTCGGGCGTGCGCGTGAAATCTCTTTTACGATGATAAGTCTCCTGCCCCATCCTCGCTCTCCCTTTGCTTAATTTTCATACGGCGCGAAGTGTCCGGCGTCCTTTTATAACTCAGGGAAGTTGGCAAAGGCTACAGCTTTTTCAATTCGCGTGTGAGATGCGCGAAGTCTTCCTTCACTTTCTCGCCCAGGTCTTCCCTGTAGAACCTGACCGCCGGATGATAGCCTACAAGATACTTGCGACCATCTTGCACGATGACGCGGCCACGCGCGTCGTTGATGCTCTTGACGCCGAGCATTCTTTTGGCGGCGACGCTGCCGAGCAGCACTATCAATTTCGGGTCCAGTAATTCTATCTGCTCGAAGAGGTAGTTTGAAGTGCAGGTCAAGACCTCTTTGCTCTTCGGCGTGCGATTCTTCGGCGGGCGACATTTGACCGTGTTGGTGATGAAGAAATCGCGGCGGTTGAGGCCCGTGCCTTCGAGCACATGGTCCAGATAACGCCCCGCCGAACCGACGAAGGGATGCCCGCTCTCGTCCTCCTCGCGTCCGGGCGCTTCGCCTATAATCATGACCTTCGCGTTCGGTTTGCCGTCGCCGGGGACGGCCAGCGTGCGCGATTCACACAGAGGGCATTTCGTGCAGACGCGTATCTGCGCCGCCAACTCTTCGAGCCGCGCGGCCTTCTTAGATTTAGCCATCGTCGTCCTCCGTCGTTATTCTCTCAATACCGATTCGGCTTGCAATTTTCATTCTCTTGTATTTCTATCCCGATTCGAGTTCACAAACATCCTACGCAGAACAGGGAGCCTATGAAATTCTGCGAAAGAGGCTTTACAATCAATCGCGCTGATGCGCTCAGCACGTGCGAATGAATAATCTCATATCGAAAGGAAAGTTGATTCATGGATGAGCAGGAGAACAGGAATATTTCATACAAGGTGAGGGTCACGCCCGGAAGAGCGGGACAAGACCCGAATGCGCCCGACTGGGAAGTGTGCGAACTGGAAGACGGCGAGATTCGAGACAGCGCGGACATCTTCGATAACATGACGCAGGCAGAGGCCAACCACATCGCGGATATGTGGACCAAAAAAAAGGCGGAGGCGGAGGCGGAGGCTTAGAATTTTTCAAAGTGGTCAACGAAAAAAGTAAGGATGCGCCCGCGCTCCTGGAACTTCTGGCGCAGCCCGTCTCCGCCCTCAGGAAACGCTTTCTGGACGGGCAAGCCTCTGTGCCCACGGGCTTGCTCGAAGCTTTGGACCTGGACCCCAGGAGCGGCGCGCGTGAGTTGGCGCGCAAGATTCGAGCGCGCCGCCGTCAGGCTCGTGCCGAAGGGCAACGCCTGCGCAGGCTCCTGCAATACGAGCTTGAACTATGGTCGCAGGGCGTCAACCTCATCGCCGGAGTTGACGAGGCGGGGATGGCCCCGCTCGCCGGTCCCGTCGTCGCCGCCGCCGTCATCCTGCCGCGCGAATATAAACTGCAAGGCTTGAACGACTCTAAAAAAATCCTGGACGAAACGAAGCGCGCGCAGATGGCCGAGCAGATTAAGCGGGAGTCTCTCTGTTGGGCCACGGGTCAGGCCGAAGTCGAGGAAGTAGATCGTTTGAACATCTACCACGCGGGGCTGCTCGCCATGCGGCGCGCTGTGGTGGGCCTCTCGCTCGACCCGGATTTTATACTGGTGGATGCGCGCAAGATTCCAGACTGCGCGTGCCCGCAGCGCGGCATCATCAAGGGCGACACGCTCTCTGCCAGCATCGCCGCCGCTTCGATTATCGCCAAGACGACGCGCGACGCGCAGATGATAGAACTGGACCAATTATATCCGGGCTACGGGCTGGCCTCTCATAAGGGCTACCCGACGCCCGCGCATTATAGAGCCTTGAATGAACTCGGCCCGTTGCCCATACACAGGCGCAGCTTCGCGCCCGTGCGAAGGGCACTCGGCCTTGACCCGGTTCAGACAGAACTCTTCAAAGCGGAAGATGAAGAGAATGCTCAGGCGGAAGCCAACACGGCGAGTGTGGAACAATGCTGACGATTGATGGAGCATTCGGTGAAGGAGGCGGGCAGATTATACGCTCGTCGCTCGCGCTCGCGCTGGTGACGGGCAAGCCCTTTCGCATCTTCAACGTGCGCGCGCGGCGCGAAAAGTCAGGTCTCAGGCAACAGCATCTGACGGCAGTCAACGCCGCCGCAGAGATAGGCGCGGCGCAGGTGGACGGGGCCGGTGTCGGCTCGCAAGCGTTCACCTTCGTGCCGGGGAAAGTGCGCGCGGGCGATTACGTCTTTCGCATAGGGACCGCCGGGAGCACTACGTTGGTGCTGCAAACGGTGCTGCCGCCTCTGATGGTAGCCGACGCTCCGAGCACGCTCACGCTCGAAGGCGGGACGCACAACGTACATGCCCCGCCCTTTGAATTTCTGGACCAGGCTTTCCTCCCGCTCGTCAATCGAACAGGCCCGCGCGTCTCCGTAGAGCTTGAGCGTTACGGCTTCTACCCGCCGGGCGGCGGCAAGTTCAACGTCCGTATAGAACCCTCGATTGAGCGCAAGCGATTGGACCTGCTCGAACGCGGAGCGTTGCTCGCCGCGCGGGCCAGGGCTTTGGTCGTCAAGCTGCCGCCACACATCGCCGCGCGCGAGCTTGAAGTCATCAGGGAGACTCTGGGATGGAACGATGAACAGCTTCAGGTTGAGACTTCTCACAACGCGCTCAGTCCCGGCAACGTCCTGACCATAGAGCTAGAGAGCGAGCATGTCATGGAGGTCTTCACGGGCATCGGCGAACGCGGGGTGCGCGCCGATACAATCGCGGAAAGAGCCGCGACGGAAGCCCTGCAATATCTCAAAACTGATGCCCCGGTCGGAGAGCATCTGGCGGACCAACTGCTCATCCCGCTCGCGCTCGCGGACGGCGGCTCATACCTGACAGGCCCGCTCTCGCTTCACACGACGACCAACATCGAAATCGTCAAGATGTTTCTTGATGTTCAGATAAACGTCACGCAGGCAGGCGAAAATGTCTGGAAGATAGAGGTTAAGGTCTGATGAATTGCTCCATGTGTCCTTTCGTTTGCTCCTTGCGTCCGCTCCGAAGGAGCAAACGAGAGAACACATGGAGCAATTGAGAGGACAAATGGAGCTAACGAGAGGGCAAATGGAGCAAACGGGCGTTCATTAACGCCTTTGAAGCTGACGTTAGGAGCAAACGGCCTCTCATTTGCTCCTTTCAAGCTCTCGTTAGCTCCATTTGTCAGGACAAATGGAGCTAACGAGAGTTCATTTGCTCTTATCGTTCAAAGCTTAAGAGGTTCTATTCGCTGCCGTACCGGATTTCCATGCGGCGGATGCGGATGCTCGCGCCGACGAGGACGGCGGCGGTTACTAGGAGCAGGCAGGGGACGGAAATCCAGGCAGGGGTTGGCTCCGCGACGATGGCGAATGGTCCTTCGGAGAGCGGGACGGGCGTCAGCGATTGCAGGTAGTGTATGACGCTTATCTTTTTCAAGAGCGGCGGCAGCAGGAAGTTGAGCCACTCCCACCCGTAGAGGATGAGCGCGGGGATGATAGGGTTGCGGAAGAAGAGACCGATGACCAGAAAGAACGCCCCG
>JAXDFO010000262.1:0-5214 GCA_034665545.1 Blastocatellia bacterium
CTTCCCTTGCACCCTCATAGCAAAGTATTGTAGCCTTATTGTGCCACACCATATCTTGTGGTTGCCCTGGCGGAAAGTCAAGTTTTATACGTTTAATTGATGTTGCCCGCAGGCCATTTTGCGGGAGTGGTCCATTAATTGAATTTGCGCAAACATCTGAAATTCGTCGCGCTGATTTTGCTGGCGGCGCTCATCATGTGGTGGTTCGGGCGCGGGCTCAACTGGACGGAGGTGCGCGGGGCCGTTGGCCGTTCGGACGGCAGACTCCTGCTCGCCGCCATCGCGGTCGTGTACCTGACATACTTGCTGCGCGCCTATCGTTGGCGCGCGCTGCTCTCGCCGCTCACTCCCGCTTCCTTGCGTGAACTGTTCGTCGCCACGACCGTCGGCTTCAGCGCGGTCTTTATCTTCGGGCGGGCGGGCGAAGTCGTGCGGCCAGTGGTCCTGCCTCTGCGTGATAGAAGAGTGCGTCCGGCTGCTGCGTTCGTCACGATTATGGTCGAGAGACTGTGCGATAGCATGGCGGTCGTCGTGCTCTTCGCCATCAATCTGTTGTGGTTTCATCCGGCCAATTCCGGCGGGTCGGAGTTTAATCATGTGCGTATCGCGGGTGGCGCGTTGCTGCTCGCTTCGTTGCTGGGCGTGGCCGGTCTCGCCTGGTTCAAGCGGCGTTCCGAGAGCGCGATTAGAGGTTTAGGGAAGAGGTTCACGCGCTGGGGTTTCGTGCCGGAACGTGTCTCGCGCGCGATTATCAGCTTGTTGGAACAACTGGCGGGCGCGCTGAGCATCCTGACGAACGCGCGCGAGTTGGCCGTGGTGTCAGCCTGGACGGCCCTCCTGTGGGGGACGATTACGGTAGCCAACTGGCTCGTCTTGCGCGCCTTCGGTTTGCCGTTCGGTCTGGGCGAGACCGTCTTCGTGATGGGCTTCGCGCTCATCGGTTCGCTCGTGCCGACGCCGGGCGGCGCGGCGGGCGCATTTCACGCGGCGACTGCCGCCGGGCTTATCTTTCTAGGCGTCGAGCGCGAACAGGCTTTCGCCGTGACGCTCGTTCTCAATCCGATTATTTTTGGTCCTGCGCTCACCTTTGGTCTTTACTACCTGCTGCGCGGCGAGGTCAACATCAAGCGTCTGCGGGAACTCACTTCTTCGGAAGAGGTCGAGCACGCAGTCGAAGACGAGATTATTCATCCGCCGGACCAGAAGGCGGCGGCAGAGGAGGAACCCTTAATGGCCCACGCGGGCGAATGAGATTGAGGGCAAAGACAACGGTTTTTGACTCTCAACTCATGACTCAAGACTCTCAGACTTTTCACCGGAGGAGCTTTCTATGAAGTGTCCTTTCTGTGGTTTTATCGAAGACAAGGTGGTTGATTCGCGCGAGTCGCGGGAGGGCGATGCGATTCGCCGCAGGCGCGAGTGCTTGCGTTGCGAGCGCCGTTTCACCTCTTACGAGCGGATAGACGAAATCCCCTACATGGTCATCAAGAAGGATGGGCGACGCGAAGCCTTCGACCGCAACAAGGTGATGGCGGGTCTGTTGCGCGCCTGCGAGAAGCGGCCCGTCCCGTCCTCCAAGTTGGAGAGCATCGTCAATTCTATAGAGAAGTACGTGCAGGAATCGCCGGAGCGCGAGCGACCGACCAGCAAGATCGGCGAGATGATTATGCGCCGCTTGAAGGAACTGGATAAGGTGGCCTACGTGCGCTTCGCCTCCGTCTATCTCGAATTCGAGGATGTTTCCGAATTCATGACCGAACTCAAACATCTGGTGCGCCAGCGCAACAACGCCACCGCCAGAAGGGTCTGAGGACGTAAAAGCAAAGGGTCACAGGCAAAATTCGTTTGCCTTGTGCCCGTGTCCCTTTGGCTTTTAACTTTTACCTTATGATAAAAGCCGTCCGTGCGACAGGGCTTGAGCGACTTGAGTTGGAACGCTTGCGCGACCACGTGGGTCGCCTCTACGCCGCTTTGCAGGAGGCGACGCTGACGGACGCTCCGGCGACGCCGGGCGCGTGGTCGCCGCCCGTTGACTTGTGCGAAACGGCAAAGGCTGTCATCGTGCGCGTCGAGTTGCCGGGCGTGCGCGCGGAGCAGATTAAGGTCGGGTTGACCAGCACGCGCCTGCGCATCTGCGGCGAGAAGAAAAGAGGCGTGCCACGAACTCGCGTCGTCACGCATCTATGTTCTGAACGCTCGTACGGACACTTCAGCCGCGTCGTCCCGCTTCGCTGGACCATTAATGTGAACGCGGCGACCGCCGAGTTAAAAGATGGCATTCTGATAATTCAGTTGCCGAAACAGCAGGACCGGCGCGGCGCGGAGTTTAAAGTTTCCGTCAGGGAAACTGAAGAATAAATCGGAAACCGGAAGCAAGCTATTCAACGTATCTTTAACAACTGAGATTATAATGGTCATTAGCAACGCGGAAATTACAGAAGCCTTAGACCCGACCGATGGCGGCGAGCAGCAGTTACAGATTCCGAGCGAACTGCCCGTCCTGCCCTTGCGCGACATCGTCATTTATCCATTCATGATCGTGCCGCTCTTCGTCTCGCGCGAGAAATCCATACGCGCCGTTGACGAAGCCCTCGGCGAAAGCCGCATGATTCTGCTCGCCTCGCAGAAAGACCTTGATAAAGAGGAACCGACCGGCGATGACCTGTACCAGATAGGCACGGTCGCCGTCATCATGCGTATGCTCAAGTTGCCGGATGGCCGCATCCGTATTCTGGTCCAGGGACTGGCCCGCGCGCAGGTGGATTCCGTAGAGGCTGGCGGCGAATATCTTCGCGCGCATCTTTCAGTGGTCCAGGAGATTCCCGCGCCCGAACGCTCGCTCGAAGTCGAAGCCCTGATTCGCAACGTGCGCGCCTCTATGGAGAAGGCGGTCAACCTCGGCAAGAATATCTCGCCCGAAGTGATGGCGATTATCGCCAACCTCGATGACGCGGGAAGGCTCGCGGACCTCTCCGCCTCCAACCTCGAACTGAAAGTCGAAGACGCGCAGAGCGTCCTCGACATCGCGGACACGACCGCCCGCCTGCGCCGCGTCAACGAACTTCTCAACAAAGAGATTGAAGTCCTCACGGTCCAGCAGGAAATCAACACGCAGGCGCGCGCCGATATTGACCGCTCGCAGCGCGAGTTCTACTTGCGCCAGCAGATGAAGGCCATCCAGACGGAGCTTGGCGAGGGCAACGAACTGGCCGAAGAGATCGCGCAGTTCAGGGAAAAAATAGATTCCGCCGGAATGCCTAAAGTGGCGGAAGAGGAGGCCATCCGCCAGCTTAAAAAGTTGGAGCGCATGCACCCGGACGCCGCCGAGACCGCCACGCTGCGAAACTGGATGGAGATTATGACGGACCTTCCCTGGTCCAAAGCTTCCGTTGATAATCTGGACCTGCTAAAGGCCGAGCGCATCTTGAACGAGGACCACTACGGCCTTGAGAAAGTCAAGGAGCGCATCATCGAAGCCCTGGCCGTGCGCAAGCTGAAGGAGAAACCGAAAGGTCCGATTCTCTGCTTAGTTGGCCCACCGGGAGTCGGCAAGACCAGCCTCGGACGCTCGATTGCGCGCGCCCTTGACCGCAAGTTCGTGCGCCTCTCTCTCGGCGGCGTGCATGACGAGGCGGAGATACGAGGCCACCGCCGGACCTATGTCGGCGCGATGCCGGGCCGCGTCATCCAGGCCGTTCAACAGGCGGGCACGAACAACCCGCTCATCATGCTCGATGAGATAGACAAGGTCGGCGCGGACTTTCGCGGCGATCCGTCGTCGGCCCTCCTCGAAGTCTTGGACCCGGAGCAGAACAACAGTTTTCGTGATAACTACCTGGGCGTCACCTTCGACCTCTCGAACGTCATGTTCATGACGACGGCCAACGTGCTCGACACGATTCAGCCCGCGCTCAGAGACCGCATGGAGGTGATTCGCCTGGCGGGTTACACGGAGGAAGAGAAGCGCGAGATAGCTCGTCAACATCTGATGCCGAAGCAGACAGAGGAGACAGGCATCAGCGCGCGCGACCTGCACATCTCCAAGACCGCGCTGACGGCCATCATCCAGCAGTACACGCAGGAGGCAGGGCTGCGCCAGCTTGAACGCGAGATAGGAACCATCTGCCGCAAGGTCGCGCGTCGCCTGGCCGAAGGGAAGAAGGAGAGCGTTCGCGTCTCCGCCAAGAACCTACACGAGTTTCTAGGCGCGCCGAAGATTATTCCCGAAGAGGTCTTGAAAAAGGACCAGGTCGGAGTAGCGACGGGCCTGGCGTGGACGGCTGTCGGCGGCGACGTGCTCTTCATAGAAGCCCTGCGCATGAAGGGCAAGGGCAATCTTGTCTTGACGGGCCAACTCGGCGAAGTGATGCGCGAGTCCGCGCAGGCCGCCTACTCCTACGCGAAGTCGCGCGCGAAGGAGTTGGAGATTAACGAAGAGGATTTTAGTAACTACGACCTTCACATACACATCCCCGAAGGCGCGATTCCCAAAGATGGCCCATCGGCGGGCATCACGCTGGCGACCGCGATGGTCTCCGCGCTCTCGCAGCGTCCGATACGCAAGGACGTGGCGATGACGGGCGAGATAACTTTGCGCGGCAACGTCCTGCCGGTCGGCGGGGTCAAGGAGAAAGTGCTGGCCGCGAGGCGCGCGCGTGTCTCCAAGATTATCCTGCCGCAACAGAACCACCGCGACCTTGACGAAGTGCCGAAGGAACTTTTCAAAGACATCCAATTCGTCTTCGTGGAGAACATGCGGCAGGTTTTCCGAGAGGCCCTCAAGGAGAAGGTCTCGCCCCCTCTGACCACGGGCACACGCCCTTCCAGAATGCCCCAGGCGGCCTCGCCCCGCAATGTTTGAGGAGAATGCTTAAGGGCTTTCTCTTCAACAATTGTGAGGGTTGAGTTTTCTTCAAAAGAGGCACAACCCAAACCTCTGCGAGAGCATCTCTAATAGTAGAGGCAAAGCGGCTTTAGTGGAAAAACTCACCGCTTCGCCCTCTATTTTAACGAGGGGATTGTTTGACACTCCGTAAAGCCGTATGATAGCCTCTGGTGCCTGGAAGTGGCTCCGATTGTTATATTTGAGTCTTTCATGCGGAGCCAATCAAAAAGGAACCAGGTTTTCACCCTCGCGTTGGATGTATTTGTGGATGCCGCTCGTGCGACTCTCTCAAGAGCGAGAGAGCGCCGTCGTGGATTCGCCCTAACCCT
>JAXDFO010000263.1:0-3081 GCA_034665545.1 Blastocatellia bacterium
AAGCAGGTTCAATTACGGCTTCGGAACGGCCACTGCGGATTTCCCTCTTGCCAACTTTTTCCAGTGACAGGTGACAAGCGGCAGGTGACAGGACCAGAAATTCCTCTTGTCACCCGTCACTCGTCACCTGTTACGGTTTTTATAAGCTATGAAAGTTTTGATGATAGGAGATGTCGTCGCGCGTCCCGGTCGCATCGCCGTGCTCGAACGCATACAGGACTTGCGCGAGCAGCACGCGATTGACCTCGCCGTGATGAACGCGGAGAACGTGGCCGGTGGCTTCTCCATCACCCCGCCGCTCGCGGAAGAGCTTTTCGCCGCCGGAATTGATGTCATGACCTCCGGCAATCACATCTACGATAAGCGCGATGTCATCCCTTACATAGAGCGTCAGCCCAGGTTGCTGAGGCCCGCCAACTACCCGCCGAATAGTCCCGGCAAGGGGATGTGGGTCGGGGAAGTGCGCGGCGTCAGCGTCGCCGTCATCAATCTCATCGGGCGCGTTTTCATGCAGCCTTCGGACGACCCGTTTCGCGCGGCTGATGAACTGCTCAAAGAGTTAACATCGGATGTCAAAGTGAGGCTCGTTGACATGCATGCAGAGGCCACTTCCGAGAAGGCCGCGATGGGATGGTTTCTTGATGGTCGCGTCTCGGCGGTCGTCGGCACGCACACGCACATCCAGACGGCTGACGAGCGAATCCTCGCCAAAGGCACGGCCTACTTAACGGACCTCGGCATGACCGGCAGCTATTCCGGCGTCATCGGCATGAATAAGGAAGACGTGATAGCACGTTTCACCTCGCCCATCTACAAACGCGCCGAACATTCCACAGGCGAAGTACGCATCTGCGCCGCCCTCATAGACATAGACGAAACCACTGGCCGCGCACGCGAAATCTCCCGCCTCTCCCTCCCACACGAACAGTGAAAAGCAGGAGTCAGGAGCCAGAAGCCAGGAGCCAGAAGAAAAGCTCAATAGCATGCTCTTCATGATGAAGGGTATGCGGAACGCGCTCTCTTCCTTCTGGCTCCTGGCTCCTGACTCCTGACTCCTGCTCTTAGTCCGGCGGGGCTTCTCCTAGGGAGCGTTTGTGGGGTTGTTCTGTGATGTGTATGTTTTCGGTGGGGGTAGCCGAGAGCAGTTGGTTATAGCCTTCTGGGAATGAGCGGACGCGACCGTTGGCGTCCGTGACGACGTGGCCGGTCTCGCCTTCGGCGATGACCTGTCCATCGGAGAGGCGTACGACTTCATAGCCGAAGCGCAGGGAGCGTCGTCTCAGTTCGGTGATGTGCGTGCGGATGACGAGTTCATCGTCATACCGCGCCGACGCCTTGTAGCGGCAATAGCTTTCGGCCACGACCAGAAAGGCGTTGTCGTTCTCTTCCATGTCCCTGTAGGAAAAGCCGCGCGCGCGACAAAATTCCGTCCGGCCTATCTCGAACCAGATTAGATAATTCGCATGATACACTACGCCCATCTTATCCGTTTCGGCATAGCGCACGCGTAAAAGGGTCTCATGCCATTCCAGTTCGCTGTCAAAAGCATCTTCCATGTTTGAAGTTACCATCTGAATAAAACGCCTCCCACGATTAATTGTCTGGCAAAAGAGTCTCTAAAGTAAGATAATTTATTCGGGCTATTGAGCGGACTATAAAAGCGAAAGGTGAAAGATGTCAAAGAAAATCAGGCTGCGAATTATTTTAGGGCTGGCCGCCTTCTCCTGTTTGACGGCGTTGCTGTTGACGCCCTTGCCGAAAGCGGCGGGCCAACAGAGCGTCACGGTCAACCCCAGCAACACGCGCGGCGCGGCGGTCGTCGCCGCGACTACGATGGTTTTAAAGGAGACGAGCGAGATTAGGCAACTCACCATCATGCGCCCCGTCAAGAGCGGAGCCCAGTCGCGCGACGAAATCGAGCGCATGATTATCAAGAACATGAACGAGGAGACATCGCCCGAAGAGATGCGCGCCTCGGAATTGGCCCTCAAAAAACTCGGCCTCGTCCCCGCCAGTTTCCAGTTTCGCCCCTTCCTCGTCAAACTCCTGACCGAACAGGTCGCGGGCTACTACGACCCGAAGGCGCAGCAATTCTACCTCGCAGACTGGATTGACCTGGACGGCCAGAAGCCCGTCATGTCCCACGAATTGACGCACGCATTACAGGACCAGCATTTCAACTTGCGCCGCTTTGAGAAGTGGCCCAAGAGCGACTCCGACGCGGAGATAGCCGCCCACGCCCTCATCGAAGGCGATGCCTCCTTCGTCATGATGCTCTACGTCGAACGCAACCCTCTGCGCGCCCTGGCCTTCCTCAAATCCATGACCCAGAGCGGCGGCAGTTCGGAATTAATGGACCACGCGCCGCGCGCCCTGCGCGAATCCTTGCTCTTTCCCTACGAGCAGGGATTGAAGTGGGTCGCGGACATTCACAAGCGCGGCGGCTGGGCCCAGGTCTCGCAGGCTTACACGGACCTGCCGCAATCAACCGAACAGATTCTGCACGTCGAGAAATACCTGGCCCACGAAGCGCCCGTCAAGATTGACATGCCGGACCTCTCAAGCACGCTCGGCGCGGGCTGGAAGCGGATTGATTACGATGTCAACGGCGAGTGGAGTTACTATCTCATCCTCGACGAGTTTTTGAAATCTGATGCGGATTCGGAACGCGCCTCGGCAGGTTGGGGCGGCGACCGTTACGCGGTCTATGAAGGGCCGAACGCGGGCGATTTATTACTGGTCCAGCGCACGGCCTGGGACACGGAAAAGGATGCGCAGGAATTCTTCGACGCCTACGCCCGCCGCACCCTCAGGCGTTACGCGGGCGCGACCGAAATCGCGGCGGACAAAAATGGACCACCCACGCGTCGCAGATGGCACACGACGGAAGGCGACGTGCTACTTGAGCGTCGCGGGCAAGCCGTCCTCGTCGCCGAAGGTGTACAGGAGAAGTCGAACACCGCCGCGCTCTTTAACGCGATGTGGAAATAGACGGAGCCTGCGAGGGAGCAGTTCAACATAGAGGCACAGAGCATAGATAGCACGGAGCTTGAACGTTCAAGCTCCGTGCTATCTATGCTC
>JAXDFO010000264.1:0-16041 GCA_034665545.1 Blastocatellia bacterium
TCTGACTTCGGCCTCGCTCAAGCGTTTCCCGTCGCCGGGCGAGACCGATAGTTCATAGTCTATGCCTTTGCCGACCTGCACGCCCGGAAGATAGGTGGGCGCGGTCTCCGGCGCGCTGACGGCGATGACGTAAGTGCCGCCGAAGGGCAGACCGGCGAAGACGAAGACGCCTTTCTTATCAGCCTTAGTGTTGAACTTGCCAGCCACGTCCGTGCGGTACACGTCAATCACTGCATTCGGGACGGGCGCGGTCTTGCCGTCGGCTGTCTTAGTGACAACGTGGCCGCGCAACTCTCCTGTCTGAGCGTTGGCCGCGCAGGCTCCCAGCAGCAGCATTGACAGTGCCGCCGTGAGGGTCATGAGAAAGTATTTATGACGCATCGAAGGTTCCTCCAGAGTCATTGTCAGGGGTCTTAACGATAGGGGCGCGTTTAAGATGCCCTGAGCGGTTAACGGGTTGTCGTGGATGCTGCGCAAGGGAATCGGCCTTAAAGTTAATCAGCAAACGCATCGCTGTCAAGCATATAAGACGGGGTCCGCGACGCCCGCCTCCCGGAACGCGCGCAGGCGCAGAGCGCATGAATCGCAACGCCCGCACGCACGCTCCGATGCCTGGTAGCAGGACCATGTGAGACCGAGCGGCGCATCAAGTTCAAGCCCGCGACGAACTATCTCGGATTTACGCAGGTGTATCACGGGCGTCATAATCTTGATGCTGGTTTCGGGCCGCGTCCCAACGTCTATCGCACGCTCGAAGGCCGCGTAAAATTCCGGGCGGCAATCCGGGTAGCCGGATGAATCCTCCGCCACCGCGCCGATGTAGATACGGCCCGCGCCGATGACTTCGGCCCAACTCGCGGCAATCGCCAGCAAGTGCGCGTTGCGAAACGGCACGTAGCTGCTCGGAATTTCCTTTGATTCCAAATCGGCCTCAGCGACGGGAAGCGTTGGCTCCGTCAAGGATGAGCCGCCGATGCGCGCGAGGTGTTCAATCGAGACGGCGAGCCTGCGCTCGACCTCGTAATAATCCGCTATCTCTTCAAAGGCGCGACGCTCTCTCTCCTCCGTCCTCTGCCCGTATGAGACGTGAAGCATGGCCAACCACTCATTCTCCGCGCGCGCGATGGCCGCCGTCACACACGAATCCATCCCGCCGGAGACGAGACAAACGCAGAGGGACGAAGAGGCAGGAGCCTTCACGTCGCGCGCTAATTCCTGACCAGCAATCTCCTCATGCTCGTCTTCATCAGTTGGCCCATCAAGAGCCTTTTCGTCGAATCCACCCATCAGACGCCGCGCGTTTCTGCGCCCCAGATTTGTTTGTGCATTTGGAGTTGTAGCCGGACGTTCATGCCGGAGGAGGAGACCCAGTCGGCTAACGCTTCAAGGTCAACTGCGCCCCAGACGGGCGAGATGAGGACGGCGCGCGCGCGCCTCTCCAACTCATAACGCCCTATCACTTCGCGCGCGTAGTCCCAGTCGGCGCGGCTGGCGATGACGAACTTGACCTCGTCAAGTTCAGCGCGCAGGCGTTCCATGTTGGGCCAATAATTGCGCGCCTCTTCGCCCGAGTCCGGGCACTTCACGTCAAGTATTAACTTCGCGCGCTCGTCAACCGCTTCGGTCGAAACGTAGCCGCCCGTTTCTATTAAAACCTCATAGCCTTCGTCGCACAGCCTTTCGATGAGCTTGAAAGCTTCGCGTTGGGCCAACGGTTCGCCGCCCGTCACCTCCACCAGTTGACAACCGAACGCGCGGACCTGCGCCATCACATCATCAATCGAAATATGCTCGCCCCCCTTGAACGTGTACTCGCTATCGCACCACACGCAGCGCATGGGGCAGCCCGTCAAGCGCACGAAGGAGCAAGGGCGGCCAGCATGAGTAGACTCACCCTGAATCGAACGAAAAATTTCCGTGACGCGAAGCATATCGAAATCTATAGCACGCGCGCAGGCGATGTCAAAGTACAACTCAAGCGCACATGAGAGGCATCACCGAAATGTGATAGGATAGAAGCGTTCGAGCGGTCTTTCGAGAATTCCCCCTTGAGCCAGATAACCGCACAAACAGAGCAACTCGTTGAGGCAGGCGCGGCGCGTCTCATCGCGCGCGCGACGGACGCGCGCCTGCTGGATGCCGCGACGCTGGCCCCGCGCCTGCGCGCCGCGCTCTATAAGTATCTGTTGCGCGACGACCCGCAGGCGACGCCGAAGGCCGTCAACAATTTTATGGACACGCTCTACGCTGATGATTTGTGTCTCATCGTCGCCTGCGAGCGCGGAGACCAGCAAGCCTGGAGCGACCTTGTAGAGCGATACGGCGCAACCGTCAAGTCAGCCGCCCGTCAAGCTTCATCAAACGAGGACGCGGCGGAGGACTTGGCCCAATCAATCTGGGCCGAACTGTACGGCCTGCGCGTGCGCGAGGACGGAAAGCCGTCGGGCAAGCTGGCTTACTATTCCGGTCGCGGCAGTCTAGGCGGCTGGCTGCGCGCGGTCGTGGGCCAACTCGCAGTAGACCAGCATCGCAAGCAAGGCAGGCTGGTCCAGACCGAAGAGGACGCGGACTTTGACAGGCTCGCGCGCGAGTCTCATGAGGGCGATGCTATTTTAGGCGCGACGGCGAGAGGGCGCGGCGCGGACCCCGAACACGCGCTCGTGGACGCGAGGGCCGCGCGTGATGTCTCTGCCGCGCTGGCGCGGGCCATCAATGAACTGGACGCGGAAGATCGCCTGCTCGTCAGGCTCTACTATTTCGACGGGCTGCGCCTGCGCGAAGCGGGGGCCGTCCTCGGCGTCCATGAAGCGACCGCGAGCCGTCGTCTGACGAAGGTTCACGCGGAGGTGCGAAAGCGCGTCGAAGCTATCTTGATGAAAGAGCACGGATGGACGCAGGGCGAGACCACGCGCTCGCTTTCGGAAGTCGCAACGCATCTTGAGACCGACATGGAATTGATGCTTTCGAGGGAGGCTCTGGCGGGCGAGAAAACGGCGCGGCGCGGTGAATAGAGCGGGCGTTGTCTCTCTCTTAAAATGGTCCAATCAAGATGAAGATAGCGAGCAAGAAAAGGGAGCGCGGAGCGTTCTTCAGTCGAGGGCTGAAGACGGCCTGTTATTCACGGCTGAGTCAATGAACCTGACGAACGATAAAGAGATGGAGCTTCTGCTGAGTCGTCTTGCGCGGCGCAAAGAGACGCGTGTGCCCGGCGAGTTCGGCGGCGGCGCGGGCGATGGCGGCGGCGATAACGGGACGCCTTCTTTCACAGGCAACGCGGAACATCTGGACGCGGACGAGTTGAACGCTTACGCGGAGAACGCTCTGCTGCCTGGGGCGCGCGCACGTTACACGGCGCACCTGGCGGACTGTGAGACGTGCCGCAAAACGGTCGCGGACCTCGCGCTCGCCGGAGGCGTCGCGCTGGCGTTGGAAAAGAGCGAGTCAACATCGCCGCATGACATCTCTCTTGAAAGCTCTTGGTGGAAGAATTTCTTCGCGCTCTTCAGCCTGCCGGTCGTGCGTTACGGCGTTCCGGCCCTGGCCCTGCTGGCGATTATCTCAGTCGCCTTCATCGCCACGCGCCAGCGAAGAGAAGCCCCCGCGCTCGTCGCACAGAACAAAGAGACATCGCCCGTCAGCGCGGTCAAACGTGAAGAGGATGAAGCGAACCACACGCAAGCGCCTTTAGCTACGACGACGAGCAACGCCAACGCGACGAACAATGAGACGACGCAAAGCGGAACTCTCAACCCTGCCACCGGCGCGAATAATAATTTGGGCCAACCTTCCAACAGGCCGCTCGATAAGAGTGAGGCGGACTCTCCGAAGGGAATCGCCTCTGTGAAAGAGGAGAGTCCGCAGGAGCGCGCGGAGACCGACGTGGCGCGCAACGCTGCGCCGCCGTCCCCCGCGCCGCCCGTGGCTCTCAGCAAGCCTGGCTATGCGACAGCGCAACCGGAGGCCGCAGGCAAGTCGGAAACAGTCAAGGATAACCCTGCCCAGGCGGGCAAGGAGGTCGCCAGCGAGCCAGCCCCGCAACAGAGCCAGGACACATTTGAAGACCGCAGGTCAGCGACCGGCAACGCACGTTCAGCCGAGCAACAGAGACAACAACAACAGGCGCGCAGTATGGACCGTGGCCGCGACATGACGATTGACGGGGCCGATGATGGCAACTACGGCCTCAGGAACAACCAGAAAAAGATGCCCGCGCCCGCAGCCACATCCGCCGCGCGCAGGAGAGGCGGCGGGCCAGCCAAGACCGAATCTAAAGTCGAACGCGAGAGCGCGCCTGCGGACGAGAGCGCGGGCGAAAAACGCAGCGTCGCCGGTCGCACCTTTCGCCGCCAAGGCAACGCCTGGGTTGACACCGCATACGATTCTTCACGCGCTACAGTCAACGTCGCGCGCGGCTCCGAACAGTATCGCTCACTGCTCGCCGACGAACCCTCCTTGCGCACCATCGCGGAACAACTCGGCGGCGAAGTCGTCGTCGTCTGGAAGGGCCGCGCCTATCGCATACATTAAAGTCGGTCTTCGAGCTTCAGGTTTGAGCTTGAAAGTTAAAAGCATGAACCCTGGACCTTACACTTGAAAGCTTAAACTTGAAACCTATCCTGCTTCGCGCTAACTTAGTGGCGTTCCAGCGAAAACTTTCAAAGAATAGAGAGAGGGAGGTTGAGTCCTGATGATGAAAATGACTCATGCCTTTCGTCGTGCCTTCCGGCTTGTCTCGCTAAGGGCCGTCGCGGTCGTGCTATTTCTGGTCCAGCTTGTCTGCCCGTTGACGATTTCTGGTCCAGTCGCGCGGGCGCAGGGAGCGAGGCGAGGCACGCGTGCCGTGAGAGTTGATAAGCGCACGAGGGCGGGCGGGAGCGGGCCAGGCAATGCTTTGATTGCACGCGTCGTCAGGGAGATTGACGCGCGGAATATAGAGCGCACGATTCACGCTCTCGTCTCCTTCGGGACGCGCAATACTCTCTCCGCGCAGGACGACCCGAAGCGCGGCATCGGCGCGGCGCGTGACTGGCTCTACAGTGAATTTTCAAAGATTGCCGCAGGGACAGGCGGACGCCTGACCGTCGAAAAGCAATCATACGAGCAGGCCGCCAATCCTCCGCCGCGCGGGCGCGTGCCACGCCCGACCATCATCACGAACGTCGTCGCCACGCTGCACGGCACACAGCCCGCCTCTGAAAATCGCATCTACGTCGTGAGCGGCCATTACGATTCCATGTGTACGAGTCCGACCGATGCAGACTGCGACGCGCCGGGCGCGAACGATGATGCTTCCGGGACAGCCGCCGTGCTTGAGATGGCGCGCGTCATGTCCGGTTACAAGTTCGATGCAACCATCATCTTCATGGCCGTCGCGGGAGAGGAGCAGGGGCTGCTCGGCTCGACCTACTTCGCGGAGCAGGCCAGGCAGAAGGGCTTGGACATTCAGGGCATGTTCACCAACGACATCATAGGCAGCAGCACTGGCGGCAACGGCGTCCGAGACCCACACACGATACGCGTCTTCTCCGAAGGCGTTCCGTCAAACGAGACGACGGAAGAGGCCGGAACGAGGCGCAGCGTCGGCGGCGAGAACGATTCAAGCTCGCGTCAACTCGCGCGCTTTATCAAGGAGGCGGGCACGCGCTATGTGCCTGGCGTGAACGTCATGCTGGTCTATCGTCGTGACCGTTACCTGCGCGGCGGCGACCACATCCCGTTTCTGGAACGCGGCTATCCGGCGGTGCGTTTTACAGAGCCGAACGAGAACTATGACCACCAGCACCAGAACGTGCGCGTGGAGAACGGCGTGCAATACGGAGACCTGCCGCAGTACGACGACTTCAACTTTATAGCGTCCGTGGCGCGCATCAACGCCGCCGCGCTGGCCTCGCTCGCGCTGGCCCCGGCTGCGCCGAAGGGAGTCGGCATCCTGACCAGGCGTTTGACCAACGATACGGACTTGCAGTGGAGCGCGAACAAAGAGCCGGACCTCGCGGGTTATGAGATAGTCTGGCGAGAGACGGCCTCGCCCGTCTGGACCAATTCGCTCAAGGTCGGCAACGTGACCAGCTTCACGATGAAGGGAATGTCCAAAGACAACTACTTCTTCGGCGTCCGCGCCCTCGACAGGGAAGGCAATCGCAGCCCCGTCACCTATCCAAGACCGGCGCGTTAGATGTCCAGATAAAGCATCTCAACAAGCGTTCACCACAGAGGCACAGAGGACACAGAGCTAGCACAGAGTTGTTGAATCTGCACTGTGCCCACTGTGCCTCTGTGGTGAATATCCTTTTCCATAAATTTCAATCTTCACCAGGGGAGGCAGACGCAGTTGCGGCAGTCCGGGAGGAGGCGGAAGAGAGTTTGGCGCGCGGTCTCGTAGGCTTGGGGGGAGCGGAGGAGAGGGTCGTCGGCTTGCGCGTGACGCCCGACGAGCGTGGCGAGCCTGGGGTCTGCGTGGATGTACCAGAACTTGTTAGCGCAGAAGGATGGGCCGCCGTCATCCTTGACGGAAGAGAGTTCGGAATAGAGCGAGGCGAGCGCGGGTTCGCGTTCGACCAGAGTTTCCCAGTTGATGTTGAAGGGCAGAGGGCCGTTGGTTGTCTCGTTGGCGGAGGCTGCTGCTACTACTACTGCGCCCGCGTTTGATTGAGCCTCCGCGAGACTACTTCTCTGACCGCCGTCGTGTTGGGGTGGACCTGTGCGGGTGGCGCGCTCATTTCCGTTGGAGGCTGGTCCAGCTTTTTTGGCATCTCGACCACTTCCGGCGCACCTCCCTTTCTTCTCTCCGTCATGACGCGAGAGCTATAAATTTCCACCTCTCTTTGCGACAAATCTTCGACCTGGTTGGTGAAAGACGCAAAGGCTTCGGCGTGCGTCAGGTAGTGGCGATAATGTCCGCTCAGTTGGAAGAAACGCCAGCCCTCGGTCTTGAGCCTTTCCAACTTGCCCTCGAACTGGCGTTGCCGTTCGCCGTAGTTGAAGAGATGCTCTATGCCGATGCAGGCGGCCACCAGGAGGCTGAAGAGGACGGTCAGGTAACGCACGACGATATCCCACTGGACCAATTTCTGTTCGTCAATTCTGAGGCTTACGAGCATCAGGATAATGATGCTGCCGATGGCCGTCATGAGACGCAAAGCCCTGTGCCTTTTGAGGGCGCGGCTGACCTCGTATTCCAGGCGCAAGACCTGTTCGAGCCAGCGCGAGCGCAGGTAGTTTTTCTGTAGATTCGAGAGGCCCAATTCCTTGGATTCGATGGTCGCGCCTAACTCTTCGTTAAGCCACGCGCGGTAGGACGCACTATGATAAGAGGCCGGGACGGACACGTTACTCTCCTTCGGAACGACAAACGAAAATTTGTGTGGAAGTTAAAATTGCCAAGAAGCGGGTGAAAGTATGAATCGCGTTTGGCACGGGCGTCAAGTTGAATCCCGGCTTCGTTTCAAAGTGGGCCAAAAAAAGCTCTTTTCGCCCGACGCCTGCGCCGAAAATTTTCAACCTTTCGGATGGCCCATGCGTCTAAAAAGGTGGCAGGGACCGAAAGAGCGCCCCGGCAATTCTTCATGCAAATTTTTTCGCAGGATGGGAACGGTGTCGAAATGAATGTTCGCAAGAATAGTTTTAATAACCAGAATGACAGCACGTTGCGGCGCGCCCTCGCGCTCATCTTTGTTTTCTCGCTGCTCGCGGGCACGTTCCTGAGCGGCGCGAGCGCGCAGCAGAGGTCGCGGCAGAATCGTCTAGGAGAAGAGCAACGCGTCCTGCACGTCCTCAACCGCGCGGGCTTCGGCGCGCGCCCCGGCGACGTGGAGCGCGTCAGGGCGATGGGCCTGGACCGTTACATAGAGCAGCAACTTCATCCAGAAACCGTGAGCGACGCGGTGGCCGAAGCGAAGGTCCAGAATCTGGATGTGTTGAAGATGACGACAGCAGAGCTTTACGCGAAGTTTCCGCAGCCGGGCCAATTGCTCAAGCGGCTTGAGCGTGATGGAAAGCTGCCGCCGGAACTGGCCGGGCTGCGTGAGAGTAAAGGCAAGGACGCGCCGCAAGCGAACGCTCCGAACGGCCCGGCTTCTAAAGAGGGCGATGCGTCAACCGCGATGACGGCATCGGAGGGAGCGAACAAGCAAGACGCTGATGCTGGCGCGAAGGCTGATGATAAGGGCGCGGCGAACGGCAAGGGTAAAGAGTACAGGGAGGCGATAAGGGATTATTACCTGGATAATAATTTGCGACCGCCGCAGCAGATTGTCGCGCAGTTGCAGGCTTCGCGTATCCTTCGCGCCGTCTACAGCGAACGGCAGTTACAGGAAGCGATGGTTGATTTCTGGACCAACCACTTCAACGTCTTCGCGGGCAAGGGCGCGGACAAGTGGCTCCTCGTCTCCTACGACCGCGACACGATTCGCCCGCACTCTATGAGCAAGTTCTACGACCTTCTCCTTGCTACAGCGCAAAGCCCGGCGATGCTTTTTTATCTGGACAACTTCCAGAGCATCAGCCCCAACGCGCAAGCGGGGATGGGCCGCAACGGGGGCGCGCAGGGACCGGCGCGGCAGAGGCCGCTGCTTGAGATGCTGGCGCGGCGTCGCGGAATTGCTGACGGAATTATTGGACCACGCACGAACATGCCGCAGCAGCAGGCACAAGCGCAGGCGCAGCCGAAGCGGGCCAAGCGAGGGATTAACGAAAATTACGCGCGCGAGTTGATGGAACTGCACACGCTCGGCGTTGACGGCGGTTACACGCAGAAGGATGTGCAGGAGGTCGCGCGTTGCTTCACGGGTTGGACCATCTTTGCGCCGCGCGGCGCGGCGGGCGGCATGGGCAGGATGGAGGACGCGGGCCAGTTTTACTTCAACGCGCGCCTTCACGATGACGGCGAAAAGCTGGTGCTCGGCCACAAGATTCCCGCCGGGGGCGGCATCAAGGACGGATTAATGGTCCTGGATATTCTCGCGCATCATCCGGCGACGGCGAAGCACCTGGCCTTTCAGTTGAGCCAGCGTTTCGTTTCTGACAATCCCAGCCCCGCGCTCGTCGAACGCGTCGCCGCCGTTTACACGAAGAGCGATGGTGATATACGCGAGACCCTGCGCGCCATCTTCACCTCGCCGGAATTCAACGCGCCCGAAGCCTATCGCGCGAAGATTAAGCAGCCTTTTGAACTGACCGTGAGCGCGATTCGCGCCCTCGGCGGCGAGACCAACGGCGGTCCCGCGATTCAACAGTGGGTCGCAAGGATGGGCCAACCGCTCTACGGCTATCAAACGCCGAACGGTTATGCGGACGTGGCCGAAGCCTGGGTCAACACAGGCTCGCTGCTGGAGCGTTTGAACTTCTGCCTGGCCTTGGCAGGCAATCGCATCAACGGCACGCGCGTGGATCTCTCACGCTTCGCTGTTGGCCTAAATGTAAATGGTCCAAATAATCCGTCCGCGCCCGACCAGTCGCGCATCCTGGACCGCTTCGTCAACCTGATTTTGCAGGGCGAAGTTTCACCCGGAACGAAAGAGAGTCTGGTCAAGCAGTTGGCCCAACAGACGCCCGTGCAAGTGTCACCGGCAGAGATGGACAAGGTTACGGACGCCCGCGTTGGCCCACGCGCCGCGAGGCGTGAGATGGCGCGCAACGATGCTCCATCCGGCAACCCTGAAGTCACCAAGATAGTCGGCCTGCTTCTAGGCTCGCCGGAGTTTCAAAGACAATAGTTGGGTTTCAAGTTTTGAAGTTTAAGGTCGGTAACACGAACTACAAACCTTAAACTTGAAACACGCGTTGAGGTATTTAGTTATGAGTGTGAATCGAAGATTCTTTTTAAAGTCGGGCGGGCTTGCGCTCGCCAGTATCGGGATGATGACGGCGACGCCAAAGTTTCTTGAGCGGGCGGTGATGGCCGAGGCTCTGGGGCGCGCAGGCGGCGGTCGGCGCAAGACCCTGATTGCGATTTTCCAGCGCGGTGCGGTGGATGGTCTGAACGTGGTCGTGCCGCATGGCGAGCGAGCCTATTACGATGCGCGCCCGACCATCGCCATCCCGCAGCCGCGCGCGGGCGTGGCTGAAGGCGCGATTGATTTGGATGGCTTCTTCGGATTGCATCCCGCGCTCGCGCCCTTCAAAGGGTTGTGGGATGCGAAGCGACTGGCGATTGTGGACGCGGTCGGCTCGCCGGATAACACGCGCTCGCACTTCGACGCGCAGGATTACATGGAGTCCGCGACGCCCGGCGTGAAGTCCACGAGGGACGGCTGGCTCAATCGTTATTTACAGAGCAAGACGGATGAGCAAGCCTCGCCGTTTCGCGCCGTCTCTTTAACGCAGAACATGCCGCGCGCGTTGCAAGGCCGCGCCAGCGCGCTCGCCATCAGCAACCTCTCTGACTTTACGATTCGCGCCGGAGCCTCTTCGGCCAGCGTCCAAGGCGGGTTTGAATCCATCTACGAACAGGGCGTTAAGGATGTCTTGCAGGGCACTGGCAGGGAGACGTTCGAGGCCGTCAACTTTTTGAAGAAGGTCAATCCCTCGCAGTACCAGCCGGAGAACGGCGCGCAGTATCCGCGCGGCGCGTTCGGCAATAGCCTGCTTCAAATCGCGCAATTGATTAAAGCGGGCGTCGGTCTGGAAATCGCCTTCACAGACATAGGCGGCTGGGACACGCACGTTAATGAAGGCAGCGCGCGGGGCCAACTGGGCCTGCGCCTCTCTGAGTTTGGCGCGGGCATCAACGCGCTGGTCCAGGATTTGGGCCAGGCGCGTATGGATGATGTAGTCATCCTGACGATGTCGGAGTTTGGGCGCACGGCGCGCGAGAACGGCACGCGCGGCACTGACCACGGGCACGCCAACGCGATGTTCGTCATCGGCAACAGCGTGCGCGGCGGCAAAGTCTACGGAGAGTGGCCCGGTCTTAAGATGGACCAATTATACGAGGGCCGCGACCTCGCGCTCACGACTGACTTCCGCGATGTCTTCGGCGAAGTGGTCCAGAAACATCTGGGCAACACAAACTTGCGAGCCGTCTTCCCAGGCTACGACTACGGCCCTGCGAAGTTTCGCAACTTCCTCGGATAACGAAGTTGAGATTTTCTTTGCGCCCTTGCGAGAGACCGTGTCTCTCGCAAGGGCGCAAAGGCAAGAAAAGTTTTCTCCCTCACTTTTCCACCTTCAGCGAATCGCCCGTCCGGTGGTCCTTTATTTGAAAGCGCAGGAATTCGTGGACGGCGGCGAGGGCTCGCGCGTTGTTCGTCTTGATGCGGACCAGCCCGCCCGCTTCCCTCTCTTCATACTCGTAACTAATCTCCGCTTTGAGCCTTTTCATCGCGGGCACTCCGGGCGGCGTCCGTGCATGTATGAGCATCGGCGCGTCAAAGTCGCCGTTTGCGAACATGCCCGCGATGTGCGAGAGGTGCATCCTGATTTGCTCGCGCGTGGCGGTGTCCTGCGGGTCGTTGGCCGCGACCTCTATGCGTCCACCATCGGGCGCGAGCCTGAAGTGGTGCGTCGCCTTCATGTGCGAGAAGCCCATCACCCGGTCGCCGCGCTTGTTGACGCCGTGCGTTTCCGAGTGTTGCTGCTGTCTCTTCGGTGAACCGGAAGCGGTCGCCGTCAACGCCATCATTAATATGATAACGAGCGAGATCGTTTTATTCTTTATCTTCATTTGCTCTGCGGTCTCCTTTGCTTTTTTCTGGACCAGGATAGATTGCCCGGCGGAAGCTTTGCGCCCTTCCTTGAAGACTTGCTTGAGAGTGATTCGAGGAGTCCGGCGCGTTGCCCTTCCTTATTGCGCGCGAGCCTCACGTCCCAATCTGCGAGCGTGGCCTTTAACTCTGCGCGCACGGCCTTCATCTCATCGAGCCGCGTTTCTATCTCCGTCAACTTCGCGGCGGCCAACGCGCGTACCTGGCGACACGGCGCGCGCCCGCGCTCGCGCTCTTTGAGAATTTGCGCCAACTCGTCGAGCGTGAATCCGACGGCCAGCGCGCGCCGCACCAACCGCACGCGCTCAAGCGACTCCGGTGGATACTCCCTGTAACCATTCCTCGCGCGGCGCGGCGCGGTCAGCACCCCCTTACGCTCATAGTGGCGCAAAGTATCCGTGCTGACGCCCGCCAGCCGCGCCAACTCGCCCGAACGCAAACTCGTCTCAGTGGTCGTCTTCATCTCAATCACCTACACATTCTAAACCCTGGAATGGATTCCAGGGTCAAGTGGTAAAAGTATTGCTTGTCATCTATCGCTGTATTGGTTGACGAGGTAGAGCATGATGATGGCGATGAGGGAGACGATGATGGCGAGGGTGAAGGCTTCGTTGTCGCGTCCGGCCTGGACTGCGTCGTAGATGGCGACGGATGCGGTTTGAGTTTTGCCGGGGATGTTTCCGGCAATCATGATGGTGATGCCAAAGTCTCCGAGCGCGCGGGCGAAAGCGAGGGCCGTCGCCGCCAGGACGCCGCGACGAGCTAGCGGCAGCGTCACGCGAAAGAAGATGCGTCGCCCGTCGAGTCCGAGCGTGCGTGCGACCGCTTCCAATTCCTGGTCCACGCTCTCGAATGCCGCGCGCAGGCTCTTCGTGACGAGCGGCAGGGCGTGAATCGTCGCCGCGATGACCGCCGCCGTGACCGTGAACGTCAGGCGCACGCCGAAGCGTTGATAGAGAAACGAGCCGAAGGGCGAGCGCGTGCCTAATAGGACCAGCAAATAATAGCCGAGCACCGTCGGCGGCAACACGAGCGGCAGCGTGATGAGAGCATCGAGCAGGTCTCTGCCGGGAAAACGCCTGCGCGCCAGGAGCAACGCCAGCAGAGAACCCAGGACCAGCGCGATGATGGTCGCCGCGCTCGCCACCGCGAACGAGAGCTTGATGGGAAACCAGTCAATGCCGTTGCTACTCATCGCGCCTTCTCATGATTCCAGGTCCAGACAATCTAATAATTGCTTTGACAAACAAAGGCCGAAGGGTATCTTAAAGCAACCTCGCTTTCAAAGCTTTCAAAACTCGCATCGCGTTGATGAGAGGAACTATGAAGCTGTTTCACCAAATCTTCGGCCTCTTGATCCTGGTAGCATTTCTGCTGACAGGGCAATACATGGACCTTTATCATCATCACCTGCACGAGATGCCGGACGGCCTGCGCATGCTCTATCGCAGCAGGCACATTTACATCCTGCTGACGGGGTTGGTCCATCTTGGCATCGGGGCTTATTTCATCTACCAGCCCGCGCTCCGGCGGCGCATCCTGCAACTGCTAGGCTCGACGCTGCTCTCAGTCTCTTCCATTCTCCTGCTCATAGCCTTCTTCTACGAGCCGACGCTCATGAATCTCCGCACTCCTGTGACCCACTGGGCCATCTACGCGGTGGCGGTTGGGACGCTCCTGCATCTCTTTAGCGGGGCGCAGGGCGGCGGAAAGATTTAAAGCGTTGGACCGACGTTGACGCGGCAAAAGTATGGCGGAGCCGCGTCCTACCGAAGAACATATATGGTCCAGTAATTGAGGCTTGAGTTTCGGCGCGGCGGGTCATTGACTTGCCGTTGAAATTGGAATATTGTCCGGCCTCTCACAAAACAACCTGGCTGGCTTCTTAGAGCCTGGGGTCCACGATATTATTTTCGTCCAGCCTTCAACTAAACCCCGACGCTGTCGCGCGGGCATCACAGCGTCCAACACAGGAGATAGATTAAATGACTAAAATTAAATTCGCACTTCACCTCGTCGCTGCGCTGACATTTACTCTGGCCTGCTTCTCATTCGCCCAGGCGCAGGCTTGCCGCACCTGGGTCTCTGGCGTCGGCGATGATCTCAACCCGTGCAGCCGCACGGCCCCCTGCAAGACCTTCGCCGGGGCCTTTTCCAAGACTGCTGCCGGTGGCGAGATTGACGCGCTCGATTCGGGCGGCTACGGCACTTTGACCATCAGCAAGTCCATCACCATTGACGGCAACGGCGTCATCGCTTCGGTCCTCGCCACGGGCACAACGGGCTTTACCATCAACGTCGCGGCGACGGACACAGTCATCCTGCGCCATCTCTCCATCAGCGGCGCGTGCGCGACGAGCATCAACGGCATCAACTGGATAAACGCTGGCGGGACGGTGATTCTAGAAGATTTGGAGATAGAGAAGTTCGGCAACAACCTCGTCAAGGCGAACCTGACAGCCTCTGGCAATCTATACATCAACAACCTGCGCGGGCAGAACAGCGCGGGACTCGTCGTTGATAACGACGCGGGCATTTACATGAAGACCACTTCGGGCACGCTCCGGGCGGAGATTGATAATGTGCACCTGCAAAATAATGTCATCGGCATCAACGCTGAAGACAACACGCAGGTGACTGTCACCAACTCAATCATTTCGGGCAACGGCGGCGGCAGCACCATCGGCGTCCGCGTGGCCCCGGACGGCGCGACGCCCGCCACGATGAACCTTGAACGTGTCACCATCTCGCATAACTCTCAAGGTGTTCGCACGACTCAGGCGGGAGGGGCTGTGGCGACCTTCCTCTCCAACTGCAACATCAACAATGCCACCAACGCCGGGTCGAACGCGGGCGCGGGCGTGACCGTCACCTCCTTTAGCAACAACACGTTCGCTAAAAATACTGTGGACCACGCGGGGCCATACACCGCCGTCTTACAGCAGTAAGCCGCAGAAAATATTGCTGGTCCAAAAACAGAATGCTGCCCGCTTCCACTTGGGGGAGCGGGCAGGGTTTTGTTTTGCATGATGAAGGAAATGCTATTCGCCCTCGTCCGCGTCCTGTTCTTCCTTTGGCTCCTGCGTGGGTTCCTTCGTCGGCTCTTTCTTGGGTTCGTTTCTGTACTTCATGGAGATGTTTTCGACTTCGACGATTCTCCACCTTCTAAAGACCAAATCCGTTTGCAGTTCGTAGAGCAGCCGTATCTTGCCGGATAGCTGGCGCGGATTTCTGGAGCCTTCCGCCGTATGCGTCTTCATGTCAACGACGATGGTCGCCTTATCGCCAGCCATCTGTTTGTCGAGCACTGTGAACTCTTTCGGCTCGTCTGGCTGGAAGTACCAGTTGATAGATTCGCCCTTGTTGGTTTCCTCCGGGACGCCCGCCACCATGCTGCCATTAATGTTCTGAAGAATCTTCTCCTCGGTAATCTCAGGGCGGGAATCTGAAGAACCGGCTGGCTGGTTAACACCCGTCTGCGTCGAAGTCGAGCACGCCGCGCAAAAGGTGAGCGTGAACAGTAAAAGGTGAACGGGATGCTGGATTAGCCTCAGGCTCATGTGATAGCTTCTCATCGGTCTCTTGTCGGAGTCCTTTTGAATGAATTGTCAAGCGCAGCCATAAATTCAAGACCGCAATAGCTGAACAGGCGAAGTCCATTCTACCTGATGCGGGCTACAACAATCAGCAAAAGTCTTCGCCGCCGCGCGTCTCAGAAAGGCGATTGAAAGAGTGCGCGGGGGAAGCGGGTGTTGCTGGTCCAAAATTGACTCGCGGCGGAGGCAGCTATAAGCTGCCACGTTTGAAAACCAACCACGCGCTCTTAACTTTATATTAAGGAGTTTCACAATGAAGAGAATACCATTCGCACCACTACTGCTGGCGTTGTTCCTGGTGGGCTTTGCCGCGCCGCATCTGGCCCAGGCCCAGACACCCGGCCAGGCTGCCAGTGGCAGATACCAGTTTTCATTTGAAGATAACTATACAAAGTACGCGGAGTTCGACGCCAAGATTCTAGACGACAAGAGCACGAGCGGACAGTTGTTTTACAGCGACGAGGCGACGGTCTCATACCAGGACGTTGACGGCACGGGCGACCCGGCGTTAAAGGAATCCTACGCGGGCGTCTCCATTAAAGTAGATTTCGACGGCCTCCTGGTGAATAAGAATCAGGCGGTGATGAGCGGGACCATCAGGGACTCCACCATCAGGAATTATATAGGGCAGCGTGTGCTGCTGACGGTCGAAGATAACGGTGACAATACGAGAGTGCCGGATAAACTGACGTGGGGGCTTTACCAGCCGGTCGTGAGAAACTGGATACCGACGGATGCCGAGC
>JAXDFO010000265.1:0-5035 GCA_034665545.1 Blastocatellia bacterium
TTGGCGATTTCGACGAGTTGACGTTGCGCGATGGAGAGTTTAGAGAGCGGCGTGCGGCTTGAGATGTCCAGTCCCAAACGTCTCAGATAAGTTTGGGCCGATGCATGCATCCTCTCGCGGTCAATGAGAGATAGCCAGCCCCACTTGCGCGGCTCCCGCCCGAAAAAAATATTTCCGGCGAGGTCCAGATTATCGAAGACGTTCAACTCCTGGTGAATAAAGCTGATGCCCAAACGTATCGCGTCCGAGACGGAATGAATCTCGACGGGCGCATCATCAAGGCGAATCGTCCCCTCATCCGGCCCGTAGATGCCGCCGATGATTTTCATCAACGTAGATTTGCCCGCGCCGTTTTCACCGACCAGAGCCAGCACTTCAGCCGGATGAACTGACAGGCTAATCTGGTCCAGCGCGACCACGCCGGGGAACCTCTTGCAGATTCCCTTCATGTCCAGCAACGGAACAGACATAGAAAATAAAGATAGGTTGCAGGTTTAGCTGCGACCGCGTAGGCCGTTGATTTTGGTGGTGAACTCTTCGACGTTATCTTTATTGACGATGAGCGTGGGGACGAGAATCTGCTTCGTCGCGGGAATCATGGAGCGGTCGCCGCCGAGCGCTTTCGCCATCATCTGTATCGCCCTGTAGCCGAACTCGTAAGGTTGCTGGACCACCGTCGCATAGATTGCGCCTTCGCGGACGCCCTTCAAGGTCGCGTCGTCTTCGTCAAAGCAGACTATCTTCACCTGCCCGACTTTGCCCGCGTCCCTGACCGCGCTCAGGATGGCCGGGCCATTATAGGACCAGAGTCCAACCAGCGCGGCGATATCCGGGTATTTGACGAGCGTATCGGCGGCGTTGGATTTGGCGCGCACGCTGTCCGTGTCGTCCGTGCGCACGTCAAGTATCTGCACGCTCGAACCTGCGAGCGCGTCCCTGATGCCCGCGAAGCGTTCCTTCGCGTTCTGCGCATCGAGCTTGCCCACGAAGACCATAATCTTGCCGCCATTGGGCAACGCTTGTTTGATTAACTCTCCGGCCTGACGACCGGCGGCGCGATTGTCCGTGCCCAGGTAGCAGGCGCGCGCGCTCTCAGGCGCGTCACTGTCCTGCGTCATCACCAGAATCTGTTTGGCGGCGTCGTTAATCATCTGCGTCTGGTTGGGCGGGTCAACGGGACTGATTGCCATCCCGTCAATGCCTTTCGCCAGCAGGTCGTCAACGATACGCTTCTGGTCGGCGGCTGTCCCTTCCGAGGGAATGCGAAATTCTATCTCGACGTTATCCAATTCCTGGTCCGCTTTTTCGCAACCCTTGCGGGCGATGGTCCAGAAATCTGCGGCGTTGTTGGTGACGAAGGCGAGCCTCAGTTTTTTGTTGGAGGTATTGGTTCGAGAGCAGGCGATAAAAGAGAGGGCTAAGGTCAGGCACAGGGCCAGCGTCTTGTAAGTTCTGATTTTCATCTTGTCATTCCTGGGCGAAAGAGTGGCAGGTCATTGGTAATATACAGGAGTGAAGGCGGTTGTAAAAGGCGCGGCCATTTCGTGTTAAATTCGATGAACGCAAGTTGCCCGTTATTCATTTGCAAAAGAGGAGAAGAGATATGCGTCATCTTCGTTTGAGCATGGCCCGCATCGTTCTGGCAATCGCGCTGTTGGCCTGTCAGCCAGCGAGCCTGTTGGCCCAGTCGAAATATCAACCGAGCGCGGCAAACCTCGCGGCGCGGCGATGGTTTCATGATGCGAAGTTCGGGCTCTTTATTCACTGGGGCGTCTACAGCGTGCTGGAGGACGGCGAGTGGGTCATGAACATTCGCAAGATGCCGGTCAACGAATACGAGAAGCTGCCGCCGCAGTTTAACCCGACCGGGTTCGACGCGGCGGAATGGGTTTCGCTGGCGAAGGCTGCGGGGATGAAATACATCACCGTCACGACGAAGCATCACGACGGCTTCGCCATGTTCGACTCGAAGGTTTCCGACTGGACCATCGTCAATCGCACTCCTTACAAAAGGGATGTATTCAAGGCTCTCGCGGACGAATGCCACCGGCAGGGCATCAAGCTCTTCGTCTATTACTCGCAACTCGACTGGCATCACCCCGATTATTTTCCGAGAGGCGAGACCGCGCGCGACAACGGACGGCCCGCGAGCGGCGACTGGACCAAATATCTTGACTACATGGACGCGCAACTGCGCGAGCTTCTCACCAACTACGGTGAGATAGCGGGCGTCTGGTTCGATGGCATGTGGGACAGGCCAGATGCTGACTGGCGGCTGGACCGGACCTATCGCATGATTCACGATTTGCAACCGCAGGCCCTCATCGGCTCGAATCATCATCACTTCCCTTTCCCCGGCGAAGATTTCCAGATGTTTGAAAAAGATTTGCCCGGCAAGAACACAGCCGGATTCAACCAGACGAGCATCAGCGACCTGCCGCTTGAGACCGCCGAGACGATGAACAATTCCTGGGGCTTCAACAGCAAGGACAAACATTTCAAGAGCACGCGAGAATTGGTCCAATATCTGGCGCGCGCCGCAGGCAATAACGGCAATCTTCTTTTGAACGTGGGGCCGATGCCGAACGGAAAGATTCCGTCGGAGTTTGTCACGCGGCTGCGCGAGGTGGGCCAATGGTTGGAGCATAACGGCGAAGCTATTTATGGAACGAGCGGTGGGCCCATAGCTCCACGCAACTGGGGAGTGACGACGAGCAAGGGCGATAAAGTTTACCTGCACATACTGGATTGGCAAAACCCTGTGCTGGCCCTGCCGGGTCTTCCGCGCCGCGTCCGCAGCGCGCGGCTCTTGAAGGACGGAAGCAGAGTCAAGTTTACGGAGAACGCAGACGGCCTTCTGCTCAAACTGCCCGCACGCTCCGCCGAAGACTACGACACCATCATCACGCTCGACCTCGCACGTCAGGCGAGCAGAACGCACTAAAAAATCCGGCGCGTGAGAGATTTGCGAATGCTCTCGCGCGCCGGATGTTTTGTTTGATGAAATTCCCGCTTCGTTTAGAAGTAGAATTTCAGGGCCACTTCAACGATGCGGTGTCCGTGCTTGGTCACAATCTGACCGAAGGTCTGGTTGGAATTAACCGTGAACCCTCCTGTCGGATCGCAGACCCTGTCGCCGGAGCCGACTGTGCCCGTTCCGTTGGGTGTGCCGACGGGAACCAACCTGTTACAGGTCGTTTGCAGGACCAGGTCAATGTCGCCCGGATTCGCAAAGGCCGAGTTGAAGAGATTGAAGAATCCCGAACGGAACTGTAGATACCGCGTCTCGCTGAATTTGAAGTTCTTGAAGAACGAGACATCAAAGTTGGCCCGTCGCGGGGCGCGCATGTAGAACGGAGATTGGAAAGCCCCGCTCTGCCCGAACGCCGGAACGCCGAAGGCCGACGGGTCCAGAACGCGCGAGCCGAAGCCCGTGTTGCCCGTGCTAGGGTCGCGCAGGTAGGTCGGCGCAATCGAGCCGAAGACGCCGCCGAAAGTGTTGGTCCCGAAGAACGCGCCGAGAGTGCCCGCGCCTCCGAGGTCGCCGCCCACCGTCACACGAAGCGGCGCGCCGCTTGAGACGGTGGTGATGCCTGAGATTTGCCAGCCGTTCAAGACCCCGCGCCCGGCCCAGTTGTCGAGCGAGCCGCGAGCGAGTTTCGGCACGTAGTAGTTGTATGAGAGATTGAAGATGTGGGTTCTGTCAAACGGCAGGATGCCGAAGCTTCGCCCACGCGCATCGAACGGGTCAATGTTCGTCCCCGTCTCATCAACGGCGGTCGTGCCGAGCGCCTTCGAGAAGGTGTAGGTCAGGAAGTACTGTAGGTCTTTGCCCAGTTGACGGCTCAAGGTCAACTGCATCGAGTGATACGCGGACGTTCCGGCGTACTCATAGTACTTGACATCGCCGATGGTCGGGAACGGCCTGAACCTATCGAGCAGGGTCGCGTTCTGCGAAAAGACTGCGGCGCGCTGCAAGACGTTCGAGATGTCCGCGTTGCCGACTGTCCCCGCAAAGGTCGGGAGCCTCGGGTTAGCATTTCTCTGATCAGGCAGGTGTCGTCCGAGCGTGCCGACGTATGAAACCTCAAGCACGTTCTGGAACGGCAGACGCTTGGCCACCGAGAGACTCATGGTTCCGGTGCGTGGGATGTGATTGTCCTGCGGGTTCTGCGACGAGAAGGCGAAGCCAGCCGCCGTGTAGGGATTGACCGACCCGACGCTGGCGAGCAAGGGCGCGCAGTTCGTCGCGGTGTTGGAACCGCAATTCGTGCCGCCCAGGCTGTAAGCGTCTATCGTCGAACTGTAAGCGTTCGGCGGCAGGCCCACGGAGTAATACTGGTAGTTGCCCTGCACGCGATTGTAGAAGAGACCCGCGCCGCCGCGCAGCACTAAATCACCCTTGCGCGAGATGTCCCACGCGAAGTTCAGGCGCGGCGCGAATTGTGGTCCATTATTCGGGACGAGCCCCTTCGGAATCTCGCCTCTGGAGGCGAGCAGTAACCCGTTGGGCTTCGTCGGGTCGCCGTTGATGAACGCGCCCTGAGTCCGGTCATATCTCTCCGGGCTGAAGAGCACGCCGCGACTGTTAATCTCCTGGTTGTTCGGGAGAAACTCGACGCGCATGCCGTATTCCAGAGTAAAGTTCGGTCGCACCTTCCAGCTATCCTGACCGTAGAACTCGAAGTTGTAGAAGCGGAAGTTGCCGACGGGCGACGCCGTGCTGTTGGTGAACTGCGCGACCTGCCCGGTGAAGAGGTCAGCGAATTGATTGTTCGTGCTGCCGCTGCCCCAACGGGCCAACTGGATTTGACCTTCGGTCTGCAAGGAGATGTTTTGAACCTTGTCCGCGCGCTCGATAAGGCCGCCGAACTTGATCGTGTGCGAGCCTGAAATCTTGCTCAGGTTGTCCGTCATCGAATAGCTGTCGTTGTGCGCGAAGAGCGGCAGGCCCGGCGCTGTATAGAACATTCCGGGCTGGTTCGAGGGTGACGATTGAGCCTGCGTCCAGGCTTCGTTGATGATGGTAATCGGC
>JAXDFO010000266.1:0-31861 GCA_034665545.1 Blastocatellia bacterium
GTTCGGCCAGCGAAACGACGGTCGGATATTTGAACAGTTCGACGATGGATAGCTCCCGCTTGAGCGTCTGCATAATCCTGCCGTGAACCTGGACCAGTAATAAAGAGTGGCCGCCCAGTTCAAAGAAATTATCTCGCACCCCGATTTTCTCGACGCGCAGGACATCCTGCCAGATTTCCGCGATGCGGCGTTCAAGTTCCGTCGTCGGCGCAAGGTAGGCCGCCGCCAGGACTGGGCGCGACGTGTCGGGGGCTGGCAGCGCGCCGCGATTGAGCTTGCCGTTCGCGGTCAAAGGTAACTGGTCCAGAAACACGAAGGACGAGGGCAACATGTACGCGGGCAGCTTCTCTTTCAAAAAGCCGTGTAGCTCGCTCGTCGTCGGCGCAGGTTCTCCTCCGGCTACGACATAACCGACCAGCCGCTTCTCGCCAGGCTCATCTTCGCGCACGATGACGACTGATTCTCGCACCCCTTGATGCGCGGCGAGCGCGGTTTCAATCTCGCCGAGTTCGATGCGGTAGCCGCGTATTTTCACTTGCTGGTCCAGGCGTCCGAGAAATTCCATATCGCCGCCCTCACGGTAGCGTGCGCGGTCGCCCGTCATGTACAGGCGCGCGCCCGGCTCATGACCGAACGGGTCCGGGATGAACCGCTCCGCCGTCAGCGCGGAATCCGTGTAGCCGAGGGCCAGACATTCGCCGCCGATGAAGAGGTCGCCGGGGATGCCTATGGGCACGGGATTGAGGCGTTGGTCCAGGACGTGATAGCGCGCATTCTGAATCGGTTTGCCGTAAGGAATACTGGCCCAGTGCGGCTCGATTTCACCGACCGGAAAATAATTGGACCAGACGGTTGCTTCCGTCGCCCCGCCGAGGCTCACGACCTGCGCGCGCGGGAATGCGGCCCGCACCTCTTCGGGCAAACGCAAGGGTATCCAGTCGCCGCTCAGAAAGACGCGTCTCAAGTCTGTCCCCGCCAACGCTTCACCTAGCGATTCTTCATTCAAGAAATGGTCCTTTAATTGTTGCAAAGCCACGGGCGCAGAATCCCAGAAAGTGATGTGTTGATGAAGGAGCATGCTGGCTAATCTTTGCGGCTCGCGTAAATCTGCGCGCGAGGCGACATGAATCGTCGCGCCTGCCGCCAGCGTCCCGAAGATGTCGTAGACGGAGAGGTCGAAAGTCAAAGATGTGACGAAGAGAAGACGCTCACCCGCGCCGACATCGAACGTACGGTTGACCCATTCGATGAGGTTGACGACGGAGCGATGCCGCACCATGACGCCCTTCGGCGTGCCCGTAGAGCCTGAAGTGAAGATGATATAAGCGACATGCTCAGGCGCGGCGAGCGTCTGCGGATTACTCGAAGGCAAGTCTCTGAGATGCCAGTTGGTCCAGAGCCGCTTTTTCGGTTGTATAGCAATGCTCTCATTCACGTCTTCGCGGATGCCTCGCTTTCGCAGTATCACATCGTAGCGATAGCCCAGTTCATTCTCGAAACCATGCTCACGATAGAGAGGCGTCACGTCGCCCAGTTCATGCAAGGTGGCCTTGAGGTCTGAGAGATAATCCTCGTCAAAATATAGCTCGCTCTCCACTTGCGTTTTGGTCTGCGCCTGCGGGTGTAGCCTTTGAAATTCCAGCAGCGACTCCCTGAACTCCTGCTTGCGGCGCGCGTCCATGATGTCGCAGAGCAGAATGGTCCCGCCGGGCGCGAGCAGCTTGAGCGACTTTTCGAGAACGTATTCAAAGTAGTGTGGGCCTGGGAAGAACTGCGCCGTGCTCGCCATGACTATCGCGTCGAAAGACTCCGGCTTGAACATCGCATCAATTTCGTCTGCGAAACCCGTCATCAATTCGATGTTATCGTCGCCTCTCATGCCTATGCGTTTGAGGTTCTGTGACTGCGTGAGGTCGGATGGGTCCAAGCCGACGTAGAGACCCGCGCGAGGCGCAAGCTCAAACATGATGAGGCCCGCGCCGCAGCCTATCTCCAAGACGCGCTTTTCTGGTCCAAGATACGGGCCTGCCAGTTGAGAGACGCGCGCGACATATTCTCCGACTTCGCTTGCCGCGAACGGCTCGCCCGTGTAACTGCTGATGAAGCCGCCTGCCGTGACCTCGTCCACCGCCTGCTCGGCAACGTGATTCCAGAGCGCTTTGACGAGGCTCTCATCTAATCGCTCAGGCTGCGCTCTTGCCGTCAACGCATCCAGGCAGATGACATCGGTCAGGTTCGGGAGTTTCCATTGCAGGTCATGGACGACGCGCAGTTGGTCTTGCTGCGTCAGCAAACAGCTTAGCTTGAGAGACGAAGCTATCCACTGAAGACGCTCTGCGGGCCAAGACGGGTCGAGCGGGACGTATGCGCCGCCAGCCTTGAGCACGCTTAAGACCGCCACGACCATTTCCATTGAACGCTCCATCAACACGCCGACGCGCATCAACGGCCCGACTCCCAACTCTCTCAAGTGGTGGGCCAACTTGTTCGTCCGGTGATTCAACTCTTGATACGTCAATCGCTCGTCTTCAAAGACGACCGCCAACGCGTGCGGGTCGCTGGCCGCCTGCATCTCGAAAAGCTCATGAAGGCAAAGCTCTTCACGGAAAGGCCGCCGCGTCTCGTTCCAATCAAAGAGCAACTGCGCACGCTCGGCGGGAGTTAAGAGAGGCAGGTCCGCGATGCGCGCGTCAGGGTTGGCGACGATGCCTTCGAGCAAAATCCGGTAATGGCCCAGCATGCGTTTCATCGTCGCCTCATCGTAAAGGTCCGCGTTGTATTCGAGCGCGCCTTCCAGACCTTGCTCCGTTTCGGCGAATGAGAGGGCTAGGTCAAACTTCGCCGTCTCCCTCTCAGACTCAAGCACGCTCAATTGCAAGCCCGCCAGCGTAATCTCCGGCATAGGAGTATTTTGCAGCGCGAAGGCCACTTGAAACAGAGGCGTGTAGCTGAGATTCCGCTCCGGCTGCAACTCTTCCACCAACTTCTCAAACGGCACATCCTGATGCGCGTAGGCTCCCAAACATACTTCTCTCACCCGCTTCACCAACTCTCGAAAGCTGAGCTCACCGCTCACCTCCGTTCTCATCACCAGAGTGTTGACGAAAAATCCGATGAGGCTTTCTATTTCGGCGCGCGTGCGGTTCGCCACCGGTGTGCCCACAGAGATGTCACTCTCGCCGCTATAGCGAGAGAGCAGAATTTGGAAGGCGGCGAGCAAGGTCATGAACAGCGTCACGCCTTCTCCACGGCTCATCGCCTGCAACTCTTCGGAGATTTGTTTCGGGATGGCGAAGCTGAGCGTGGCACTGTGAAAATTCGAGACCGCCGGGCGCGACTTGTCAAATGGCAATTGCAGCGCAGGCAACTCACCACCAAGCTGCCCGCGCCAGTAAGCAAGCTGGTCTTCCAGCACACGACCCTGCAAATACTCTCGCTGCCACATCGCATAGTCCGCATACTGGACGGGCAGTTCCGGCAACGGCGAACTCTTCCCTTTCGAGTACGCTTCATAGAGCGCGGCCAATTCCCGTATCAGGATACCGATGGACCATCCATCGCTGACGATGTGATGCATCGTCAAGAGCAGCATGTGTTCGTCCGATGTGAGCCGCACCAGGCGCGCGCGCACCAGTGGCCCGCTTGTGAGGTCGAAAGGGGTTGTTGACTCTTCAAGCGAGAATCTCTCAATCTCGCTTGCGCGCGCGGCTGCTGTAAGCTGGCTGAGGTCTGTGTGGGGAATCCTCAAAGCCATTTCAGGCAGGATGACTTGCACGGGCTTTCCGTCTCGCTCGGAGAAAATAGTGCGCAGGGCTTCGTGCCTGCGGATAATTTCATAGAGGCTCGCTTCGAGCGCGGTCGCATCAAGATGGCCCTCTAAGTGCATCCTGCCCGACAGGTTGTAAGCCGCGCTGCCGGGCATGAGTTGGTCCAGAAACCAGAGGCGTTGTTGAGCGAATGAGAGCGGGAGGTCTTCGACGGCGGGCGAGGAGCGACGCACAATCGCGCGCGATTCCTGGCCGTCCTCTATGCCCTCTTCTTCGAGCAGGAGGTCTAGCAATTCGAGTTGGTCGGCATCCAATCCGCTCGCGCTCAGGTTGTCTTTGATGTCCTTCATGCTCCGCTTTTCTCTCTACGCTTTTGTTCTAGTTCGTTCTTCAATTCATCTCCTGAAATGCTCTTGATTCTGTGCAGCACTCGCGCAATCTTCAAAGTCTGTCCCGGCCTGGCTTCATGTTTGACGAGAGCCTGCGCCTGTTCTTCAATGGTCGTCGCCTCAAACAAGACGCTCAGCGGCAACTCTATGCGAAACAGCTTACGGACTCTGGATGAAAGACGCGTGGCGATGAGCGAATGCCCGCCCAGGTCGAAAAAATTGGCGCGCACGCCAACGCTTTCGACGCCGAGCATCTCCCGCCATAAATCCGCCAGAGCCTCTTCGATGAAGTCGCGCGGAGCAATGTATTGCTCTTCGTTCAAACTCCCGGTGGCCTCCGGCTCAGGCAGCGCGCGGCGATTAATCTTCCCGTTCGGCGTCAAGGGCAATTGGTCCAGTAATACGAAGGCCGCAGGAATCATGTGTTTGAGCACGCGCTCGCGCAGGTACTCACGCAGTTCAACTTGAGCGGGCTGCTTGCCATCCCTTGCGACAATGTAGGCGACGAGCCGCTGTTGGCCCAACGCGTCTGCGCGCGCCACGACGACGCAAGCTTTCAGCGAAGGATGCTTGCTCAAGATTGTTTCGATTTCGCCGAGTTCGATGCGATAACCGCGAATCTTCACTTGATGGTCTATGCGACCCAGAAAATCAATTCTCCCGTCGGGCAGAAACCGCGCGAGGTCGCCCGTCATGTACAGGCGCGCGCCCGGCTCCTGGCTGAACGGGTCCGGGATGAATTTTTCGGCGGTCAACTCAGGGCGGTTCAAGTAGCCGCGCGCCAGTCCCATGCCGCCCAGATAGACCTCGCCTGGAACGCCCACCGGCACGGGCCTGCCGCGATGGTCAAGCAGGTAAGCCTGCGTATTACTGACGGGGCGTCCGATGGTCGGCGGTTCCGTAACATCGCGCCGCATCAAGTCCCATGTCGAATAGGTAGTATCTTCGGTTGGACCATAAAGGTTGAAAACCCGTTCGATGTTCTTCTGTTCATAAAGCTGTTGGACCAGCTTTCCTGGCAGGGCTTCGCCCGCTAGATTGACGATGCGCGCCGTTGCGGGCAGGCAGTCCAGTTGCAGCAGTTCGTTCATTACAGATGGAACACAGTTGATGAGCATCACTTCATGCGCGGCGGGCGCGTCGTTGAAGTGCAAGCTGTCTCGCACGAGGATGACTTTCCCGCCGCAGTGCAGTGGCACGAACAGTTCAAAGATTGAGAGGTCGAAACAGATGGAACTAAGCGCGAGCGTTCCGGCAAACGCTGCCGGGCCGAAGCTCTCCACGGCCCATTGCGAGAAGAGAGCCGCGCTGCGATGCTCTATCGCCGTGCCCTTCGGCCTGCCCGTAGAGCCGGACGTATAGATGATGTAGGCCAGGTTGCGCGCGGTCGTTATCCTCTCAAGATTATCCGCGCTCGCAGCATCGTCAATCTCTCTCAAGGATGCATCAACGCAAATCGCACGCGCGCCATGAGCAGGCAGACGTGCGATAAGCCTTTCCTGTGTCAAGACTATCTGCGCGCCGGAATCTTCGAGCATGAAGGCTAGACGCTCCTGCGGGTATTCCGAATCGAGCGGGAGATACGCGCCGCCCGCTTTCCAGACCGCGAGCATCCCGGCCAGCATTAACGCCGAACGTTCCATGCACACGGCGACGCGCGTTTCCGGCCCCACGCCCGACGCGCGCAAGGAGCGCGCGAGCTTGTTGCCGCGCTCGTTCAATTCTCTATAAGTCAACTCTTCCTGACCATGCACGACCGCGATGCGTTCGGGCGTGAGCCGCGCCTGCTCCTCAAACATTTCATGCATGCAGAGGTCCGCACGATAATCGCGCGCGGTGGCGTTCCACTCTACGAGCGATTGATGTTTCTCGCCCGGTGTTAAGAGCGAGAGGTCCGCCAATTTCCGCGATGAATCTTGGGCCATCTCTCCGAGCAATATCTGCAAGTGGCCGAGCATGCGTTCGATTGCGTCGTCGGCAAAGGCTTGGCGGTCGTAGAGAGCTTGCAGGCGCAGCGTCGTCGCAGAAGGAATAGCGACGATGGTCAAAGGATAATTGGTCCTGTCGAAAGAGCGAATATCGTTTAGCTTAAGGCTCAAATTTTCTTTGAGCGCGTCGGCGTCGAGCGGGTAATTCTCGAAGACCAGCAGGCTCTCGAAGAGCGGCTCGCCGCGCCGCGCTTCGCTCCAACTCTGGACCAGGACGAGCGGGCTTGACTCGTATTCGCGCAATTCAACCTGCTCCGCCTGTAAGAGCTTCAGCCATTCGATGAGCCGCGCGTCCTCATCCACCGACACGCGCACGGGCAGCGTATTGATGAACAGCCCGACCATCGAATCCACTCCGGGCAGGCCGGGCGGGCGTCCCGAAACGGTCGCGCCGAAGACGACCCTCTCATGCGCGCTGTAGCGGCTGAGAAGCAACGCCCACGCTCCCTGTAAGATTGTGCTGAGAGTCAGTTGATGTTGCCGCGCGAGTTGGCGCAAACGATTCGTAGTCTCTTCCGAGAGTCGCAATGTTCTCTCGCCAAACTCCGAAACGCCGTCGCTCATGCTGGCCCGCGCGCGATTTACGACGAGCGGCGTGGCCGCTTTCAAGCCTGCCAGATTTTCGCGCCAGAAGGCTTCGGCCTTCGAGAGGTCTTGCCGCGAGAGCCACTCTATGTAATCGCGGAACGGGCGATGAGGCTCGAAGCGCATTCTCTCCCCGCGCCTCAAAGCTTCGTAGGCCGCGAACACTTCACGCAGCACGAGCGCGCCCGACCAACCGTCCAGCAGAAGATGATGATGCGTCCACGCGAAAAGGTATCTCTCAGGACCAACGCGAACCAACGCCAGCCGCACCAGTGGCGGAGTCGAAAGATTGAATTCGCGTCGCTGCTCATCGGAGAGGAAAGCTTCCCAACGCGCTTCCTGCTCCGGCTCGCTCAACGCACGCCAGTCATACGCTTCGAGCGGAACCCGCACGCTCTTGTGAATCAACTGAACGGGCTCGTCCATATTCTCCCAGACGAAAGCGGCGCGTAAGCTTTCATGCCGTTCTATCACCTGCTGCCATGCTGCCTCAAAAGCGGACCTGTCAACTTCGCCCTGCAAAGCGCAGCTAAACTGCCCCATGTAAACTCCCGTGCCCGGCGCATAAAGGCTATGGAAGAGCATGCCATGTTGCATAGGCGAGAGCGGGTAAATGTCCGAGACGCCTTCTCTCATCTTCAACAATTCATCAAGCCCGCGCTGGCTGAGATGTGCGAGCGGAAAGTCCGACGGCGTGTGGCCTCCGGCTTCGGTTGAGAGGCAATGCGCGATTAGTTCTCTCAACTCTTCTATAAAATCGCTCGCCAGCTTTTCAACAATTGCGCCCTCATGGGCCAACGCGCTGTAAGTCCACTCGGCTCGCAAGTGGCCCCCTGTGATGCTGGCGTTAATCTCAAACATGCTATTGCGCGCCGCCAGATGGTCGCGCGTGGGGCCGCAGGACTCGCTCGCCAGCGCGAACAATGCGGAGTCTTCAAACATCTGGTCCAATTGTCCCAGGTAATTGAAACTCACTTCGGGTTGAGGAATCTCGCGCATGCTGCGCGAGACGGACGAATCGCCGGAGAGGTAACGCAGCAGGCCGTAGCCTATGCCGTGCTGCGGGATACGGCGCAACTGCTCTTTAGTTGATTTCAAAGCCTCGCCCGTCGTGGCCGTCTCTTCAAGCTCAAGCATGAGAGGAAACGTGTTTGTAAACCAGCCGATGGTGCGCGAGAGGTCAACGTCCTCAAATAGCTCTTCACGGCCATGACTTTCGAGTTCGAGGAGCAACGTGTGTGCGCCCGTCCAACGCCGAAAGGCGCGAGCCAGCGCGCACAACAACACGTCTTCAATCTGCGTGTGATAGGCCAACGGCACATCCCGGACCAGCGAGCGCGTCTCCGACGAATTGAGCGAGACCGCGATGGTGCGCGCAGAGCCCTCTTGATTGCTGCCTTCGAGTGCGCGGGGCAGAACGCGAGCCGTCTGCCAGGGAAGGCTGGTCCAGTAATCCAACTCCCGCTTCAATCCTTCGGCCTGCGCGTGCTGCTCTAAACGCTCGGCCCAATGCTTGAAGGAAGTCGTCTTTGAAGGAAGCGACGCCTGCACGCCGCGCTGCAATTGCCTGTAGACTTGCTCCCAATCTTCCAACAGGATGCGCCAGGAGACGCCGTCAATCGCCAGATGATGAATCACAATCAACAAACGCTGCGGCCTGTCTTCGCCTAAATCGAAAAGCACGACTCGCATTAATGGACCATTCGAGAGGCTCAGTTGCGACTGAGTTTCAGCGGCAATCGTTTCGATGGAGACGCGCTGTTGCGCTTCCGTCTGTCCTGACAAATCAACGTGGCGCAGGCAGCGCGCGGCATCCTCTTCGTCTGCGATGAATTGACGCCAACTCTTCTTCTCTCTGACGAAGCGCAGTCGCAACGCATCGTGATGTTCAAGCAAGCGCGCGATTGTCTGTTCGACGAGCGAGTGGTCCAGCCGCTCCTTCGTTTCCAGCAAGAGCGACATGTTCCAATAATCGGGCGCGGGAAAATCCTGCTCGAAGAACCAGCGAGCGATGGGCGTCAGTGGAAGTTGGCCCGTGATGCGGCTCTGCTCTGGATGAATCAAGGCGGTGGTCTGTGCGACGGAGGCCAGCGCGGCTATGGTCGGATGCTCGAACATCTGCCTGGGCGTGAGATGAATACCTTCACGACGGGCGCGCGCGATGACCTGAATGCTTAGAATCGAGTCGCCGCCGAGCTCGAAGAAGTTGTCATTAATGCTGACCCTCTCAAGCTTGAGTAATCTGGACCAGATATCTGAGAGCGCGCGCTCGACGGGCGTTTGCGGTTCGTCGCCCGCCTGCGCTTTTCCGGCGCGCGAGAAATCGGGCGCGGGCAGAGCGCGGCGGTCCACCTTGCCGTTGGGCGTGAGCGGAAACGCATCGAGAGAGACGAAGGCGGAGGGAATCATGTGCTCTGACAAACGCTCTTTGAGGAACTCGCGCAACTCCTTCGACATCTCAATCATCAAGCCGTCTGCGATAATGTAAGCGATAAGACGTTTCTCGCCTCGCGCGCGCGAAGATGATGATGAAGGGGATGCTATTGAGCGCGCATCCGTTCCGGCGATGACGATGGCGGCGCGCACGCGCGGGTGTTCTCGCAGGGCCGCTTCTATCTCGCCGAGTTCGATGCGATAGCCGCGAATCTTCACTTGATGATCGTTGCGGCCCAGAAATTCTACCTGGCCGCCGGGCAGGAAACGCGCGAGGTCTCCCGTCTTGTAAAGTCGCGCGCCGGGCGCGTCCACGAAGGGATGCGGGATGAAACGCTCTGCGGTCAAATCCGCACGGTTCAGGTAGCCGCGCGCCAGGCAGTTGCCGCCTATGTACAACTCTCCGGGCACGCCTGCGGGAACGAGTTGCAGGCCATCATCGAGCAAGTAAATTCGCACGTTGGCGAACGGTTGCCCGATGGGAACGACCCCTTCAAAGTCAACGTCCGGGTTCGCGGCGGTACTTTCAAAAGTCAGATTGTCAATCGTCGCTTCTGTGACGCCATAAGAGTTGAGCACGCGCGCGTCTTTCGCGCAGAGACGGCGCAGCCTTTCATACTCCTCTCGGTATAGCGCGTCGGCCCCGGAGATAAGCACGCGCATGAAGTTTAGCGATTGCCGCGTCTCTTCCAGGTACTGCGCGAGGGACATGGCGATGGCGGGCACGAAGTCCGCAAGCTCTACCCGCTCCGCGCGCATTAACTCGTAGAGGTCCGGTGGAGAGAAGAGCGTCTCGTGCGAACACAAAACGAGTTTGCCGCCGGAGAGCAACGCGCGCAGCACATCCTCCGTGCAAGCGTCGAATGAGAAGTTCGCCATTTGCAGAACGACGGGCGACGAATCAAGCGAGTATCTCTCGCTCCATGCCGCATACGCCGCGAGCAGAGTTCTATGCGAGACCATGACGCCCTTCGGTCTCCCTGTAGAGCCTGAGGTGTAGATGACATACGCCAGATTGTCCGGCTCAATTGTGAGCGGCGGATTATCATCACTCTCGCCAGCCGTCTCATCGCAATGCTCGTCAAGACAGAACACGCGCGCATCGCACGGCGGCAACACTTTAACTAGATGCTGTTGGGTCAGAACGAGCGGCGCGCGCGTGTCTTCGAGCATCAACGCCAGCCGTTCCTGCGGGGCGCGCGGGTCGAGCGGCACATACGCTCCACCTGCTTTGAGCACTCCGAAGAGCGCGACGATCATCTCCAATGAACGCTCTGCACAGATGGCAACAGAGACTTCGGCCCTGACGCCCTGCCCGCGCAGGTAATGAGCGAGCCTGTTAGCACGCGCATTCAATTCGCCATAGGTCAATCGCGCGTCGCCAACAGTGACGGCCACGCTGTCCGGCGTGCGCGCCGCCTGCCGCTCGAAAAGTTGATGAACAGCAGAGGCATGCGAGTCTTCTTCCATGCGTTCGGCGCGGCTCTCAACATCAGGTTTATTGGACCAATCCTTTGATGGCCCGCCGCTCCATTCTTCAAGCAACTGCCGCCGCTCTCGTTCTGTAAGAAGCGGCAGCGCGGCGAGCGTTTGCGAAGGTCGCGCCGCGATTCCTTCCAGGAGCATCAGGAAATGTTCGAGCATCCGCTTGATGGTCGCGGCGTCGAAGAGGTCCGTGTTGTATTCCATGGAACCGGACAGTTCATCGCCCACTTCGACCATCGTGAGCGAGAGGTCGAATTGCGAGATGCGTTGTTCCAAACTCATGGACTCCAGAGACAGGCCGCCCAGATTCATGCGCGCGCCCGCTTCGCCGAGGGCGAATGCGCCGAGACCTTCTTCGCCCGCCAGATGCGCCTTGTTCAAGGCGAACATCACTTGAAAGAGCGGCGAACGGCTCGGGTCACGTTCCGGCTGCAATCGCTTGACCAGCAAATCGAAGGGGTACTCCTGATGCTCGAACGCGGCCAGCACGCGCGCGCGCACCTGCTTTAAAAATTCATCGAACCTGAGCGCGCCGGAAGGATAGGCGCGCAGGACCAGTGGATTGACGAAGTAACCGATGGTCTGCGCGAAGCGCGCGGATGAGCGACCCGCCAATGGCGAGCCGACGAGCAAATCTTCCTGTCCCGTATAACGATAAAGCAGCGCGTAAAGGGACGCGAGGAGGGTCATGAAGAGAGTCGTCTCGTTGGCGCGGCTCAATGCCTTGAGTCGCCCTGTGAGGTGCGCGTCCAACCTGAGCGGCTCTGATGCTCCGCGAAATGTCTGCGCGGCGGGGCGCGGCCTGTCCGTGCGCAAGTTGAGGACGGGCAGTTCGCCCCCCAACTCATTTTGCCAGAAGGCCGCGAGACGTTCGCCCTCTTCACCAGCGAGTAGCTGTCGCTGCCGTTGAACATAATCGCCATAGCTCGAAGCCGGTAGCGGAAGCGGCGCGCGCCTACCGCTCGTCTCTGCGCTGTAGAGCGCGCCGAGTTCGTGCATCATGATGGCGAGCGACCAAAAATCAACCGTGATGTGATGCGCGACGACGAGCAACACATGCTCTACGCTCGCCGTTCTGAAGAGCACGACGCGCAAGAGATTGTCCTCTTCCAGATTAAACGGAAGATGAGCTTCGAGGCTCAAACGCTCGTTCAATTCGGCCTCGCTCCACAGAGATGCTTCGACGAATTGGAATGAGAGCCTCGCATCTTCATGAATACGCCGTGTGGGTTCGCCCTCCGGCGCGCTGAAGGTTGTGCGCAACGCGGGATGGCGTTGGACCAGAAATAGGAAAGCTTGATGAAGAGCATGCTGGTCCAACTCAGTCTTGACCCTGAGCGCGGAAGCGATGTTGTAAGCCGCGCTTTCAGGCGCAAGCTGTTGCAGAAACCAGAGCGCGCGCTGACCATGTGAGAGCGGAAAGGACACGCCCGCCTCCGCCTGCGTGGCGGGAGCGGAAGAAGACGCAAGAGGCGATGTCAAGAGTAGCTCACTGACCCGCACGGCTATCTGCGCGATGCTCGGACTACGCAGGAATTCTGCCATCTGCAAGCGCACGCCCAGGCGCGTCTCTATGCTATGCATCAACTCTATGACCATCAGCGAGTCAACGCCATAGCGCGTGATGGGCGCGTCCGTCTCTATGCTCGCCGCATCAACTCGCAGCTTCGCGGCGAGTTGCGCGCGCATCCAGTTCTCCAGCGTCTCGACGCCGGAAAGTTCCAGAGCCTCGCTCGGTATAACGGGGTCTGTTTCCTGGTCCAGACTAGCGCGCCATTCTGCCAGCGCGTTGAATTCCTGGTCCAGAAACATGCGCTTGCACGAGTTGCGCTGAATCTTCCCGCTCGATGTTTTCGGCACGCTTCCGGCCTTGACGAGCAGGATAGCGTAAGGCTGGACCTCAAACTCTTCGGCCAGCGTTTCTCGAATCAATTCAAAGAGCGATGTCGCACCGGCCTTCTGCCTCGCCTCCAATTCCTGCACGATGACGAGACGCTCTTCGCCGCCAGCTTCTACGGCGAAGGCCGCGCCGCCGCCAGCCCTGAACGATGCGTGAGATGCTTCAACGACCAACTCCAAATCCTGCGGGTAGAGATTGCGCCCGCGAATGATAATCAGGTCTTTAAGACGACCCGTGACGAATAACTCGCCATCTCTCATGAAGCCTAAATCACCCGTTCGCAGGTAAGCCCCGGACTGCGAAAACTCCGCTCCATCCGTCTCATTCAAACGCGCGCCAAAGACATGCTCCGTTTCTTCCGGGCGGTTCCAGTAGCCCGCCGCCACGCCCGGCCCGCTCACCCATATCTCACCCACTTCCCCCGCCGCGCATGGCCTTAACGCCTGCGTGTCTACAATCAAGACGCGCGTTTCTGGTCGAGCATGGCCCGAACCGACGAGCGTGCGCGTGTTCTCCTTTAATGGTCCAGCTTCGACGACCGTGTTCTGTTCGAGCGCGTCCGTCCTCACCTTGAGAGTGACGGGCGCAGATGCGCTTCTGCCGCCAGTGACTTTCAGCGTCGCTTCCGCCAGCCCGTACGCCGGATAGAAAGCCTCCCAGCGAAAGCCGCACTCCTGGAACGCTTCCGCAAAGCGGCGCAACGTCTCATAGCGCACAGGCTCCGCTCCGTTATAGGCGACGCGCCACGTGCTCAAATCCAGTTTCGCGCGCTGCTCCGCGTTGACCCTGCGCACGCAAAGCTCGTATGCGAAGTTGGGCCCACCCGTGTGCGTGATGCCGAGGCGCGTTATCGTTTCTAACCAGCGAAGAGGGCGTTGAAGGAAAGTTGCGGGCGACATCAGTGTGGCGGGAAAGCCGCCATAGAGCGGCTGTATGATGCCGTCAACCAAACCCATGTCATGAAAATGAGGCAGCCAGGTGAGCGAGCGGCTGGCAGGCGAGTGCGCGAAGCCTTCGTGTATCGCGGCTGAGTTGTGCAGCAAATTGCCGTGCGTAATCATCACGCCTTTCGGCGTTGCCGTCGAACCCGAAGTGTATTGCAGGTAAGCCAAACTCTCGCCGCCCGTTCGCACTTCGCGCCAGTCTCCGGCCAGCGAGTCCGCAACCGTATCCGTCGCCAGCCAATTGAGCCGCGACAGTTCCGTTATCTGCGCCGTCACGGCTTCCATCTTTGAGAGCAGTACACGACTCGTCAGCGCGAAGGTCGCGGAGGCATCCATAGCCATCACCTGAAGCCGCAGGGCATTTCGATTCAGACGCGGCGGGTAAGCGGGGACGGCGATGACGCCCGCATAGAGACATCCGAAAAAAGCCTTGATGTAATCAAGCCCCGTCGGGTACAGCAGCAACGCACGCGCGCCGCTCGCGCCCATCTCTTGCAGGCGCGCGGCGATGGCCCGCGCGTGTTGGTCCAACTCCGCGTAGGTGATGATGGTTTCTTCCGCTTCGCCGTCGCTGAGGTAGCGATAAGCCAGCCGCCCCGGCTCGGACGCGGCCCGCCATTGAAGTAATTGGACCAGCGAGAAATTCTTGAGTGGTATCTCGTGCAGATGTTCGGAATAAATAGCCATGTTCCGGCGAGTTGATTAAATATTTTGAGATAAGATTGACAGCGATGCTGTCCTTTAATAACCGGCGAGGCTTCCCACGGGCCGCGCCTGGTCCAACGAGGAGGAATTTATAACGCACGCTCATTCTAATGCGTAACTCGCCGCCTCCGCAAATAATGGTCCAATATGGCCCAATTTTGATTGTTGGGCCAACATCTTTCCCGAATTTATTTCTGCCGGAAACGGGGTCGAGTGTAATATGCTCTGGACCACTCAAGTTTATGCCATTATTCAAATCGCTCACGCATCGCCCTTTCGCCATGCTCTGGTCAGGGCAACAACTCTCGGCCCTCGGCGATAGCATTTATCGTGTCGCCCTGGCCTGGTGGATTCTGGAAAAGACCGGCTCGGCGACGGCGATGGGCACAATCTTCATCTTCGCTTCCGCGCCGATGCTCATCTTCCTGCTCATCGGCGGCGTGACGGTGGACCGCTACTCTCGCGCGAAAGTCATGCTCTCGTCGGACATCCTGCGCGGCCTGCTCGTCGGGACGCTCGCCCTCCTGGCCTTCGCTCATCAACTCGAAATCTGGCATATCTACCTGATGACCCTCATGTTCGGCATCGTCGGCGCATTTTTTGGTCCGGCGTATAGAGCCATCATTCCTGAAATCATTCCGCGCGAACATTTGCCGAGCGCGAACGGGTTGACGACGTTGAGCGCGGAAATTGCCGAAATTGCTGGACCAGCATTGGGCGCGCTCATCATCAGCCGGAGCGGGCCGCCGATGGCCTTCGCTCTAGATTGGCTCTCCTTCTTCATCTCCGCGCTCTGTCTTGCGCCGCTCGTGCGGCTCTCGCTTGCGAGTCACAGGGCGAGAGCGCGAGAGAAGAGCGCGCTGCAAGATTTCCGCGAAGGCTTGGACGTAGTGCGCAAGACATCCTGGTTAGGGATTACGATAGGCATAGCCTCGCTCGGAAATATCACTCTCTCCGCGCCGTTCGCCATCGCGCTGCCCTTCCTCGTCAAAGCACACCTGGGCGGCGGCGTGCGCCTGCTCGGACTGATTTATTCGATGCTCGCGGCGGGTTCGATTATCGGAACGATGCTCGGCACAGTTTGGCTGGAGCGGACACAGAGCCTGCGAGCGCGCGGGCTGTTCGCGTATGGACTGTGGATTATCGGAGGCATGCTCATCGCCGTCTTCGGTCTCGCGTTGAACATCTATGTCGTCTCGCTGGCGGCCATCCTGGTCGGCGCGGCCTTCGCTGTGCCCAACCTGATTTTCACGACAACTGTGCAGGAGTTGATTCCGGTCAGGTTGCTCGGCAGAGTAATGAGTCTCGCAACGCTCGGCGCGGTCGTGCTCGTTCCGGTCGGGAGCGGCCTTATCGGGTGGGCGACCGATCATGTGGGCCCGGAGACCATCTTTATCCTGTCGGGCGTGTTGACGGCTGCGCTGGCGGCACTGGCCCTGATGCATCCGGTGATTCGCAATCTTGAGCGAGCGGGAGACACGCAACCCGCGCCCGTCGAAACTTAGCGGCCTCAACTCTACTTCGGCGCGCGCCTCAGCGCAGAGCGTTTGATTGCTTGTCTCCCGACGGGGACGATTGAATGAGCTTTCAGTTCCGCGCCGCCGCGTTGCGCCGCTTCGATGGCTGCTGCGAATCCGGCGACGGTCGGCTGCTCGAACAACTGTCGAAGAGCTATCTCGACCTGAAGTTTCTCCCTGACGCGTGAGATGAGTTGGGTAGCGAGAAGCGAGTGGCCGCCAAGCTCGAAGAAGTTATCCTGAATGCCCACGCGCGCGACGCCGAGCAGGTCAGACCAGATGGCGGCAAGCATCTTCTCTATAGGCGTGCGCGGCGCGACAAACGCTCCCTGCCCTTGCGGCCTCGCGCTATCCGGCGCGGGCAGCGCATGCACGTCAATCTTTCCTCCCGGCGTGAGCGGCCATTCGTTCAGCAGAACGAACGCGGATGGAATCATATAGTCCGGCAGTTGTTCGCTCAAAGAGTTTCTCAATTGAGGGACGAGATAACGGGCGAACTTTCCCTGCAAAGGATTGTTGGCATAATCGCTCAAGTCCTTATGTCCAATCGTCTCCTGCGGGAAGGCTAAGACGCCGCCCGCCCGCTCTTCGTGCGCCTCCGATGCGCGGCGATGTTTGAATAGCACGTCGAGGCCGCCGTTCGCAGTAGACTCATTCGCACAACTAATGTGGACCTGATATGAAAGCTCTTCGCCGAGCGTCCACAGGTCTTGCGGGTCAAGGCCGTCCATCTTCATGGAGCGCAGCATCTCTCTTAATCCGCCGACGCTGTGAACTCGTTCGGACTCATCGCCGCTCATGGCGGTTAAGCGTTCGAGCATCTGAACTGTTTCAAGCGATCCTTGGGTTCTGGCGTTAATGACATTCCTGAGGGCGAGAGTTTCAGGTCCATTAATTTTCAACACCCGACGGATGGCTTCAAGGCTCAGACGCTCTGTTCGCCAGTCGAGCCACTCTACGTCCGCGACGCGCGCGGGTTGCGGCCCAACGTGGATGACGACCTGATAACGAAAGCGCGTCATCTCGTTGAGAAAGCGGCTGCGCTTGGGCGTGATTTCGACGTGGCTGATTTGCGGCAAACGTTCTTTGAGGGCGATGAAGAGAGCCGGGTCAAGAACCAGTTCTTCTTCATCTATCGCTCGCTTGCGGATGAGCCGTTGCAGTTGTTCGAGCGAGAGCGAATCATCCGCCTTCTGCAATTCAACCGATGCATGAAAGGCTTCGAGCAGGGGAAGACTGCGCACGTCTCCGACAAAGACGAACCCGCCGCTCTCAACCGCCTTGACCGCCCCTTCGAGCACGCGCCATAGATAATCAACGTTCGGGAAATACTGGACCACAGAGTTGAGAAGCACCGCATCGAACGAGTTGGCCTCAACGTCTCGATAGTCATCAGCCCGTCGTTCAATCAGCAAGACTTCGCCGTAGCGTTCCCGGTGCGCGGTCAATTGCTGCTGCACGTATCGGAGCGCGGCGGGAGAGAAATCCGTGCCGACATACGAACGGCAATGCGGCGCGACGCGGAAGAGCAGAAGGCCCGTGCCGCATCCTATCTCAAGTATGCGTTGCGGCCTCTGAAAGAGGATGCGCTCCGCCGCATCGTCAACCCATTCGCGCATCTCTTCAAGCGGGATAGGCTGGCCCGTATAGCTGCTATTCCAACCGCTCACGTTGAAGGTCGGGTCCGGGAGCGGCGCGTTCTGGTTGAAGACTTCATCATCATGGACCAGACGCCATTGTTCTAACTGTTCTTCTTCGAGTTTCGTTTCGAGAGACGCGGCCATCTCGCCGCGCGCCTCCTGATTCTGTCTCACATAGGCGACCAGACGCTTATCGCCGCCCGCCTCTTCACGCGCCAGCGCCAACGCTTCGCGCACCGCCGGATGACGCCGCAGCGCGGCCTCTATCTCGCCCGGCTCGATGCGATAGCCGCGCACCTTCACCTGCTCATCAACACGACCTTGAAATTCAATCTGTCCTTTGGAGAGGAAGCGAGCGCGGTCGCCGGTCCTGTAAAGGCGTGCGCCCGGTTCGGTGTTGAAGGGGTCGGGGATAAATCTTTCAGCCGTCAGCGCGGGTCGCTGCGCGTAGCCGCGCGCCAGTCCGGTTCCGCCCAAGTAAAGCTCGCCGGGCACGCCGGGGGGAACAAGTTGAAGATACTGGTCCAGAATATAGACGCGCGTGTTGGGGATGGGCCAACCAATCGGCAGCGACGAGCCTGCTGTTTCTTCGAGCGCGTTCGAGGCTGGCTCGTAGAGCGTAGAGGTGATGGTCGTTTCGCTCGTCCCGTAAGCGTTGATGAGCCGGACGCCGGATTTGAGTTTGAGCCATTCGGCGTAAGCTTCGAGCGAGACCTTTTCGCTGCCCGTCACCACCAGGCGCAGACACTCCGGCAAGCGGCTCCCTGATGCAAGCAAGTCTCTCAACATCTCGCGCCAGAACTGCGCGGGCAGGTTGAGGACAGACAATCTTTCATGCTCGATTAATCGCAGCAGTTCCGCGTTGTCCATCATCCGGTCGCCCGGCAGCGAGATGCTCGCGCCGCTCAGGAGGGCTGGAAAAATTTCTTCGGCGGCGACATCGAAGCTGATGGAGGCGAACTGTAAAACGCGGTCGTCCGCGTTCAATTCGTAAGCCGCCGAGACGGCCCGGCTATGGTTGACGAGCGATTGATGAGAGACAGCGACGCCCTTCGGTCTTCCGGTAGAGCCGGACGTGTAGATGACATACGCGAGGTTTTCCGTCGCTCCCACACATGCCGGGTTAGCTTCACTCTCATGCTCGATGGCCTCGCCGCTCTTGTCCATGAGGAGGACTTGCGCCTGAGTCTCCGGCAGCCTCGCGGCGAGACGTTCCTCCGTGAGCAGCACGGACGCTCTCGCATCTTCGAGCATGAAGGCTAGACGCTCAAGCGGGTAGGCAGAATCAAGCGGCAGGTACGCGCCGCCCGCTTTGAGGATGCCGAGCAGCGCGACGATCATCTGCGCCGAACGCTCCATGAGAATAGCTACTAAAGTTTCCGGTCCAACGCCTCGCGCGCGTAAGAAATGCGCGAGCCTGTTCGCTTGCCGGTTCAGTTCGGCGTAGGTCAATCGCTTTTCAAGAGAGACGACGGCGACCGCTTCCGGCGCGGCTTCAACCTGCGCTTCAAACAATTCCTGGACCAGTCGCTGCGGCGGCCATTCCTTTCGCGTCTCGTTCCAACCGGCAAGCAACTGTTCACGCTCGGCATCCGTCAGGAGCGGCAGTTCAGAGAGGCGCGCATCCGGATTAGCGATGATGCCTTCGAGCAGAATTTGCCAGCGACGGAGCATCGAGCCAATCGTCGCATCGTTGAAGAGGTCTGTGCTGTATTCGGCGACGACGATGAGTCCGGCCTCGTTCTCCATCACGTCGAAGCTCAAGTCAAACTGCGTCGTGACCCTTGCGACCTCGACAGGGCTGAGGCGCAAGCCCGGCAGGGGCAGTTCCTCTTTCGGCGTGTTCTCCATCTGGAACATGACCTGAAAGAGAGGATTGCGGCTCATCGTTCTTTCGGGTTGCAGTTGCTCTACGAGTTGCTCGAAAGGCATGTCCTGATGCGCGTAGGCTTCGAGCGCGACGGCGCGCACGCGCTTGACCAGTTCGCGGAAAGTAGGATTGCCCGAAAGGTCCGTCCGCATCACCAAGGTGTTGACGAAAAAGCCTATCAGTCCTTCCAGTTCGACGCGGTTGCGATTCGCAATAGGCGAGCCGATGGCGATGTCGGATTGCTCCGTATAGCGATGAAGCAGAGCTTTAAAAGCGGCCAACAGAAGCATGAACAACGTCACGCCCTCGCGCTTGCAGAGCGCGTTGAGAGCTTCGACTATTTTCAGAGGCAGTTGTAACGAACGGCTCGCGCCATGAAAGCTCTGCGCCTCCGGCCTGGGCTTGTCAGTGGGAAGATTGAGGACGGGCAATTCGCCGCCGAGTTGCTGCTTCCAGTAACGCAGGTGATTATCGAAAACTTCGCCCGAAAGCCAGCAACGCTGCCACACGGCGAAGTCAGCATATTGCACCGGCAACTCCGAGAGCGTTGACGGCTGGTCCTCGATGAAGGCTCTGTAGAACGCGCCCACTTCGCGTATCAACACGCCCATTGACCAACCGTCGCTGACGATGTGATGCATCGTCAAGAGCAGCATGTGATCTTCCGCGTTGAGACGCACGAGCGTGGCGCGCATGAGCGGCCCCGTCGCCAGGTCGAACGGCTGACGCGCTTCTTCCGTCGCAAGCCTGTGCGCCTCTCGCTCGCGTTCGTCTTCATGCAGTGTTGAAAGGTCCATCAACGGCAAGCGCAATTCAACCGTCTGTGAGATGAACTGAACGGGCTGGCCGTCAATGGTCGGGAAACTGGTCCGCAAGGCTTCGTGACGCCGGACTATCTCATGCAACGTGCGCTCTATAGCATGCCTCTCAAGATGCCCCTTCAATCGCACGGCGACCGGCACGTTATAGAAAGAACTGGTCGGCTCAAGCTCATCCAAAAACCACAGGCGTTGTTGCGCGAAGGAGAGCGGGAGATTTCCCTCGCGCGAGACCGCGACGATGGGCGGCGTGAGCGTGCCCGTCTGGTCTCGCAAGGCTGCTTCGATGTGCCCCGCCAACTCGCGTATGGTCGTGGCTTCAAACAGAGTGCGAACGGGCAGTTCGACGCCGAAGCTCTCGCGCACGCGCGAGACCAGCCGCGTCACCAACAGCGAATGACCGCCGAGCGCGAAAAAGTCGTCGCCCACGCCGACGCGCTCGACCCTCAACACTTCGGCCCAGATGCGCGTGAGCAGTTCTTCGATGGGCGTGCGCGGCTCAAGGAAATCATCTCCCGCAGAGGGCCGCGCGTCATCCGGCGCGGGCAGCGCGCGCCTGTCAATCTTGCCGTTCGGCGTCAGAGGCAACGCATCCAACAGCAAGAAGGAAGACGGAATCATGTAGTCGGGCAGTTTTTCTTCCAGCGCGCGGCGCAGGCGTGGAATCAATTGCAGCATGAGCCCGCCGCGCAAAGGATTGTTCGCCTCTTGGGCGCGCGGCACGACGTAAGCCACCAACCGCTTCTCGCCCGGCTCATCCTCGCGCGCCAGGACGATTGTCTCCCTGACCTCCTCATGCTCGATGAGCGCGGCCTCTATCTCACCCAACTCGATGCGGTAGCCTCTGACCTTCACTTGCTCATCAAGGCGGCCCAGGAATTCTATCTGTCCATCGGGCAGATACCGCACGCGGTCGCCAGTCATGTAAAGGCGCGCGCCCGGCTCGACGCTGAACGGATGCGGGATGAAACGCTCCGCCGTCAAAGCGGGTCTGTCAATGTAACCACGCGCCAGCCCCGCGCCGCCGATGAAAAGCTCTCCGGCCACACCCGTCGCCGCTAAATTCAACCCGGCGTCCAGAATATAAACTTGCGCGTTATCAACCGGGCGTCCAATGGGCGGAGGCACATCGCTCGCGGTGTCCTTCGCGTCAACGAAGGCAGACGTGGCGACGACGGTGGTTTCGGTTGGACCATAAATGTTTACCAGCCTGAACGGCCAACCTTCGCGCGGCGCGCGACGCAGCCTATCGCCTCCGGCCAGCAAGGTTTTCAAGGAGAGTCCGGCGGGGCACTGCTCGTCAAGCACGGCTTCGGCCAGAGGGGTCGGGAGAAAGCTGAGAGTGATGCTATTGCGTGCCATCCAGGCGAGCAGTTTTTCCGGCAAGAGTCGCGTCTCTTCATCCGCGACGTGAACACTCGCTCCAATCGTCAGGTATGCCCACAGATCCCACACTGAAGCATCGAAGGCCAGCCCGGCGACTTGCGCCGCACGGTCTGAAGCCGTCACTTCATACACGCGCTGATGCCATTGGACCAAATTTAAGAGACTCGCGTGCCCAATCGCCGTGCCCTTCGGCGTGCCCGTAGAGCCTGAAGTGTAAATCACGTAAGCGATGTTCGCTGGCAACACGACGTGTTGTAAATTCAACGCGCTCTCTTGTTCGATTAATTCCCAATCCGCATCCAGACGCACGACCCGCGCTTCACTTTCAGGCAGCCTCGCCGCCACGCGCTCTTGCGTGAGCAAGACGGGCGCGCGCGCATCCTTCAGCATGAAGGCCAGACGCTGCGCCGGATAAGCCGGGTCGAGCGGCACATATCCTCCACCCGCTTTAAGGACGGCAACCGCCGCCGTCAACATCTCAAGAGAGCGTTCGGCGCAGATGCAGACCAGCACCTCCGGCCCGACGCCAAGCTTGCGCAGGTAATGCGCGAGCTTGTTGGCGCGACTGTTCAGTTCGGCATAAGTCAATTCCTGGCCCAGGAAACTGACGGCGAGCGCGTCAGGCGTGATGGCCGCTTGCTGTTCAAACAATTGATGCACGCAAGTTTTGTCGGGCCATGCGTGCCGCGTGTCGTTCCACTCGATGAGGAGCCTGCGCCGCTCGGCTTCCGTCAAAAATTGGACCAGCGAAATTTGCTCATCCGGGTCTTCGACAATCGCTTCTAGAAATCTTCGATAGTGTTCGAGCAGGCGTTCGATGGTTGATTCATCGAAGAGGTCCGTGCTGTAGAAAAGATAGCCGCGCAGACCCAACGGCAAATCCCAGAGATGAAATTCCAGGTCGAATCTCGTCGTGAGAGTCTCAAACTCCTGCGCGCTGAAGGTCAGGCCGGGCAGTAAGAGTTCCTCCATAGGGGCATTCTGTAAAGCGAAGGAGGCTTGGAAAACAGGATTGCGGCTGAGGTCGCGCGCGGGCTGCAACTCTTCGACGATTCTCTCGAAGGACAAGTCCTGATGCGCGTATGCTTCGAGCGTCAAACGACGCGTGCGGCTGAGCATCTGGCGAAAGGTCGGGTCGCCGTCGAAATCCGCGCGCAGGACCAGCGTGTTGACGAAAAAACCTATCAGATGTTCAAGCTCGGCGCGGTTACGGTTGGCGATGCCCGTGCCCACGAGTATCTCCCGTTGGTTCGTGTAGCGATGCAGGAGCGATTGAAAGGCCGCCAGCAGAATCATGAAGAGGGTCGCGCCCTCTTGTTGGGCCAATCTCTTGAGAGCCATAGAGAGTTCTGACGAAAGCGCGAAGGCTCGCACCGCTCCGCGAAAGCTTTGACGCGCGGGGCGCGGCCTGTCCGTCGGAAGCTCAAGAAGTTGCGGCGCATCCTTAAGCTGCTTCATCCAATAGCGAAGTTGTTGGTCCAACTTCTCTCCGCTCATCCATTCACGCTGCCAGGCAGCGAAGTCCGCGTATTGAATCGGCAGTTCTTCCAGCGTAGACGGCTCACCCTCCGCATAAGATTTGTAGAGCGCGGCCACTTCATGCACGAGCACGCCCATGCTCCACCCGTCCGAGATGATGTGGTGCATCGTAAAGATCAACACATGCTCCGCCGCATTCAGCTTGAGCAGGCGCGCGCGCACGAGCGGCCCTGTTTCAAGGTCTAAGGGACGCTGCGCTTCTTCTGTCGAGAGCCGCAAGGCTAAGGCTTCGCGTTCATGCTCTGGAAACTCCTGCAAATCTACGAGCGGGATGTCGAGTGTCAATCGCGCGGCGAAGGCTTGCACGGGCTGGCCGTTCAGCATCTTGAACGTCGTGCGCAGGCTTTGATGACGACGGATGATTTCGTTGATACTACGCTCAAGTGCGTCCGTTTCGAGTTGGCCCTTGAGACGGAGCGCGACCGGCATGTTATAGGCGATGCTGCCAGGCTCTAATTGATGAAGGAACCACAATCGCTGTTGCGCGAATGAGAGCGGAGCATGTTCAGAGGCATGCTGTCTTGGGATAGTTTGATTATCGAAGGGCGCGGCGTGCTCCCCCTTGAGCCGCTTTTCGAGAAGCGTGCGCTTCGCTTCGGAAAGCCCCGCGCGTCGCTTCATGAGGTCAGTTTCAGACATCTCAAAATCTCTTCACTATGAATGATTACTGCGAATCAAACTCTCTCTCACATAAACATGCGCCGCGAGCATTCAAGGGTTTCGCGTTTTGGATTCACTGATGCGCGCCGCGAGTTTTTCCGCGAGCACGGAGACGAAAGGCTCGCGCACCATCGTCAGGTGATTGCCGGGGACATCATGCGCCTCTAAATTTTCGACGCCCTGACGGCTCCAACCTAAACTTTGGTCGGTTTCACGCGCGCCTTCCTCACGCTCCAACGCGCGGAAGAGGACGCTGCTGGCCGGATGAGCTTGCGGTTGATAACTTCTCGCCGCGCGGACGTTTGTTTGGAAGACGCGGAACTGTTGATGAAGTTGCGCGAGGCTCACATCCTGCGGGATGAGAGATAGCCTCTTAGATTGTTCGAGCAAGTATGAGAGATAATCTTGCGGCCTCACCTGCGAGATGCTATCGGCAGTCGCGTTTAGTTGTTCTACCGAAAATCCTAAATGCAGGACGAAGCTTGCGAGCAGAGATGTTTCGTCATCCTCCGCGTCATCCTTCTTTTCAACAACGGGCGCGTGCGTATCCATCAGGGCCAATAATTGGACCTTTTCGCCTTGAGCCTCAAGCTGTCGCGCCATCTCGAAGGCGATGAGTCCGCCGATGGACCAGCCGCCGAGCAAGTATGGGCCAACGGGTTGAACCGCGCGGATTGATGCGAGATAGTCTGTCGCCATCTCTTCCAGTCGCGCGTGCGGCTCCTGTTCACCATTGAGGCCGCGCGCCTGCAAACCGTAAAAGGGCTGGTCCGGGCCGAGGCGTTGCGCCAGACTCCTGTAACAGAGAACGTTGCCGCTCACGGGATGGACACAGAAGAAGGGACGCGCCTGGCCGTGCGGCTGAATGGGAACGAGCGGCGACCATTTCAATTCGCTCGCCTCCCGGCGCAGAAGGCTCGCAAGGGCTTCGACGGTGGGCGCTCTGAAGAGTGCCGCCAGGGGAAGCTTCCTGCCGTAGAGCCGCTCTATGCGCGACGCGAGGCGGACGGCCAGAAGCGAATGACCGCCCAGGTCAAAGAAGTCGTCCGTGACTCCGACCGGAACGTTCAAGAGTTCCCCCCACTGTTGGGCCAACTGCAATTCAAGCGCATCTCTCGGCGCGATGAGGCGTTCGCCAACGCGGTGGCGCGCCCTGTGCGGAGCGGGGAGCGCGCGACGGTCATACTTGCCCTGCGGCGTCAATGGAAGCTCTTCCAGAAAGACGAAGGCGGATGGGACCATATACTCCGGCAGCCTCTCTTTGAGATAGTCTCTCAATTCATTGCGGAGCATCTCAGACTCTTCACGCTCTGCGCTCACAACGTAGGCCGCGAGTCGCTTGTCGCCCGGCGCATCCTCGCGTGCCAGGACCAACGCCTCATGCACGCGAGGATGCTCCCGCATGAGACTCTCTATCTCGCCCAACTCTATGCGATAGCCTCTGACCTTGACCTGTTCATCAGCGCGGCCCTGGTAATCAATCTCGCCGCCGGGCAGCAAGCGTGCCATGTCGCCCGTCCGGTAGAGCCGCGCGCCCGCCCTGCGGCTGAACGGATGCGGGATAAATTTTTCCGCCGTCAACTCCGGGCGATTCAGATAGCCGCGCGCGACCCCTGCGCCGCCGATGTATATTTCTCCGACCACACCTGCGGGCACTGGGCGTTGCTGCTCATTCAGCACGTAAACCTCCGTCCCGCCAATCGCGCGTCCGATGGTCGGCCTCTTCTCCACGTCGCTGCATTGCTGGAAGGTGGCGCACACGGTAATCTCCGTCGGCCCGTAGGCATTCAGGAAACGGCGTCCCGGCGACCAGCGTTTGACGAGCTCCGCGCCGCAGACTTCACCGCCGGAGATGATTGTTTGCAGGTCCGGCAATTCTTCGGCTTGCGTGACGTTGATGGCCGAAGGAGGCAGCGTGACAATCGTGATGCGATGCTCGCGCAACGCCTGCAAGAGATTGTCGCCCGGCAGCAAAGATTCCTTTGTTCCTAGATAGAGCGTCGCCCCGCGCGTCAGTGATGAAGCAACGTCCAGAACCGAGACATCGAAACTGAAGGATGAGAATTGAAGCAAGCGACTACCCGGCCCCACGTTAAATTCCCGGCCCAATACTTCGGCCAGATTGCAGAGACCGCGATGCTCTATCATCACGCCTTTGGGAACGCCCGTTGAGCCGGACGTGTAGATAACATAAGCGAGGTTTTCCGGCGTGCTTACATTAAGAGGATTCAACAAGCTCTCGCGCCCTATCAAATCGCGCCCGACATCCAGGCAGATAACCTGCGTTTCGAGTCTGGACAGCTTCGATAGCAATCCTCTCATCGTTATCAGCAAGGGCACGCGCGCATCTTCCAATATCAAGCGCAGGCGATGTTCAGGATACTCCGTATCGAGCGGAAGATAGGCCGCGCCGGATTTCAGCACGGCTAGCATCGCCACTATCATCTCGACGGAACGCTCAAGCAGAATGCCCACGAGCGTTTCCCCGCCCGCGCCGTTTGCGCGCAGGTAATGCGCGAGTTTGTTGGCGCGTGCGTTCAACTCCTGATAGGTCAGACGCTCATCTTCAAAGACCAGAGCGACTGCTTCCGGCGTGCGCTCGACCTGCGCTTCAAACATCTGTTGCAGACTCGCATACTCATCAAAGACGCGCGCCGTCTCATCGCACTCGGCCAGTATCCTGCGCTCTTCGGTGGACGACATCAAAGCCAGGTCAAGAATGTTCAGGTCGGGCGCGGAGGCGATGCTGTCCAGCAACTTCTTGAAGTGCGATGCTATCCGGCGAATGGTCCGGGCCTCGTACAAATCCGTCGCGTAGCTCAGAGACCCCATGATGCCATCGTCCGTTTCAAACAGCGTGAGGGCCAGGTCAACTTTGGCCGTGCCCGCATCAACATCCAACGGGCTGAGTGTCAGTCCATGCAGGTTCACGTCCGCCGCAGGCGCATTCTGTAACGCGAACATCACTTGAAATAACGGCGTGTGGCTCAGGCTGCGCTCAGGCTGAAGCTCTTCCACCAACTTTTCAAAAGGCACATCCTGATGCGCGAACGCGCCTATGACCATCTCCTGCACGCGCCTGAGCGCGCCTAGAAATTTGGGATTGCCTGAGAGGTCCGCGCGCAGGACCAGCGTGTTGACGAAGAAGCCTATGAGGTGCTCCACCTCCGCTCGATTCCGACCCGCTACCGGCGTCCCCACGACTATCTCTTCCTCTCGCGTGTACCTCCACAGCAAGACCTGCCATGCCGCCAGCAACAGCATGAACATCGTCACCCCTTCTCTACGGCTCAACTGCTTGAGAGATTCGCTGACCTTCGCGGAGATAATGACCGGCTCTGCCGCTCCCCGAAAGCTCTGCACGGGCGGGCGCGGTCGGTCGGTCGGCAACTCCAAGACCTGCGCCGCTCCTCCCAACTGCTTTCTCCAATAAGCCAACTCCGTCTCCAACACTTCGCCTTGCAACCACTCTCGCTGCCACACCGCATAGTCCGCATACTGAACGGGCAGTTCCGGCAACGGCGAACTCTTCCCTTTCGAGAAAGCCTCGTACAAGGCGGCGACTTCGCGCACGAGGACGCCCATGCTCCACCCGTCCGAGACGATGTGATGCATCGTCACGAGCAGGACATGCTCCGCATCGTTGAGCCGTATGAGGGCGGCGCGCAGCATCGGCCCCTGCGCCAGATTGAAAGGCTGGCGGGCCTCTTCAGTCGCAAGCCTTCGGGCCTCCGCTTCCCGCTCCGCTTCCGTTAAAGCTGACAGGTCAACGAGGGGCATGTTGAGCGATTGCGGCAACGCAATGTGTTGGACCGCCTCGCCGTCAATCGTGCGAAAGCTCGTTCGCAGGGATGAGTGACGCTCGTAGACTTCGTCCAGGCTCCGCTTCAACGCCGTGACGTAGAGCGCGCCATGCAGGCGAACGGCTGTCGCAATGTTATAAGTCGCGCTGCTCTCCCCCTCCATCTGGTCCAGAAACCAGAGACGCTCCTGCGCGTAGGAGAGCGGGAATTCCGTCGCGCCGCTCTTTGTGAGCGACGGAATCTCCATCGTCTTCGATGCTACAGGCGCGCGCGCTCTTCTTTCCCTTTCGTAACCCAGCCGCCCCGCGACCTCCCAGGTGATTTCCGAGAGCGGCGCGCGCTTCTCTTCCTCCTGCTCCCGCCACTCGGAGCCGACGCTCGCCACAATTTCACCGTAGCCGTGAAACTTCACATCCCCGAGCATCCGCGATTCCGCGTGAAGGCCATCCGTCATCCTTCTTTCCTTGTCTTTGTAAGGCTGCAACATGTCCGCGTGCAGGGTGAGGCCGAGGAACCGGCACAAACTCTCCATGACGGATTCCGGTTGGGCCAGGAGGTCTTCAAACTTGATGCGGTGTTGCCGCTCAGGCGGGATGTGGTCCAGAAATTCGATGATGTTCTGGTGACTGATAATCCAGACTAACTCGGCCAGTTCTCGTCTTGAATATGAATGCTCGTATCTGAAGAAAATCTGGTCCAGCCTCGCTTCCTCGAATGAGCGAATCATGCCGGAAGGATGCCTGGCGAGGTGAACGTAAAGAGCGTTATCGAAATCTCTCTCCGCCTTTTCCAGCGTCGCTCTGTCAAGAGCATACGAGGGAGTCTTATCCACCAGCATCCTCTGCCCAAGCCACTCTTGCAGTTGACCGTAACACTCCTTCGTCGTCAACCCGCGCTCCTCCATCGAGCGCATGATGCGCCGGGCTTCCTCCGCGTCACAACTTTTAATCTCCATGATGGCGCGCAACGCGCCTTCGAGCCAGAAGCTATCTTTGCCCTTGAAGGTTGCGCTTCTCTCTCGCAGCGTGTCGAAGGACAGCAACTCAAGCTCCGGCGGCGCGAACAGACGCGGATGCCCGGCCAGCATAACTCTCAACAACGTCGTGCCCGAACGCGGCGGAGAGAGAATAAAGACGGCGGGCGGATTCTTCGCTTCGGCCTCACTCGCGCGGCGGCCCGTCTCTCGCATCGGAGTTGATTGAATCAGACTCCTGACCTCCGCCAGCGTGTCTGAATCTATGCCGGTCGCGGGCAGCATGTGAAGAACATCTTCCGCGCCCGCGATGTGAGCATCGTTGCCGGAAAGTTTCTTAACCGCCGCCGCGTACTGTTGGTTGAGATACGCTGCCAGTTGCGCAATCGTCGGCGTCTTGAAGATAACGACGACGTGGACTATCTGGTTGAGACGTTCTTGCAGGCGGTTAATGAAGATGGCCCCGCGAATCGAATCGCCGCCGAGGTCAAAGAAGTTATCGTTGATTCCGATTCGCTCGATGTCCAGTATCTCGCGCCACATCGCGGCGAGCGCGCGTTCCAACTCGTCGCGCGGGGCGACGTAGCTGCGCTCTAATGCGGGCCGTGCCTGTGTGGGCGCGGGCAGCGCGCGCCTGTCAACCTTCCCGTGCGGCGTCAGGGGAATTCTTTCCAGCAAGACGAAGGCCGACGGCATCATGTAATCGGGCAGCCTGTCGCTCAAAAACTCGCGCAGTTCATCTGCGCCGGGCGCACTCGCAACGCCGTCGCGCAAGACCAGGTAGCACACCAATCGTTTCTCTCCCGGCGTATCCTCGCGCGCGATGACGATGGCCTCGCGCACGGACGAATGTTGGCCCAACGCAACTTCAATCTCACCCAACTCTATACGGTAGCCACGTATTTTAACTTGCTGGTCAATACGTCCCAGATACTCCATATCGCCGCCGGGGAGGCGACGCACGAGGTCGCCGCTCCGATAGAGGCGCGCGCCCCTTTGGCCGCTCAACGCATCCGGCACGAAACGTTCCGCGCTCAAGTCCGCGCGATTGAGATAACCGCGCGCCACTCCTTCACCGCCGACGCACAGTTCGCCGGGCAGCATGTCGGGCACTGGCCGCATCTGTCTATCGAGCACGTACGCCCGAAGGTCTGGAATTGGTCCACCAATCAAGCTGCCGCGAGCGTGGTCCGGGTCGGACGCGCTCAACCGGCGATAGGTGACGTGGACCGTCGTTTCCGTGATGCCGTACATGTTGACCAGTTGCGGATAGCGGTCCCCGTGTCTCTCGAACCAGGGCTTGAGGCTCTTGAGTTCGAGCGCCTCGCCTCCGAAGATGACGAAACGCAGGCAGAGTTCAGAGCCTCGCCCTAGAGCCTCGTCTGCGGTCATCAGTTGACGAAAAGCAGAGGGCGTCTGGTTGAGAATCGTGACCCTTTCATGGACCAGTAATTCGTAGAACGCCTCCGGCGAACGGCTCACCAGATAAGGCACGACGACGAGCCGTCCGCCGTAGAGAAGCGCGCCCCACAACTCCCACACCGAAAAGTCGAAGGCGCAAGAGTGAAACAGCGTCCAGACATCCCGCGCATCGAAGCCGAACCAATCTTTCGTCTCGCTGAACAGACGCGCCGCGTTGCCATGAGTGACGAACACGCCTTTCGGTCTGCCCGTCGAGCCGGAGGTGTAAATCACATAAGCCAGATTGTCGGCTTTCGTCTCACTAACAGGATTATCCACGCTCTCGCGGGCCAGCATGTCGCCGTCAGCATCGAGCGAGAGAATCTGCGCCGCGCATGCGGGCAGGTTCGCCAGCAGATGTTCCTGCGTCAGCAAGAGTGAGAGGCGCGCGTCGTTTATCATGAAGGAAAGTCGTTCGGGCGGGTATTGAGTATCGAGGGGCACGTAAGCCCCCCCGGCCTTCAGAGTGGCGAGGAGTCCGACGACCATTTCAAGGCTGCGCTCCACGCACAGCCCGACGAGCGTTTCAGGGCCGACGCCCATCGCGCGCAGGCGATGAGCAAGCTGGTTAGCGCGCCTGTTCAACTCTCCGTAGGTCAATCGCTCCTTCTCAAAGACGACGGCAATCGCATCCGGCGCGCGTGCGACCTGCGCTTCAAACAAGCGATGCAGACATTCAGCTTGTCTCTCAGATTTCTCAACGAAGGCTTGACCGGCGAGCAACTCTTCCGCTTCCGCTTCTGACAGCAAAGCTAATTCAGAGATGCGCCTTTCCGCATTCTCCGCGATGCTCTGAAGGAGAGCATGAAAATGCTTGAGCATTCTCTGAATCGTGGCCGCATCGAAGAGGTCCGTGCTGTATCTCATCGAGCCTATCAATTTATGGTCCAATTCCGAGAGGCTCAACCTGAGATCGAACTTGGCCGTCTCAGTCTCAAAATCGAACCCACTGATTTTCAGACCCGGAAGCTTGAGAGTCCCGCCCGGCGTATTCTCTAAAGCGAAGACGACTTGAAAGAGCGGGTTGTAGCTCAACGAACGTTCCGGCTGGAGCTCTTCAACCAGCTTCTCGAAAGGCACGTCCTGATGCACATACCCGCCCAACGCGACCTCTCGCACGCGCCCCAACAGTTCTTTGAATGTCGGGTCTCCCGTAAGGTCCGTGCGCAGCGCGAGGGCGTTGACGAAGAAGCCTATGAGGTGCTCCACCTCCGCTCGATTCCGACCCGCTATCGGCGTGCCTACGACTATCTCTTCCTCTCCCGTGTACCTCCACAGCAAGACTTGCCATGCCGCCAGCAACAGCATGAACATCGTCACCCCTTCTACCCTGCTGAGCGCGTTGAGTTGTCCGCTTAACTCCGCTCCAATCTCGAATCCCTCAACGGCCCCTCTGGACGTCCGCACGGCAGGACGCGGGCGGTCAGTCGGCAACTCCAAGACCTCCAACGCTCCTCCCAACTGCTCTCTCCAATAGCCGAGTTGTTTCTCTAACACTTCTCCCTGCAAATACTCTCGCTGCCACACCGCATAGTCTCCATACTGCACCTCCAACTCTTCTATCTCACTCTCTCTCCCTTCGCTGTAGCTCTCGTACAACGCTCCTACTTCTTTGATAAGTACTCCCATGCTCCATCCATCGCTCACGATGTGATGCATCGTCACTAACAACACATGCTCATCTTCGCTCAGCCTCACCAGCCCCGCTCTCATTAATGGCCCAACCGCTAAATCGAACGGCTCTCTTGCTTCCGTTGCGGCCAGTCGTTGGGCCTCTCGCTCGCTCGCTTCCTGGTCCAGAGGTGAGAGGTCTATGAGAGGCAGATGAAGCGGGTAGGGTGAATGAATGAGTTGGACGGGTTGCGAATTGGTAACGGAGAAGGAAGTGCGCAGGGATTCATGACGACGGATGATGTGGTTGAAGGTCTGCTCAAGGGCGTTGAGGTTAAGGTGGCCGGTGAGGCGCACGGCGAGGGGGATGTTGTAGAGTGCCGGACT
>JAXDFO010000267.1:0-3019 GCA_034665545.1 Blastocatellia bacterium
TTGTTGGCGACGCAGGTGATGACGAGAGTGCGGGGAGTGTTGGGAGTGGAGATGGGATTGCGGAAGTTGTTTGAGAAGGCGGAGCTCGGAGAGTTTGCGAGAGAGATAGAGAGAGCGCAGGAAGGAGTGGTGCAGGAAGGAGGACCACATATCGGAGCGATGAGCAGAGGAGAAGTGTTGCCGCTCTCATTCGCTCAACAGCGTCTCTGGTTTATAGACCAACTTGAGCCCGGCAATCCTATCTACAATACGCCCCTGGGCGTGCGCTTGCGCGGCGTGCTCAACCTTGATGCGCTTGAGCAGGCTTTAACCGAACTCGTCAGGCGGCACGAGTCTTTGCGCACAGTTTTCCGCCTGGCGGGTGAAGAACCCGAACAGAGCATTTGTGAACCTGTGTCTTTCGAGATGCCTGTCGAAGACCTCTCGTGTTTACCGGAGACGGCGCGTGAGGAAGAGGCGCGGCGGTTGGCTATCGAAGAGACGAAAGTGCCATTCGATTTATCGCGCGGGCCGCTCGTACGCGCGCGCCTTCTGCAACTAGGCGCGGAAGAGCACATTCTTCTCTTCACGATGCACCACATCATCTCGGACGGGTGGAGCATGGGCGTGCTCGTGCGCGAGGTCGCCGCATTGTATGAGGCTTTCTCGAAGGGACAGGCTTCGCCGTTGCCGGAACTGCCTGTTCAGTATGGTGATTATGCGATGTGGCAGCGAGAGTATTTGCAGGGTCGTGTGCTGTTTGACCAGCTTGCTTACTGGCGAGAGCGGTTGGCGGGCGCGCCGCCACTGCTTGAACTGCCGACAGATAGGCCACGTCCGAAAGCGCAAACCTATCGCGGGGCTTCTCTTCCACTCAAGCTATCGAAAGAATTAACGGACCATTTAAGAGCCTTGAGCAGGCGCGAGAGCGTGACGCTGTTCATGACCTTGCTCGCCGCCTTCCAAACCCTGCTCTCTCGCTATAGCGGCGAGAGTGACATCTCTGTGGGCACACCGGTGGCGAACCGCACGCGCGCCGAAATAGAAAGCCTCATCGGGTTTTTCGTCAACACTCTGGTGATGAGAACGGAGGTGAGCCGTGAGCTCAGCTTTCGAGAGTTGGTGAAGCGAGTGAGAGAGGTGTGTTTGGGAGCCTACGCGCATCAGGATGTGCCGTTTGAGAAGTTGGTGGAAGAGTTGCAGCCGGAGCGGAGTTTGAGTCATTCGCCCCTCTTTCAAGTCATGTTCGTCTTACAGAATGCGCCGCAGGAAAAGTTGGAACTTTCGGGGCTGACGCTGGACCTGCTGGACATCGAAAGCGGGACGGCGAAGTTTGACCTGATGCTCTCGCTCGAAGAGTCTGAAGATGGATTAGAGGGTGTCTGCGAGTACAGCGCGGACCTCTTCGATGAAGCGACGGTCAGGCGCATGCTCGAACATTTTCGCACGCTGCTGGCGGGCATCGTCGCAAATCCTGACGAGCGTATCTCAAGTCTTCCGTTGCTGACGAGTAACGAAGAGCAACAACTGCTCTACCAGTGGAACGAGACGGCAAAACAGTTTCCCCAAAATTTGTGCGTACACGAACTGTTCGCGCGCCAGTCCGAACGCACGCCCGATAGCATCGCTCTCATCTTTGAAGATGAGCGATTGAATTATGCGGAGTTGAATGAACGCGCCAACAAACTGGCGCATCACCTGCGCGCGCTGGGGGTCGGAGCGGAGCAGGTCGTAGGCTTGATGATGGAACGCTCCGTGGAGATGTTGGTCAGCGTGCTCGCGGTGTTGAAGGCGGGCGGCGCGTATCTCCCGCTCGATTCGGAATACCCGCAGGAGCGTCTCGCCTTCATGCTCGAAGACGCGCGCGCGCGCGTGCTCCTGACACAATCAAAACTGGTCCAACAATTGCCGGAGGTGTCTGCGCGCGTCCTCCTTCTTGATGAAGACTGGGAGACGATTGAGCTTGAGAGCGGACAAGATTTTGAGAGCGGCGCGACGCCGGACAATCCCGCCTATGTCATCTACACGTCCGGCTCTACGGGCAGGCCGAAGGCCGTCGTCATGCCGCATCGCGCGGCCAGCAATCTCATCAACTTTCAAATCGAAAGCTCTGGCCGCGAGGGACAGGGGCGCACGCTGCAATTCGCGTCGCTCAGCTTCGATGTTTCATTCCAGGAAATCTTTCCGACCCTGTGCGCGGGCGGCGCGCTCGTGCTCTTGCGCGAGGATGAGCGCAAGGACGCGCGCGAATTGCTGCGCGTGATTATGGAGCAGCGCGTCGAGCGGCTCTTTCTGCCCTTCGTCGCGTTGCAACATCTGGCGGAGGTGGCAGAGACCGAGAAGCTCTCGCCGAAGAGTCTACGGCAGGTCATCACAGCCGGTGAGCAGTTAAAGATAACGCCGCACGTCGCGCGTCTCTTTAAGAGCCTCGAAGGTTGCGTCCTTGACAATCATTACGGCCCGACGGAAACACATCTGGCGACAATCCTTCGACTCGAAGGCGACGCGGATTTATGGCCCAAGCTGCCGCCCATCGGCAGGCCCATCGCAAATGCGCGAGTCTATGTGCTGGACGATGCCCTGCAACCTGTGCCCGCAGGCGTGACGGGCGAGTTATACATAGGCGGCGAGCAGCTTGCGCGCGGTTATCTTAACCGGCCAGGCCAGACGGCGGAGAGATTTATCCCGCATCCATATCCATTCACGGATGAGAGCGCGGCGCGGCTGTACAAGACGGGCGACCTCGCGCGCTACTCCGCAGACGGCGTGCTGGAGTATGCCGGACGATGCGACCGGCAGGTGAAAGTGCGCGGCTTCCGTGTCGAAGTGGGCGAGGTCGAGGCTAGATTGAAAGAGCACTCCGGCTTGAAGCAAGCGACTATCGTCGCGTGGGACGACGATGCCGGGAGAAAACGACTCGTGGCCTACGTGGTGGCAGCGCAGTCCGCGAGCGCGCCCTCAATCGCGGACCTTCGACTCTTCCTCACAGACCGCCTTCCTGACTACATGATTCCTGCTTCCTTCATCTTTCTGCCAGCAC
>JAXDFO010000268.1:0-3822 GCA_034665545.1 Blastocatellia bacterium
GCTATTCAACGTTTGAATAGCTCATCTCTCATCCTTCCGCCTTCATAATTCCTACTTGCTTTTCTTCTACTTGGGGGCGGCTGCGATGCAGTCTTTGTGGGTCTTGCTGGCGGCGGCGTTGGCGTCTTTCCTGTCCTTGCCCTTCTTGCCGGAGGCGTCCTTCTTGGCCGCCGCATAGTCTGCATCGCACTTCTTGATGGCGGCCTTGTGTTCCGCGCTGTGCTTGGTCTTGCCCTTCGCCATCGCGGCGGGCGCGGCGAGACTGAGCGCCATGACAAGCGCCAGCCCCGTATGAGTCAGTATGCGTTTCATCGTCTTCTCCTTAAGGATTTCAGTTTGGTCAAGCGCGTTCGAGGAGTAGACGCGCGCTATAGTGCCCTCACTGATTTGCAAAACTCAGGCCACACGCGCGCACGAAAGTCTCAAGCAAAAGGGCGCATCAATGCGCGCGCGAGGGCCGCAGGTCGCGCCCTCACCTGTGGCGTTCTGGCAGCGAGCGACAATTTAGCCACGCGAAGGGGGAGAGGCGGCGAGTTTTATGGAGACGTGCGACGCTCGCAAATTTGATGCGTAGCTATTGACTTGCGGCCTCGGATTGGCATATTGTCGCGCCGCCTGAGAGAGGCTTTGAAGGCCGGTACGGCGCGAAGCTTTAAGAGGTGTCAGTTTCCTTCCAGCACGGCCTTCGATTCATCCCTGCCGCTCGCGGTGATCTCATCGCAGCACTTTCTTCTGAAGGAGAAATTCGTATGCTTCACATCGGAAATAAAGGTCCATTTTTCGCCCCGCTCCATCTCTGCAAGGGGTCGGCGGTCATGCTGTCATGCCTGGCCCTCTGTCTGGGCTCGCTGCTGTGCGCGGGCGCGCAGACGCAAAAGAACAGGGCGACCAATATCAACGTGAATAGTAAGGCCGGTCCTGACGAGACGACGCCCCCGCTCGAATTCAAGGGCGTGAGCCTGGGGATGAGCGCGGAAGAGGTGCGCCATAAACTGGGCGACCCCAGAGACAAGGACGACGCGGAAGACTTCTTCGTCTTTAACGAGAAGCAGACGGCCCAGGTGCTCTATGATAAAGCGCACAAGGTCGTGACCATCTCAGCGGACTTCATCGGCGGCAACGACGCGCCCACGCCCAAGTCAATCTTCGGCGAAGACATAGAAGCCAAACCCGATGGGTCTATGTACAAGATGGTGCGGTACACGAAGGCCGGTTGCTGGGTCTCCTACAACCGCACCGCCGGAGACGCGCCCCTCGTCACCGTCACGATACAGAAAAATTGAGGAAAGGCAGGAGTCAGGAGCCAGGAGCCAGGAGCCAGAAGAAAAGCTATAGCGTGCTCTTCATGCTGAATGCTGTTTTCTTCATTCTGGCTCCAGGCTCCTGACTCCTGGCTCCTGTTTTTAGAAGTTTGACGAGCGGCGTTCGGTTCCGTCCCGCGTGCCGTAGGCGGGCGCGTACTCTTCATCGTTTTCGGCGGCCTTGAGAGCGCGTTTGAGTTCGGCCATGTCGTGCGAGACTGTTGCAAATTCCGCAGGGTCGAAGGATTCGTATTCGCCCGCGATGGCGAGCGCGTAATCAATCCTGCCGAGCGAACGGTCAACCTCTTCCATCGCCAGTTCGCCACGGGTGATGGCCTCCGCGATGGCATCCCTGGCAGCGACGAAGTTCGCCTCCTTCTCACAAATCAGTATCATGTCGGAGCCAGCCTGGATGGCTCGCAAACTGGCTTCCGCGACCGATAGAGTCTGGACCACCGCGCCCATCTCCATGTCGTCCGTAATCACCAGCCCGTCGTATCTCAACGCGCGCCGCAGCAGCCGCATCACCACGTTACTGCTGATAGTCGCCGGAAGATTATGAAAGCTTTCGAGGGCGGGAAGTTCGCCCGTCCGGCGAAACCACTCCTGCACAAATTCCGAAGCTTCGGGGAAGGCCGCGTGACTGACCATCAAGGCATGCAGGCGTTCGCCCGGACGATGAAACATCAAGTCCATGAAGGGCACCAGGTCGTTGCCGAGGATGTCGGCCCAGGAATGTTCTACGACGGGCAAGCGACGATGCGAATCAACATGCGAGCCGCCGAGGCCCGGAAAGTGTTTGCCGCATCCGACGATCTGCTCCGCCTGCAAGCCGTCCAGATACGCGCCCGCCAGCATCGAGACCTTAGACGGGTCTGTGCCGAAGGTGCGCGCGCGCAAACCGTTATTCGCGTTGTCGCCTGAGAGGTCAAGGACCGGCGCGAAGTTCATGTTAAAGCCGAGCAGGCGCAAGACCCTGGCCGTCAACTGTCCGAATTTCTGGGCCAATTCCGAACGGCCCGCCTCGCGCACGGCCTTCGCGGACGGCATCGGCTCGCAGATGTCGCGGAAGCGATCAACGAGACCGCCTTCCTGATCCACACCGATGATGACCGGATGGTCCACGGCATCGCGTATCTGTGCCGTCAGGCGCGCGACCTGTTCGGCTGATTCCACGTTGCGACCGAAGAGAATGACGCCGCCCGGCTGGACCTCTCCGAGCATGGCGCGCATGTGACGGTCCAATAATGTGTCGGGCAGACCGATGAAGAGTAGACGCCCGGCCTTGCGCCCGGTTGAATCCGCATCACGGCTATGTTCGACGGTCGGCATCTTTTGATTAAGCACGCAACCCTTCTTCGCTCGCGCACAGGGCGCGGGCCAAGCCTCTATTCTGTTGGGAGAGTTGCGCTGCAAACGCACTCCCCTGAGAGTAGCGGGTCACAACTATGAAAAGCAAGTGGGAAGTCGGGCTTGATAATGTTGTTGAGTGGGTCTTACTATCTTGATTGATAGCAATGAATATCCTGACTGAAAAAGAGGAACGGGCCGCGCTCGTCTCGCGGGAGATTAAGGAGCGGGCGCGCTCGCTGGGTTTCCATGAGGTGGGAATCGTGCGGGCGCGCGCTTTGGATGATGAGCGAGAGCGTCTGCGTGAATGGCTGGCGCGCGGCCTTCATGGAGAGATGCGTTGGATGGAGCGCGACCCGGAACAGCGCGCGGACCCGCGACTCGTTTTCCCTGCGGCGCGTTCAATCGTCGTCGTCGCGCTCAACTATTACACCCCGCACGAACATGAACGGGACGATGCGGCGACGGGCAAGATTTCCCGCTATGCGTGGGGCGATGATTATCATGATGTCCTGGGCGAGAAGTTGAAAGCCTTGCTCGCGTGGATTAAAGAGCGTTGGCCCGAAGCCGAAGGGCGGGCTTGCGTTGACACCGCGCCGTTGATGGATAAAGCGTGGGCCGTGCGCGCGGGCCTCGGCTGGATAGGCAAGCACACGAACCTCATCACGCGCGAGTACGGCTCCTGGGTTTTCATAGGCGAACTGCTGCTCAACCTCGAACTCGAAGAGGACGCGGTGCGCGAAGAGGACCACTGCGGCAGTTGCACGCTCTGCCTGGACGTGTGCCCGACCGGCGCGATTACGGAGCCTTACGTCGTTGATTCAAACAAGTGCATCTCATACGCCACGATTGAACTGCGCGCGCCGGAAATTCCTTCGAGCATGAAGGAGCATCTGGACGGCTGGCTCTACGGCTGCGACGCCTGCCAGGATGTCTGTCCCTGGAATCGTTTCGAGAAAGCGACGGACGAAGAACGCTTCGAGCCGCGCGCGGGCAACCACCGGCCCGACCTCTCTTCCATACTTGAACTGACGCCGGACACCTACGCGACGCGCTTCCGCCGCAGCGCGATAAAGCGAGCCAAGCTAACCGGGCTTCAACGCAACGCACGCGCTTTACTTGAAGCGCGCGCGCGTGCGCCTCACCCCGCGAACGATGAGGAAAGGAGCCA
>JAXDFO010000269.1:0-8350 GCA_034665545.1 Blastocatellia bacterium
TTAACTCGACGCTTGAGAGGTCAATCGGCTGGTTCTGATTCTCGGTCTTGAGCCATGGTAGTAAGTGACGGTAGAAGACGCTTCGCTTCTCAAGTTCAGTATCGCCGTAATTGACAATTTGCGAGAGGAAATCATACGCCCTGTTGAAACTGGTCATGTCTTTGCGAAAGATGTCGAGGGCGTCTAGTTGCTTCCTGTCACCTTTCTTCGCTGCATCTGAGGCTTCCCGTCTCCGCTCGCGGTAACGCTCGACCGCAGGGGCGACGTAAGCCTGCATCTGCTTCTGCCCGCTTTGGGGGTCGAAGTATGCGAGGGCAAAGGCTTCCACCTCCGAGGGCGTGTAGATGCGTGCGGCATCAAGTTTCGTTTGCAGATCATGGATGATGTTCGGGTCGGAGACGCCCGACAGTTGCGCGCTCTTGTAATAGGGCTTAAACGCCTTCAGGATGTCTTCTGATGTGTTCACGAAGTCGAGCACGAAGGTCTCTCTCTTACCCGGAGACATGCGGTTGAGTCTCGACAGGGTTTGCACAGCCGCGACGCCCGCCAGTTTCTTATCAATGTACATCGCCACAAGCAGCGGCTGGTCGAATCCAGTCTGGTACTTGTTCGCTACGATGAGAATCTGATAGTCATCCGTGTCGAACGCCTCGCGCAGGTCACGACCACGCAGGCCGGGATTCATGTTAGATTCCGAGAAGGTGTGTGGGCCGCTTTCCGGGTCAGATACGTCGCCGGAGAATGCGACAAGCGTCTGGATGTTCTTGTAGCCCTCGCCCTTGATGTATTTATCCATTGCAAGTTTGTAGCGCACGGCTTCCTTGCGGGACGCGGTGACAACCATTGCTTTCGCATGACCACCCAGGAGCGGCGCGACTCGGCTGCGGAAATGCTCGACAATGATGGCGACCTTCTGGCTGATGTTGTGAGGATGAAGCCGCACCCAACGCGCGAGTTGCTTCATCCCCTCAGCCCTGTCAACCTGTTCGTCGTCATACTCCTGACCGTCGTGCGCCAGCTTGTAAGCGAGTTTGTAGGGCGTGTAGTTCTTCAGCACATCCAGAATGAATTCTTCCTCGATGGCTTGCTGCATAGAATAAACGTGGAAGGGTTCGGGCAGACCGGACGCGCCAACTCGCCCGAACATCTCCAATGTCTTGGCTTTCGGTGTCGCGGTGAAAGCGAAGTAGCTGATGTTGGCGGGCTGTGTGCGTGCTTCCATCGCGGCGAGCATCAAGTCTTCCGCGCTAATTTCCTCGCCCTCTTCGATCTGTTCGGCGGTCAAGACCTGCTTTAGTTTGCTTGCTGCTGCACCCGTCTGCGAAGAGTGGGCTTCGTCGGCTATCACAGCGAAACTGCGCTCCTTGAGCGATGCCGCTTCACGAATGGCGTCGAGCACAAAGGGAAAGGTCTGGATGGTGACGATAATGATGGGCATACGGTCGGCAAGTGCCTTAACTAGCTGGTCGGACTTGACGCCCTCTCGCTTAATGCGGCAGACGACGCCTTGCTTATGCTCGAACTGGTAAATGGTTTCTTGTAACTGGTCGTCAAGCACGGTGCGGTCTGTGATGACAATGACGCTATCGAAGACTTTCTGATCGTGCTCGTCGTGCAGGCTGGCCAGTTGATGCGAGAGCCACGCGATAGAGTTCGACTTGCCTGAGCCTGCCGAGTGCTGTATCAGATATTTGTTTCCGGCTTTCTCCGTTCGCGCGCCTTCAATGAGTTGATTGACCGCTTCCCATTGATGGAACCGTGGGAAGATGAGGCTTTCGACAATCTTGCTGCCGCCATCGCGTTCTTTCTTCTCTTTCTTTTCGAGGTGAACGAAACGCCCCAGGATGTTCAGCCAGCTATTGCGCTCAAGGAGACGCTCCCACAGATAGCTCGTGCGGTAGCCATTTGGGTTGACGGGATTGCCCGCGCCTTCGTTGTTGCCGAGGTTGAAGGGTAGAAACTCCGTCGCTGCGCCCTTGAGTTCTGTGGTCATGTAAACTTCGTCACTGCTGACGGCGAAGTGAACCAGGGCGCGCCGCTTGAAGGCCAGGAGCGGTTCTTCCCTTTTGCTGGCGGGGTCTTTGGGCTTGCGGTCGTATTTGTATTGACGGATAGCGTCGTGGACGGTCTGCGTAAAGTCGGTCTTCACTTCAATGGTGGCGACGGGGATGCCGTTGACGAAGAGAACTATATCAATGCTGTTCTCGTTGCTGAGGCTGTAATGCACCTGACGTACGACGCGACAGCGCACTTGGCGGTAGCGTTCGAGCGTCTCTTGATTGAGACCGTGAGTTGGCTTGAACTGGCAAAGCTGGAAACGCGCGTTGAGGTCTTTGAAGCCATGACGCAGCAGGGCGAGCGAGCCGTCGCGGTCGAGCAACCGGGCGACGCGAGTGAGCAATCCTCGCTCGGCGTCAGAGTTGGATTGCAGTTTCTCCCACTCCTTCGGCTGCGTCTCTTTCAACCAGCCGATAAGGTCTTCGGGGTAGAGGGCTAAGGCGCGGTCATACTTCTTCGGGTCGCCTTCGAGCCAGCCATGACTGGTCAGATGGTCAACAATGTCCTCTTCAAATCGTATCTCGCGGTGCTTCTCTGGCATAAGCTTTACCTATTATTTTCCGAGCCGATGAAGTTTCGCCTCACATCAATCTTGCCCGTGACGGCAGATGAAATCAGGGCCGTGCGGTGTTCCTGTAAGAGTTCGATTGCCTGTCTTGCCTTACCCTTCAAAGCATCAATCTTCGCTGTCTGGTAGTCGAGATATTCGACAAGTTCTTTTTGCTCATTCAAACTTGGTGAGCAAACAACAAATTCTTTAATGTCTGCTACATTAATGCGATTGAACGTTGCGCCTAGAAGCAAACTATTAAGCTGGTTAACTATCAAGTTTGATTGAAATTGATACCAAAAGAATCTGTTGTCTAACTTGTCAGAAGTTATGAGGCAAACGTCTTGCCCCATACAAAATTTTTCCTCTGTATTAACATAGGCAGCAGCCCCCACAGTAGCGTTTCTGCTATAAATTATATCTCCCTTTTGCGGAGTGCGTCCCTCAATAAGAAACAAATATTCTTTCTCTGTTGTCCTTTTAGCATTTGATAAATCCAAATAGCCGTTTCTCACCTCTTTGATGCTTGCAACCGGGAATCCTTCTTCAACAAAGGAAACCGTATGATGTTTGCAATCAGTTACCTTTAACTTCCGTTTTAATGGCAATGCCGCCCAATGCTCGGGTATTTCGCCAAGCCACTCAATGCCGCTATCTTTCATCGGCGCGTTAGGGTTCAACCCTTTGGTGATAGCATGGGAAATCAAGGCTTGTCGCTTCTCTTGCAAGAGCGCGATGAGCCGTTCCTGTTTGCCAATCAATTCATCTATCTTCAACGTCTCCGCGTCCAAAAATTCTGCGATGGCTTGTTGTTCTCCAATCGGCGGAACTAAAACAAAGATTGACTTCAAATCTTGTGACTTAAAATCCGATGAATTGAATCGAATTGTATTCACCAATGACTTGATGTATTGACTTTTTGCCAGGTGTCTTAACAAATACGAAAAAAAATTTCGCTCAAGATCAGCAACGGGTTTAAGCACCAAATTGACCGGAGAGCCTTTACCGTCGCTGTCTGAAATTCCAAGCCCGCCCAGGTGAGCATTCATTCCACTTATGACCAAATCACCCTTGCGGATACGCTTATAGCCAATCTCGTAGCCTGAACTTTTTATGATGTTGTCCGTTTTGTTATCTCTTAATGTTACTTCTCCCGTTATAAACGCCGAAACAAGTCTATCTTCGGGCAAAGGTTCTTCTCGTCTCTGCGAAAAGAGCCTATCAATCCGCTCAACAAGCCAGTTGGAAGGAACTTGCCCATAACATTCAATGCCCGAATCTTTATAGCGCGGGTAAGGCGGAAATTTCATGCCGTCACCTCTTGCAACATTCGGATGATCTCCGCGTTGACCTCCTGCAAATCCGCGTCAATCTCTTCGAGCGAACGTGGCGGCGTGTACTTGTAGAAGTGCCGGTTGAACGGGATTTCGTAGCCGACTTTGGTCTTGTCGTAGTCAATCCATGCGTCGGAGACATGCGGCAGCACTTCCCGCTTGAAGTATGCCTCTATATCATCCTTGAGCGGCACGTTCTCCGTATCGCGCAGGGTCGGGTCCGGTTCGTATAAAAGAGCGTGACCTTTAGAATTTCCCGGCAACGGGAAACGACCGCTCAGACGGTCACGTTCAGTTAACGTCTCGCCGGATTTAAGCTTCTCATGTTTGCTGATAACCGGTTCCGCATCTTCATCACGCTCGCACAGATATTCGCGGAACAGCCGCGCGCGTCGCGCCGTCAGCTTAATCCCTAACTTTTGCGCCTGCGCCTCGACTCCCGCCCATAAACTATTGAAATCATATTTCGCGTCATTCCCATGATAAAACGCAAGTTTCAAAGCCACAGAGGGTAAGTCCGTGTCGCCTTCTCTGGCGCAGGCTTCGTCCAAACGCATGCGTCTTTCGTCAGTCAATTCCGTGCGAAGGCACAACGGTCGCTCGACTGTGATAGTCGAATAACCGAAGTCAGCATTGTCGAAAATCCTGCTGTGCTCGCCCTCCTCAAAGTCGCCGTAGAGCCTCGTTATCCTGGCGATGTCATCATCGGAAAGTTCCTTGCGTTTACTCCCCAGAGACTTCCGCATCTTCCTGTAAAATTCCGCCGCGTTGATAAGCTGAATCTTCCCCCTGCGCTCCGGCTTCTTGTGGTTCGTCAGAATCCAGACATATGTCGAGATGCCAGTGTTGTAGAACATATCCGTCGGAAGCGCGATGACGGCCTCCAACCAGTCATTCTCAATGACCCACTTACGGATGTTCGACTCGCCGGAACCCGCGCCGCCCGTAAAGAGCGGTGAACCGTTGAAGACAATCCCGACGCGGCTGCCACCCTGCTCTACAGGACGCATCTTCGAGAGCAGGTGAAGCAAAAACAATAGACTTCCATCCGACACGCGCGGCAACCCGGCCCCGAAGCGTCCGGCGTGCCCCTTCTGCTTATGCTCTTTATCCACAGCATCAAAGACCTTCTTCCACTCCACACCGAAGGGTGGATTAGATAGCATATAGTCGAAGGTCTTGCCCGCGTGCCCATCGTCTGACAGGGTATTGCCGAAGATAATGTTGGCGACATCCTGCCCCTTGATGAGCATGTCGGCTTTGCAGATGGCGTATGACTCAGGGTTAAGTTCCTGGCCGAACGCGACGAGCTTCGCCGCCGGATTGAATTTACGCAGGTGCTCTTCTGCGATACTCAGCATACCGCCCGTGCCTGCGGTCGGGTCATAGATGTTTCGCACGATGCCGGATTTCGAGAGCACGTCATCATCGGCTATAAACAGTAGGTTGACCATCAGCCGGATGACTTCACGCGGCGTGTAATGTTCGCCCGCCGTCTCGTTTGAAAGCTCTGCGAAGCGACGAATCAATTCCTCAAAGATAAGGCCCATGTGAGCGTTGCTTACCTTGTCGGGATGCAAGTCAATCGCCGCAAACTTCTGGACTATTTGATAGAGCAGGTTCGCATTGTCCAGCCGCTCGATTTCAGGGTTGAAGTTGTATCGCTCAAAAATGTCTCTGGCGTTCTCGCTGAATCCGTTGATGTAACCGGCGAGGTTGGCCTTGATGTTGTTCGGGTCGCCGAGCAGTTTCTGGAAATCGAAAGGCGATGTGTTGTAGAAGCTCTGCCTTGATTTGCGAATCAAAAAAGGATGAAGAGGAACGCCAAGCGGCTTCTTGGACTCGAACTCCACTAAGACATCAGCCTTGGTGGCGTCGAGCACACAATCCAACCGGCGTAGAAGTGTAAATGGTAATATGACCTTGCCGTAATCGGACTGTTTGTAATCGCCGCGCAGCAAGTCGGCGACTGACCAGATAAAGGCTGCGGTGCTGGTAAAGTTCATCTATGGATCATCTCTTCTTTTTAGCCGCCCGTGAGGCATCAAAATTCTGCGCCCTGGCGGGAAGTTTTGTGAGCACGCCGTATTTTCTAATTCTTACACTGACTATTATTTTTGCACATCCCTCAGCATGCGTCGTTCAAATCAGATGGAATCTTCCTCATTCTTCTATCATGATCATACCTTAGCTATCTCTTTCAAACCCATTACTCAACTACCCGGAACGGCGCCCTGGATGATTTTCACCGGAGGAGCGCGGCGCTGGCAAACTGAAGGTTAGCGTCAGTGCCGACAAACAGAAGAATAAGGTCAGTATCGAAATAAGCTTGAGCATATTACGCTCGCACCCGGCGTGCGCCGCTCTCTCTGACGAAAGTCGAGTTCGCGTCGCGGCCCTAGATGAAGGAAGGCGTCGGCGCGATTCGCCTCGACCTCGCGGCGGAAGCGGCTTTGGGCGCGGCGGGCGAACATCAACTCTCTTTCCGCAATGACCATCTGCCCGAACTCGGCGTCTATCTGGTCAACGCGCTGGTTCCAACAACAAGCGAAATCAAGATCAGCGGGCAGGAGCGTGATCCGCTCCAACATGAGATGCGGCTAAGCTTTCATGTGACCCCTCACGTCATCCCTGCGGCCACACGCAGGCCGTGGCTTTGGACAGGAGTGTTGATATTATGCCTTTGTCTGGCACTGTTCTTTTCGCAATGGAAACACCTGCGCCAGTACTTGCGCCGACCTGAGCAATGAACAGATTCCGGATTCACCAGCGAGGTAGGAGGTTCAACTCTTACTCCGCTTAATCTCATGCAAGGAGAAAGAATGGAACGTAAAGTAGCATCCGATTATCCACAGGAGTTGTTAGACCTTTTCCACGAATACCAGCACGGCGACATCAACCGCCGCACTTTCCTCGACCGCGCCGTCAAGTTTGCTGTCGGCGGCCTGACCGTCGGGGCAATCTTCGAGAGCCTGCAACCCAACTACGCCTGGGCGCAGCAGGTGCCGCCGGACGACAAACGTATCAAAGTTGGTTACGAAGTCGTGCAATCCCCTGCCGGGAACGGCTCGATAAAAGGTTATCTGGCCCGTCCGGCACAAGGGAAAAAGCAGGCGGTCGTGCTCGTCATTCACGAAAACCGTGGGCTCAATCCCTACATCGAAGACGTAGCGCGTCGCCTCGCGCTCGCCAAGTTTATCGCCTTCGCGCCCGACGGGTTGACTTCGGTCGGCGGCTATCCGGGCAACGACGAGAAGGGCGCGGCCGCCTTCCGCGAGGTGGATGGAAAGAAGATGACGGAAGATTTCGTCGCGGCGGCCAGATGGCTCAAAGCGCGTCCAGATTCCACCCGCAAACTCGGCGCGGTCGGTTTTTGTTTTGGCGGCGGGATGGTGAATCAATTGGCCGTGCGGCTGGGCGTTGATCTAAATGCCGGAGTCGCGTTCTATGGCCGCCAACCGGGAGCAGATGATGTCCCCAAGATTTCCGCGCCGCTCCTGCTGCATTACGCGGGCAATGATCAGGGCATCAACGCAGGGATAGCCAACTATGAAGCCGCGCTCAAGGCCAACAAGAAGGTGTATCAGCTTTACATGTACGAGGGCAAACAACACGGCTTCCACAACGACACGACGCCGCGTTATGACGAGACGGCGGCCAAACTGGCGTGGACGCGCACCCTCGAATTTTTCAACAAATACCTGCGGTAACGCCTGATGACGCTGGCGGCTATCAAAGAAGGTGGAACTGTTGACGGGTCCGCCGGGCTGACCTGTCCGTTCGATGCGACCTCGCTACCTTCGCGTTCAAGCGCGGCGTCCGTACCTTGATGTAAGTGTGATTGAGGCGGAGGTCTTAGTCGCATCTCAAGCCATGTATCCCGCCTAACCTGGACCAGAGATCATTCTCAAAGCCCCGGCGGAGAAAATTTCTGGTCCACTCGTCAACATGGCGAACCGCCGGACCAAAGAAAATATTGCTATCTCAATAAAATTACGTTATGTTGAACCCGCTTTCGTAGAGTTGTTTCCTCACGGGCTTATTTTATCCGCCTGTGAACTTGTCTTGTTGTAGCTGTACTTCACCGATTCTGAAGCTATGCCACAACAATGGAATAGATCATATCCGCTTCATTTACTCGACGCCTTTCTAACCGGGCTGGTCAGCCCTTTTACGCGGGCTAAGAGAATCGAAGTCTATGCGACCCACGGCTATTATCTGCTGGGCATCGTTCTATTCATTGCGACATGTCTCCTCTGGGAGTTGGGATTGCTAGGCGTGATTCTGAGCCAACTCCCGCCCTGGCTACGGGACATTCCCGTCAGCACTTTCGGTCCCTTCTGGCGGAAATTTCTTCCCGAGTCAATTCCATTTATTGCGGTGCTCGGACTTCTTTACTGGATTCTAT
>JAXDFO010000270.1:0-3620 GCA_034665545.1 Blastocatellia bacterium
TGAAGAGAGATTTTTCGAGATAGAGCCGGGCGTCCGTTTATTGGCCCACTGTCGCTGGCAAGAGGAACGGCACGCGCATCCGACTCTGCTTCTGGCCCACGGGCTTGAAGGCTCAAGCACGTCCGTCTATATGCTCGGCACGGCGGCCAAAGCCTTCGCGGCAGGCTTCAACGTCCTGCGCCTCAACCAGCGCAACTGCGGCGGCACGGAGCATCTCACACCGACGCTCTATCATAGCGGGATGAGCGGAGACCTGCGCGCGGTCGTTCATGAATTGATCATGAGAGATAAGCTGGACCAAATTTTTCTCGCAGGGTTTTCCATGAGCGGCAACATCGCTCTCAAGCTCGCGGGCGAATACGGCGAGACGCCGCCGCTTGAGATTAAAGGTATCTGCGCCGTCTCGCCCTCTGTTGATTTGAGCGCGAGCGCGGAGGCCATCGAACGTCCTTCCAATCGTTTCTACATGCGCAACTTCATGAGCAACCTGCGCCGCCGCATACGCTCTAAACAGAAACTCTATCCGGAGCTTTACGACGCGACAGACCTGCATCTGGTGCGGACCATCAGAGACTTTGACGAGCGATACACGGCGGCACATGGCGGCTTTATCAACGCCGATGATTACTACGCACGCGCCAGCGCGCTTCCGCTCCTGGGGCGCATACGCATTCCCACGCTCATCATACACGCGCAGGATGATCCCTTTATCCCCTTCGAGCCGCTTCGTCATCCATCCATCAAAGAGAATTCGTATCTGGTGATGCTGGCCCCGCAACATGGCGGGCACGTCGGCTTCGTCGCTTCGGAAACGGAAGGCGAGGATCGTTTCTGGGCCGAAAATCGTCTGGTGGAGTTTTGTCGTTTACTGGTCCGGGAAAGTGAGCGCGATGGTGATGGTGGGGGCGGCGAAAATATTGAAGAAGAGAATGAGCGGATGTTAGAAGAGAGCGTGTGAAACTCTCTTCTAAAGCGAACTGACAGTTATGCTATTGGGACTTGTGGCCGGGGTCGCGTTCTTCTGGCGTCTCTGTGTCGCTCGTTTCCACGGCATCGCTTTCTCTACTAGTCTCTGCGTCCGTGGGTCTCTGAAAATCTTCCGCAGGCGCGTGATAAGCAAAGACCGCGTCGGTCTCGGATGAGGGAAGCACGCGCGCGGCGAGGTCGGCCAGGAAACGACGCAGGCGGCCCGGCTCGTCTTCAACTTCGGTCCTCTGGACCGTCTCGTTGAGCGCGCCGAGTTCGTCATCGAGCCTGATTAACTGTGCGGTGATGCGGCGACAGAAGCCGCATGCGACAAGGTGCCTGATGAGAGGCGCGGATTCGTTTTCGCCGAGGCGTCCTTCGACGAAAGTTGCGAGGGCGTCTTCATCAAGGTGCGCGCCCGCAGGCGTTGAGCCGACCGGCGCATCTTCAAACTCATGGCGCTGCAAGCGCGCATGAATCATGCGGCGGATGCTCTCTGTTTCTCTATTGTTTTTTGGTCGCGGCACGTTGGATGTTCCTCCCCCTCCCTTTAGGTGGACGGTCATTCGGTTCGGCCTTTGCCTAAATTTTCCGCAGAAATATCCATTAAATGTCGGCGAATATCTTCGGGGGCGAGGTCTTCGGTCGCCATTTCGATGCAGAGCGCGACCTCTTCGCCTTTCAAGCCGCTCTTCTCCTGCAACTCTGTGCGAAAACGTTGGAGCGCTTTACTGTAAACTTTTTCCAGCCAGCGCATCACCGTTGACTCATGGACGCGCGCTTCGGGCGCATTCGTGCGCCGCTTCGATTGACGCTGAAACCACCTGCGCAAAGGCGAGACAGGCTCTTCGACGAGCCGGGCGATTTCGCGCAGCTTGAGACCTTCTACGTGATAGTAAAGCAGCAACAGTTTTTCGTGGTCGTCCAACTCCGTAAGCGCCTTGTCCAGAGCGGCGACGGTCGCTTTCCTGTACCGCTCACGCACGATGCCATCGAGCATCACGCCCTCGCCGCCGCGCGCCTCCGCACGCCAGCCCGGACGGTCGTGCGTCTCGCCGCCCTTCTCCGACCAGTCATCTATCGAAATCTCGTCGTGACGCGCGCGATGCATGTCCACGACCGCGTGCCAGACGACCGTGCGCAGCCAACCGCGAAGACTGCCGCGCCCCGTGTAGGTGGCGAACTTGGAGAGGCGCACGCCGTCCACCACGCGCGTCCCATAAAGCTCAACGTAGACGGAGTCCGTCACCTCTTCGGCCTCGCTGGCCGCGCTCGCCAGGTGGCGCGCGACGCGCTCTATGTACTGACGATATTCCCTGTCGAAGTCCCACCAGGCGTTCTCGTTGCCGCGCGCGCAGGCCAACGCCAGGTAGAGGTCGGATGCCTGTAACTCGCTGATAAACTGGCGCAAGTCTTCGACCGAAGGGCCGCCGCCGTTCTCTTCCTGCGAAGTGCCTGGGCCAACCAGATACTTGTCAACGGCGACCCTCATAGCCCCGCTGAAATCTTCGGCGGAGATGCCGTAATTGGGCGCAGCCTCCGAGCAGCGCGCATACAGCGCGCCAACCTCTGTGGCGCACGCGCTCATCAATCCGTCCAGTTTTGCAGGAGATTGGATGTTCACAGGTTGGGCCAATTATAGATGAAAGGGTGCGGTTTCGCCTACCACTTTCGTCTGGCGTAGAGCCGGACTGCGGCTCGCCGCCGCCGCTCGCTTGTAATTTGGTCCGCTCAGGCCGGAAAATGAAGCCCTGTTGTTATTCAGACTCTTCTTGTGAATCCGCCTGGAGAACTTCATGGAACACTTTCAAATGTCGAAACGCCTGAGCCTCTTTAACCGAGGGACCATCAAGATTTTTCTGTGCCTCGTTAGCTCTCTTCTCATGATGAGCGCGTGCGCGAAAGACGCGCCGCCGGGAACGAACGAAAACTCCGCTTCGTCATCCTCGATTGCGACCCAAACATCAACGACCACATCCGTGCAGCAACAACAGCAGCAAAGCGTGGCCGCGACGCCGGGCGCGAGTCTACAACCCGGCGGAAATGCTTCGCCCAGTGGCGCGGACTCGTCGCAGGCTGGCCCGCCGCCCACACTCGCGGAGGCGCAATCGTCCGTCGCTCGTATCTACAAGAACGCCGTCACGGTGGACACCGGATACAGCAACACTCCCTTCGTCGTCGGAGACTTTAACGACGACGGCTCGCAGGACATCGCGGTGGTCGTGAGGCCAGCCAAAGGAATGCTGCCGACGCTCAATGGCGAATATGCCAACTGGATTTTAGAGGACGTGTCGCAGGTCGAGGTGCCCGTCGTGCGCAACGGCGTGCAGGTGCTCCCTCCCAAACCTGGACCAGTAAAGATAGAAGGGGAAGACCCTTTGCTCGTCATCATACACGGTTATAAACAGGAGGGCTGGCGCAACGGGATGGCCCAGCAGACCTACCTGCTCAAGAACGGCGTCGGCGAGAACATGAGGACGCAGCAGGTCAAGTATGCGCTGGCGGGCGCGGGCGGGAATAACCCGCACGTCGGCAGAAACGGCGATGTCATTAAAGAGACGCGGGCCCAAACGGATGGCTTCATTTTTTGGACCAGCGCGAAGTATGCGTGGCGGCCATAAAGGGCTGCGAGCGTCCGTGGGATTAAAGCAGCA
>JAXDFO010000271.1:0-18221 GCA_034665545.1 Blastocatellia bacterium
ATAAGCCACCATCACCATCACCACCGTGAACGCGACGATGATGCCCGCCAGCTTAAACCCCACGAATGTCAGGTCGTTCCAATCCATGATTCGATTCTGTTTTCAGTCTCCGCTTGCCGCAGCCTCGCCACGGCGCAGGTTCGAGTCAATCGTGATTTGATAGAGCGGCGAGATTCGCACCGTCTCTGGTTCAGGGTTGCCCGCCGCGAGCAGGTGAAACTGCGGAACCTTGTCCGTCAGCGTCCCTATCTTGAATAGCTCATGGCCGACTTCGGGCGTCTCCGTAATCTTCTCCGCCGTCTCGCTCAAGGCTTCGACTCGCTGCCTGATGCTCTCCAACTCGGTTTCCAGCCCGCGCTTATCCGCGAGCGCGTACTTGGCCCCTAGCGGCTGCGATTCGTCTTTCATGAGCGGGTAACGCATGCCCGCATAGGCCGGAATCTTCTCCGCCATCTCGCTGAAGACCGCGCTCGCAGACATCTGAAAATTGAAGTCAACGCCGAGTTCCTTCGCCAGTTGCGCGGTAATCATCCAGTCCTGCTTCGACTGGTGAACGGGCGGAATGCTCTGGCGCACGCGCTGCACGAGGCCATCGTTGTTGGTGTAGGTTCCATCTGTCTCCGCGAAGGATGCAGCAGGGAAGACTACGTCGGCGAAGCGGGTCGTCTCCGTCTCGAATAATTCCTGGACCACTAGAAAATCGAGTTTGCTCAAAGCCTCCTCGCGCCCGCGCAACTGGTCCGGCAGGAAACTGCCCGCGACGTACATGGCCCGCACGCTCTCGCCCGCCGCGTCCAGCATAGAAGTCGCGTTTAGCTTGCCTCTCATCAAGCCCGTGTCGTGCGCGCCCACGCTGTTGTTGAAAAGCGGCAGGGGATGCAGCAGCACGCGCCTTCCTTCAGTGCCGAACGTGTGCGGCATCTGCGCGATGACGGCCTGCGCTTCCTGGCTCACATCTCCGCCGAACATGATAACGAGGTCGCCCTCCGTGCCCGTCAACGCGCGGCGCAACTCTATCAACTCTATCTCTTCAACGCCCATCTTCTGCGCGGCGAGCTTATTGTGAGCTTGATTCGAGATTGCCAGCACGGCGGCATCCAACGCGCCCGGCCTGACATGCAAGAACTTCGACGCCTGCTGCTTCAAGCGTATCGGCACGCTGTTGATGATGAGCAGCTTGGCCCCGCCATTGCGCACGGCCTGTCGTATCTGTTTGCCCGTGAAGGGCTGCAACTCTTCAGGCTCGCCGCCGATGAGCAGGATGGTCTTAGCATGACGAATATCATGATGCGTGGCGAGCGGCCCGCCTAAGTTATCGAAGAAGGGGCGGAGGCTGAAGGCGTCGGTCGCCGTGTAGTTCTCCGTGCCGACGACTTCGGTCGCAAACTTGTGCAGGAGGTAGAGGGCTTCGTTGGTAATGCGCGGGCTGCCGACGATGCCTATGGCTTCGGGGCCGTGCGTTTCGGCAACCCCGTCCAATTTTGCAGCCGTGTGACGGATGGCTTCATCCCAGGTAGCGGGTATCAGCTTGCCGCCCTTCTTGTAGCGAATCATGGGCGTGCGCAAGCGTGCTTCGTGGTTGACGAAGGTATGGGCGAAGCGGCCTTTGATACAAAGAAACTCTCCGTTGTGGCCCGCGACGTAACGGTCACGCGCGACGACGCGCATCACTTCGCCCGCCCGCGAGCCGACGGACTCCTGGCATCCGTCAGAGCAGTAAGTGCAGGTCGAGACGGTCTGGGCCAACTCCCAGGGGCGCGCCTGATGGCGATAGGTCGCATCGAGTAGAGTACCGGTCGGGCAGACCTCTATACAGTTGCCGCACTGCGAGCAGTTGAGCCAGCCGCCGTAAGTCCCTATGACGGTGTTGGCCCCGCGCCCTCCGGCTTCAATCGCATCTTCGCCCATCCATTCATCGCAGACGCGCGTGCAGCGTTTGCAGAGAATGCAACGCTGCGAATCGTTGGCGACCATCGGCGAGAGATACTTTTCGGGCTGGTAATTCTTCGGCTCCGTGAAGCGTTCTTCGAGACCGCCCCAGTCGAAGGCCATCTCCTGCAACTCGCACTCGCCGCCCCTATCACAGACGGGGCAATCGAGCGGATGGTTCGCCAGCAGAAATTCGACCATCGCGCGCTGCGCCTTCTCAATCTCTTCGCTCTCGGTCGTGACGACCATGCCATCCGTGCAGGTGATGGTGCAGGAGGTCTGCAACTTCGGCATCTTCTCTATACGCACGAGACACATGCGACAGGAAGCCTGCAAGGCCAGGTCCGCGTAGTAGCAGAAGGAAGGGATGTTGAACTCCTTCTCGCGGCACACGTCAATCAGGCGCGCGCCCTTCTGGACCTGAAACTCTTTTCCGTTAATCGTAACTTTGACTAAATCTGTTGACATAATAAGAACTTTTAGATTTGCGATTACGAAACCGTCGCCGCGCCCTGTGCGAGCGGAGACAGGTGACGCCGGAAATCTTCCGGGAATTTTTTAATCGCGGACTGGATGGGCCAGGCGGCGGCATCGCCTAAGGGGCAAAACGATTTGCCTTCGATGTTGTCGCACAGGTCCAGAATAAGTTGCGCGTCTTCGGGGCGGCCCTCGCCGCGCGCGATGCGTTTGAAAACCTTAGCGAGCCAGTCCGTGCCCTCGCGGCAGGGCGTACACCAGCCGCAGGATTCGTGCTTGTAAAATTCAATCAGGTTCTTCGTTGACTCGAAAATATCAACGGTCTCGTCCATCACGATAAAGCCGCCGGAGCCGACCATCGAACCCGCCGCCACCAGGCCCTCGTAATCCATCTTGACGTTCTTGCCGATGATGTCCTCTGCGGGCATGATGTAAACGCTGGACCCGCCAGGGATGACCGCCTTTAACTTCTTATCGTTCGGAATGCCGCCGAGGTCTTCAAAGATAAACTTCTCCATGTCGTAGCCCATCGGCAGTTCATAAACACCCGGATGAACGACGTGCCCTGAGACGGACCAGAGCTTTGTTCCGCCGCTCTTCTCAGTGCCGAGTTTCTGATAAGCCTCACCGCCGTTGGTGATAATCCAGGGCACTGCGCAGAAGGTCTCGACGTTATTAACGACGGTCGGGCAGGCATAGAGGCCCGCGACCGCAGGGAAGGGCGGCTTCATGCGCGGATGCCCGCGCAAGCCTTCGAGCGAGTTCAGCAGCGCGGTCTCTTCGCCACAGATGTACGCGCCCGCGCCCGTGTGCGTGTAGACCTCGCAGTTGAAATTGGTCCCGAAAATATTCTTGCCGATAAGTCCTGCCGCGCGCGCTTCATCAATCGCGCGGTCCATGATGTCAATCAAGTATTTGTACTCGCCGCGCGTGTAACAGAAGACGGTCTGCGAGCCGAGCGCGTAAGCCGCCAGCATCATGCCTTCAATGAGCAGGTGCGGGTCGCGCTCCATCAGATAGCGGTCCTTGAATGTGCCCGGCTCCGATTCGTCGGCGTTACAGACAACGTACTTGGGCTTCGGCGAATCCTTCGGGACAAAACTCCACTTCATGCCGGTCGGAAAGCCCGCGCCGCCGCGCCCGCGCAAAGACGATTTCTTGACCTCCGCGATGACATCATCGGGCGTCATTGTCTCGACGGCCCTTTTGAGCGCGTCGTACCCGCCGTTGGCCCTGTACACATCCAGGCTCTGCGAGTTTTCCAACTTGAAACGCGCCAGCAATAACGGCTCACATCCGATAGCTTCAATACGCATAAATTCTTATGGCAGCGATGCGAGAATCTGGTCCACTTTTTCGGTGGTCAAGTTCTCGTGGTAATCAAAATTAATCTGAAACATGGGCGCGGTCCCGCAAGAGCCCAGACATTCGACGAGCGAGAGCGAGAAACGACCGTCGGGAGTCGTCTCGCCCGGCTTGATGTCTAGTTTCTGCTGGCAGTGCTGCGAAATTTTATCCGCGCCCATAATCTTGCACGAGAGCGTCTTGCAAATCTGTATGTGATACTTGCCGACAGGCTCCGTGTTAATCATCGAATAGAAGGTCGCCACCTCCCAGATGTCCGTAATGCGCACGCCTAGACGGTCAGCCAGATAAGCCACGCCCGGCGGGTCCAGGTAGCCGCCGCGCTCGCGCTGCACTATGAACATCAAGGGCAGAATCGCGGACCTCTTGCGGCCCTCCGGGTACTTGGCTAGATGACGCTCCATCTCCGCCTCGACTTCAGGCGAGAAGACGGCTATCTCCTGCGGGACTTTCGCCTCCTGCGGCAACGGATTGTTTGGCGTAAATTGCTGGGCCATGATTTTCAGTACGGAAGCTATTGCTATCTATCAATTTCACCGAGCACGATGTCTAGAGAGCCGATGATGGCGACCACGTCTGCGACCATCTCGCCCTCCGCCATTTGGGGGAGGGCCGAGAGATTGATAAAACTTGGCCCACGAAAATGAACGCGCGCGGGCTTTGGCCCACCGTCGGATTTGATGTAACAGCCGAGTTCGCCCTTCGAGCCTTCAATCGGATGATAGACCTCCCCCTTCGGCACATCGAAGCCTTCGGCCACAATCAGAAAGTGATGTATCAGCGCGTCCATGTGCGTCTTCATGGCCTCGCGGTCGGGGAGAACCACTTTCGGCGCGTCGGCTTTAATTGGACCGGGACGCAACTTCGCCAGAGCCTGCTCGACAATCTTCAGAGACTCATTGAGTTCGCGCATGCGGACCATATAGCGCGCCCAGACATCGCAACCCTGCTCCGTCGGAACCTCGAAATCGTAATTCTCATAACCCGAATATGGGTTAGTCCGCCTGACATCTATCCCGATGCCGCTGCCGCGCAGGACAGGCCCGGTCAGCCCCCAGTCAATCGCGTCTTCCGCAGAGATATAGCCGACGCCCTGCGTGCGCTTCTGAAAAATCGTGTTGCCCGACAGCAGCGTGTGAAACTCTTTGACTGAGCCGGGGAAGCCCGCGATGAACTGTTTGAGACGACGCTCGAAGCCTGCGGGCAGGTCCATCATCAACCCGCCGATGCGAAAATATGATGGCGTCATGCGCCCGCCCGAAGCGGCTTCGATGAGGTTCAGAATCTTTTCGCGCTCGCGGAAGCAGTAGAAGAAGACGGTCATCGCGCCTATGTCAAGCGCGTGCGTTCCCAACCAGACCATGTGCGAGGCTATGCGTTGCAACTCGCACATCAGGACGCGAATCGTTTGCGCGCGTTCCGGTATCTCTATCCCCAGGAGTTTCTCGACCGCCATCACATAACACAAATTATTGCCGAGCGGATTCAGGTAATCCATGCGGTCAGTGATGACGATACCCTGCTGCCACTTCTTATACTCAAAGAGCTTCTCCATGCCCGTGTGCAGATAGCCTATATCGGGCGTCGCCCTCACGATCATCTCACCGTCGAGCACCATCTCAAGGCGCAGCACGCCATGCGTAGAAGGATGCTGCGGCCCGAAAGAGATAGTCATCTGCGTATCGAGCGGACGATCTATGACTTCAACTTGCGGCGGAAGATTTATGGTAGTGCTCATGAATTTCAGGTCTAATGTGTAAGGTCTCAAGTTTAAGAATCGTCATGACTTTAAACTCGAAACCTTAAACTCGAAACTAGGTTAAGCTGTACGGCTCGTAACCGCGCAATGGAAAATCTTTGCGGAGCGCGTGGCCTTCCCAGTCGTCCGGGAGCAGGATGCGCCGCAGGTCCGGGTGTCCATCGAAAATCACTCCGAACATGTCGTAGGTCTCGCGCTCGTGCCAGTTGGCCGTGCGCCACACGGGCGTCACGCTCTCGACGTGAGCGTCCCTTTCATCAAGCACGACTTTCAAACGCACGCGATGATGTTTCGTCGTGGAGAAGAGATGATAGTTGACCTCGAAACGAGGCTCTTCCTCCGGCCCCCGGTCCACGCCGCAGATGTCCGCGAGCATGTTGAACTCCCAGCCCGCAGTCGTCTTGAGAAACTGGCATGCCGCCCGTATGTGCTCGCGCGGCACGACGACCGTCAACTCACCGAAGGCTTCGACCACCTCCGCGACCCACGATTCATTCTCATGCAGCAACGCCGCCACCAGGGGGGACGGCGTTGGAGTATTGCTCTCGATTGTTGTCGCGGCCTGCTCAAGACCCTGCTGGCTCTCTGGCTCTTTAGACATAATCTTCAGTAGTCAATAGCTCATGATGAACGCCGTCGCTCATGCCTGGACGCAATGGTGTAGGGGCGCGACTGCGTCGGCTTATCGGCGGCGGCCTCATTGGTCGCGGAGATGCCGGAACCGGGCAGCGTGCCCGGCGGGACGGCCTCGCGCGCCTCCTCCACGTTGACATCCTTGCGGTCGCGCACGGACTCCTTCATCACCTTATCCTGCAACATCATCACCGCATGAATCAGCATTTCAGGACGCGGCGGGCAGCCGGGAATGTACACGTCCACCGGCACTATCTTGTCAACACCCTGGACGATGGCATAGTTGTCGAAGACGCCGCCGGATGTCGCGCACGCGCCCATCGAGATGACCCACTTCGGCTCCGGCATCTGGTCGTAGATGCGGCGCAGCACAGGGGCCATCTTGCGCGAGACGCGGCCCGACACGATCATCACGTCGGCCTGTCGCGGGCTGGCGCGAAACACTTCCGAGCCAAAGCGCGCGAGGTCGTTGCGCGCGGAGGTCGCGTTCATCATCTCGATGGCGCAGCAGGCAAGGCCGAACGTCGCGGGCCAGAGGCTTGACTTGCGCGCCCAGTTGATGAGCGAATCCATGCGCGTCGTCAGGACTTCCGGCAACGCTTCAGCGATAATATTTTCGAGACCCATAAAACTACCTCGTACTTCACAGCAGGCTCAAGCCGCGCGTTTCTCAACTGGCGTCGGGGCGGGCTGTGACTTGCGCATATCCGTCAGGGCGCGCGCTTCTGCTTCTGCTTCACGCCGCGCGCGGTCGCCCCACTCGAACGCGCCCTTCTTCACCACGTAGATATACCCGACCAGGAGTAGCGCGACGAAGATCATCATCTCGACATAGACCAGCGTGCCCATGCCGAACTCAGGGCTGGCGAGCGTCTTGAAGACGACGGCCCAGGGCACAAGGAAGATAACTTCTATATCGAAGAGGATGAAGATCATGGCGATCAAGTAGAACTTGACCGAGAAACGTTCTCTGGCTGAGCCTACGGGGTCTTTGCCGCACTCGTAGGGCATCAGCTTAGTGCGCGTGCGCTTGCGCTGGCCGACCAGTTGCGAGAGCAGCACGTTAGTCACCGCGAAGCCCGCCGCGAAGACGAACATCAACAGAATCGGCAGATAAGCACTCAGGTTAAATTTCGTATCAGGCACAGACGCCCCCGCCGTTTCCCGCTTCGGTCTTGCCGGAATGGACGCCTTATAAAAATAAAGCGCGTCAGCCGACCCGTCTACAGAGATTGAGAATCATTGTACAAGGTCATCGTAGACCATTCGACAATACCTGTCAAGCATCCCTTCCCGCGCCGCGAAACCCGCGTCCGCAAAGGAGATTGACCGCCTCAAAATGCTTGTGCTACTGTTCAAATTGGGCCTCACCAGAGACAGCTTTTCAGCATTTTCGAGCGCAACCAGGGGCGACGGATTCAGAAGCAAAGTGATTACAGGATTCAACACAGATGTCGAGCACGAGGGAACGGTCTATCATGTGCAGACAGAAGATAAGGGTCTGGACTCGCCGCTCATACTCTCTCTCGTCTACGTCGGCGGCGCGATTCTCGCCAGCAAGCGCGTCCCCTATCACGACCTCATCGCGCAGGGCTTCGACGAAGCCGCGCTCGCGGAAAGACTCCATCGCCAGCACAAGTTAATCTGCGCCGCCATCAACGCCGGTCGCATAGAAGACCTCAAGCGCATGAACCAGCGCGACGCGGTCCCGGCGAAGCCCGCCGCGCCGCCCGCGCCTGAACCGCAACAGGAAACGCCCGCGCCGACCGTCCAAAAGGAGACGCTCAAGAAAGTCTCCGCGCCACCCGCGCAGGCAGATTTCGGGCGCACATCCATCGCTCCTTATCATGAGCTTCACCTTGACCTGCTCGAAGAGAGGGAACTGCGCGCGGGCGATTTCGTCACCTTCCGCATACGCGTCAGTAGCGGCGCGTTTGAAAACAAGAATGCAGTCCCTGACGCTGATGTGACCTTGAAAGTTCTGGGGACGGCCTTCAAGCCTCTGGTCTGTTCGGCCCGCACGGACCAGGACGGCGTTGCCATACTCTTCGCCGGACTCCCGCGTTTCTCCAACGGTCGCGCGGCCATCCTGATACGCGCCGCCGCCCACGGCTCCGAAGCGGAACTGCGCCGCATCATTCAACCCGCTTAAAATTATTGGACCAGAGGGGAGACCGAAAAGAGCCTTGCGCATCATCCTCAACGGCGAGCCACGCGACGTGCCCGATAGCATTTCTCTCAGCGACCTCCTGGAACATCTCTCGCTCGCCCCCGAACGTCTCGCCATCGAATACAACCGCGAAGTCGTGCGCCGCGCGGACTGGCCCCGCACCGTGCTTTCCGAAGGCGACCAACTTGAGATAGTTCACTTCGTCGGCGGCGGAAGCTATCAGAAGTGATTTAGTGTTAAAGTTATGATGAATCGTCAAATGATATTGGGGTGAAGATTGATGGCAACGATAACTGTTTCTTCGATTGAGAGCGAGACTGAAAAATTCTTGATTGCGGGGCGCGCGTTTAAGTCCAGACTGATTATAGGGACCGGAAAATATCGCACCTTCGACGAGATGAAGGCGGCGCATAAAGCGTCAGGCGCGGAGATGGTGACGGTCGCCGTGCGGCGCGTGCCGCTCGACCGCAGCGTGGAATCTTTTCTGGACCACCTGGACCCCTCGCTCGTCATCCTGCCCAACACCGCAGGATGTTACACGGCAGACGAGGCCATACGCACCGCTCGCCTCGCACGCGAAGCTCTCGGAACCGAACTCATCAAGCTCGAAGTCATAGGAGACCAGACCACTCTCTTTCCAGACAACGAGGGAACCCTGGAAGCCGCCCGCGTGCTCGTCAAAGAGGGGTTCAGCGTCCTGCCCTACTTCTCCGATGATTTAATCATGGCGAAGAAACTGCTCGATGCGGGCTGCCCCGCCGTGATGCCTCTCGCGGCTCCGATAGGCTCCGGCCTCGGCGTGCAGAATCCCGCGAACCTGCGCATCATGCGCGAACAGCTTCCCGCCGCGACCATCATCGTTGACGCAGGCGTTGGCACAGCGAGCGACGCCGCGATTGCGATGGAACTCGGCGCGGACGCAGTCTTGATGAACACCGCCATCGCCGAATCAAACGACCCCGCGCGGATGGCGACGGCGATGCGCCTCGGCATAGAGGCCGGACGCCACGCCTATCTCGCCGGACGCATGCCCAAGCGACTCTACGCCAGCGCGTCAAGCCCGCTCGCGGGCGTTGTCAGATGATTAAGATTGCGGTTAAGAACCCTCCTATTGCTTTGTGTGGGCTAACTGGTATTCACCACAGAGGCACAGAGCACACAGAGCGGGCACAGAGTTAAATTATCTTGCGCCGGATACCATTTTTCAACACAACAACGTTGAAGTTGATGAGCAAGCCGACGGGCCAACCGCCGAGTCGGAGATAGGTTAAAAGCTGTGCTTCATGTATAGGCGCAAGCGTTTCAACAGCTTTCACCTCTACTACTACGGAACCAGCGACAAGCAGGTCTAGTCTATAGCCACAGTCCAAGCGAATCCCTTTATATTCCATAGGCAGAGGTTTTTCTCGTTCAAACAATACACCGCGCACATTTAACTCACGACATAAGCACTGACTATAAGCCGATTCCAGCAAGCCAGGTCCAAGTGCCTTATGCACATCAATGGCTGCCCCAATAATCTTGCCTGTCACCTCATTTAATTCTCTGTGCATTCTCAGTGTCCTCTGTGTCTCTGTGGTGAATGCCCTCTGCATAACATACAACTGGCCCTTTACGGAATCGTCGGATTGGATACCCTGGGACTCACGTTGGCGGTGGTCCCGTTGCGGCGAAAATCGTTCGCGTTGTTGCCTATGTCTGTGGCGTTCGGGCTGCGTATGAGGTCGTTGGTAGTGCCGCTCGTGAAGGCGAAGATGGAGCCTTCGCCGTAAGAGTTGAACGGAGCGGCGGGAGCCGCGCTGCCTCCCTGGTAGGCCAGACCGTCCAGCCTGACGCCGCCCAACTCAATCTTGATTCCACCCGTCGTGTTATTCAAATCGAAGCCGTTGGCGTTGAAGTCTGCAAGAACGCCGAAGGTATCCGCCCCGTTGACTATCAAAAAATATCCGTTGGGTTGAATGAGCGTCGTGCGGCTCGCCATCGCACCGGGCAACGTCACAGTGGCGGGAGTGTTGCTTGAGCCGCTCTGACGGAAAGAGACGATGAGGCCGCTGATGTCCAGCGTCCGATTCGTCACGTTGTAAAGCTCAAGAAAATCATGGCGCGTTTGCGTGGTGGAGTTGGCGAAGGAGACGAGAGCCTCGTTGATAATCAACTCGCCCATGGCAGGGATGAGCGGCGTCGTGACGGTCAGGAGCGCAGGGTCGCTGCTGACATCGCCTGCGGCTGCCTTGATGCTCGTCGTTCCATCGCTGATGGCTGTTGCCAGTCCATCTTGATTAATGTCGGCCACGCTCGCATCGCTTGTTGACCAGTAGAAGGTGACGCCAGCGACAGGATGTTCGTTTTGATCGAAAGCCTGCGCCGTGAATTGCTGCTTCGCGCCGACTAAGAGAGACGCGGTTGACGGCGTAACCGTGATGCGTTTGATGAGAACGGGCGGCGGCTTGATTGTCAGTGTCGCTGATGCCGCCTGGCCCCCTGCGCGTGTGCGAATCGTCGTGCTGCCACCCGAGAGAGCATTGGCGGTTGTGGCCGCTCCCGTGTTCGGGAAGACGGTCGCCCTCTCCTCGCTGCTCGAATCCCAGATGAAAGAGACGTTGTCTATCTCCACTTCCGCGCCGTTGAGGTTGGCGTAAGCGTGGGCGTTGAAATTTTGCTGCGCGCCTATCTCAACAGTTTGCGATGAAGGAGTGACTTCGATGCGCGTGACGGGAGGCGAGCCGAAGGGAGTTCCGTCGCCGCGAGTGCCGGGCGAGAAAGCGCGACCATCCGAGCCTTGCGCGATGGTGTGTTTCAGAAAATCGCCCGACACGTCAGGCGCGCGTGTGAGCGATTGGTCCATGCCTCCCTCTGCGCCGTAGGCTTGAGTGGCGATGATGACATCAGCGCCGTTGACGGGCAGCACGAGCGTTACTGTATCGCCGTTGTTGTTAAGGCTCAGGCTGCTGGTCTTGACAATCAACGCGCCGCCGAAGGCCGCGTCATTCGCGGGCGGCTGTCCTCCGCCAAAGATGACGGCAGATTGTTCCGGCGCGAGCATCGTGTTAGATGGAAAGGTGTAACGAACGCTCGTCGCATCCATTAAGCGAAGGCCGGAGATGTCAAGCGTCGCCTCGGAGCGATTGACCAACTCAACGAACTCATCATCGTCAGAATCACGCACGCCGTCGCGGTTCGCATCACCGAAAAGGTCGGAGGCCGCGCTGCCGGGCGGGTCAGCAAGTATCTCGTTGATGACGAGAGGCGCTTGAACATGAAGGACGGACTGGCCTGAGATTGTGCCGCCACGGTTGTCGGAGGTTCGGGCCGTGAGCGTTGCCGTGCCGACGCCAAGCCCGCGCGCCAGCCCGCCCGTATCAATGCTTGCGACCGCCGCATCATTCGTGGTCCAGTCAAACTTCACGTTCGTCAAGACCTGCTCATGCTCGTCGAAGGCTGAGGCTGTGAACTGCTGCGACGCGCCGCGATTGAGAGAAGCGGATGCGGGGGAGACTTCGACGCGCGTCACTCTAGGAGGCGCGGGGTCAATCTTGAGCGTGGAAGTGTCTTCAAAGGTCGCGCCGCCCGGTTGCGTGTAACGGGCGACGACGGTCGCGGTTCCGGCATTATCGCCGCGCACGGTCAGTTGATTTCCGGTCGCGCTTGTGATGGCCGCCGCATTCGATGGCGACTGGTCCAGCAAGCTGAAAGCGAACGCGATGTCTGGAACAAGGTCGCCGCCAGCATCCCTCGCGGTCGCCGTGAAAATTTGCGAATCGCCAGCGATGACGCTCGCGCTTTCCGGCGTCAACTCGATGCTGGCGACGATTGCTTTGACGTTCAACGTCGCGATCGCAGCCTGGCCTCCCGCGCGTGCGCGAATTTTTGGACCACCCGCAGAGAGGCCGAGCGCGGTTGTAGAAACGCCGGACGCGGGCGATACGTTCGCAGTGCTCCCGTTATCCGAATCCCAGATGAAGGAGACGCCCCGCACTTCCGTTTCCATCCCGCTCAGATTGCCGAACGCGCGCGCGTTGAATGCTTGTCTCTCGCCGACGTTGATGGACGCCGCCTGCGGAATAATCTCTATGCGAGTGATGGGCGGCGAGCCGAAGGGCGTGCCGTCGCTGCGTGTGCCGGGGCTGAAGACGCGGCCCGCCGCATTGAGGGCGGCTGAGTGCGTTTTGAAATCGCCCCCCGTCGAATTGATTTCCGCATCCGGCGCGCGCGTCATGGATTGGTCGGATGGTGCGGGAACAGGACCGCCCGCGCCATAAGTCAGTGAAGCGATGTTGACATCATGATCGCCGACGGGGAGCCTCAGAGAGATAGTATCGCCGCCATCATTGAGACTGAGCGTGCCGGAGGGCGCGGCTGAATCTGCGACGGTCAAGACCAGCGCGCCGCCAAAGGCAGGGTCATTAACGGGAGGCGAGCCGCCGCCGAAGATGAGAAGCGCGCGTCCAGCCGCGAGCGTGGTGTTGGCGGGGAAGGTGAAGCGTGGAGCCGTCTGGCCTGAATCGAAAATGCGCAGGCCGGAGATGTCGAGCGCGGCGTTCGAGTTGTTGAGCAGTTCTATGAATTCGTCATCATCCGAATTTCGCGCGCCGTCGCGGTTGGCGTCGCCCTCTATGACGCCGCTCGTCGCGGCATTGTCGGGCGGCACATCCGCGAGAGCTTCGTTAATCAAAAGCGGCATCTCTACCTGAAGCGTGGCCGCGCCCGTCGCTATCCCGCCCGCGCCGTCCGCAACGCTCGCCGTCAAGGTCGTCGTGCCGACCCCGACGCCGCTCGCCAGGCCGCTCGCATTGACGCTCGCCACATGTGCGTCGCTTGTGGTCCAGTTGAAGACCGCTCCCACTACGACCTCGTTATTTTGGTCCAGCGCGACGGCGGTCAACTGTTGCGTGCCGCCGCGATTGATGCTGGAAGAGAGAGGCGTTATCTCTACGCGCGCGACCTTCGGCGGCGCGGGTTCAACCGTCAGGCTCAACGGCTCGCTCGTGACGATTTTCTGGTCCAGTGTCCCGGTCGCAACTATCCGGGCCAAGCCCGCTCCGCGCCCTATGATGGTCGCGCTGGCCCTGCCCGCGCCCGTATCCGTGTTGACGATGTTGATGGCGGCAACGTTCGTATCGTTGGAAGTGAAAGCGAGCGCGACGCCGGGTAGCGGGCGATTGAATTGGTCCAGAGCCTGCGCGACGAATTCGGTTGACTGGTCCACGAAAATAGTGCTGGCGGCGCGCGTCAGCGTCACGGTCGTTAATTGACCCGCGCGTGGCGCGAAGAAGGAGCCGTCAACCTTCGTGCCGGGCGAGTAGGGCTTTGTGATTTGTCCTGTCGCTGCGGTATGGCGCAGGAATGGGCCGTTGATGTCCGGGAAGCGCGTGATGGATTGGTTGACGGAGTCTCCGCCGAAATCATCTGCGGGCGTGCCGTAGGTGAAGCGTGTGACGAAGCCGCCGTTGGCGTCGCGTATGATTATCTCAACGCCGTTGTTTGAGAGAGAGAGGTTGTTGCCCGTTGCCTTCGTAATTTGCGCGCCGCCGAAGACGGGGGCTTGCGCGTCGAACGCGCCGCCGCCGAAGATGACGATGGCATCGAGGGCGGGCAGCATCGTGCCCTTTGCGAACGTGTGACGAGAGATTTCGTTCGCGCCGTTGTTGAATGACTTCGTCCGAATGGTCCAATCCGAAATATCTAGCGCGGCGTTGGACGAATTGACTATCTCTATAAACTCGTCGTCGGTCCCGCTCCGCGCGCCATCGTGGTTAGCATCGCCAGCCGGGCCGTCGGGCGGGTCCGCTAGTACTTCGTTAATGACGAGCGGGGGAGGGACCACGTTGAGCATGGAAGAGCCGTTGATGTTGCGCGCGGTGGCCGTCACGAGCGTGTTTCCGGGAGCGACGGCGGTCGCCAAGCCATGCTCATCTATCGCCGCGACGCCCGTAGAATTAGAGGACCAATTAAAGGGCACGTCCCTGAGTTCCTGTTCGTCCTGGTCGAAGGCGCGTGCGGTGAATTGCTGCGTGCCGCCTGTGTTGAGAGTGACGGATGAAGGGCTGACGACGATGCGCGTGAGGATACGTTCGCGCGGTCGCACTGTGAGGAGCGCGGGAGCGGATTCGATGCCGCGAGCGAGGGCGCGGATTTCCGTCGTCCCTTCGGAGATGGCGTTGGCGATGCCGTCTTGATTAATCGTCGCCACCGACGGCGCGCCGGATTGCCAGCGAAAGATGATTCCGTCCAGTTCGTTTCCGAAAGCATCGAAGGCGCGGGCGATGAACTGTTGTTGAGTGCCCGTGATGATGTTGGTCGAGAGGGGCTGGACTTCTATGCGCGCAATGGTTGTTGAGTAAGAGAAGGGCGCGCCGTCAACGCGCGTGCCCGGACTGAACAATCTGCCAGCGTTGCCTGCGGCCTCTTGGTGCAGGGAGAAGCGTCCGGTCATGTCCGGCGAGCGCGTGAGCGATTGGTTGGCGTCTCCCTTGAGGCCGGAAGAGCCGCCGTAGGATAACTGGTCCAGGATTGCGCCTGCAGAGTCTCGCAACGTGACGATGCCGCCCGCATTGATGAGAGACAGGCTGCCAGTTGAAGAGGTCAAGACCTGTGCGCCGCCAAAGACGGGGTCGCGCGAATTGAAGGTCGCTTTGTCTGCGCCGCCGAAGATTAAGAGGGCCGTGCCAGCAGGCAGGATAGTACCCTGCGCGAAGGCGTGGCGAAGAGTTTCAGCCGAGAAGGCGTCTGGGCGTGTCAGGATTTGATAGCCGCTCAGGTCCATGTCGCGCCCGGTCGTGTTGACCAACTCAATGAACTCGTCCTGCGATGCGCTGCGCGTGCCGTCGTGATTGGCATCGCCCGCGATTCCATCGGGCGGGTCCGCGAGTAATTCGTTGATGACGATGTCGCGTCGCGCGTCGCCCGCAAGCGTGAGCATGACGGTATTGCTATCTAGCCCGTCCACTCGCAGGGACATCTGGATTGGGCCCACGCCTCGTAAATTCGCGGGGAGGAGAAGGCGTATCTCGTCAAGACCGGGGAGGTCCGGCGATGGCTCGACGGATTCGACAGCGACCGTATAGCCGTTAATCGAGGCATGGATTTGCTGCGCGCCGTAGCGTGCGCCTGTGGCGAAGATGATGATGCGGCGCGTGCCTTCGGTCGGGTCGAATGGACCAGTTTGCAACGTCGCGGCGTCGAGAGTGATGCCCATCCCGCGTCCATCTGCGTTGATGGTGAAGATGCCGGGCGCGGTCTGCGTGATGTCGCATGCGCCGCGCGTCTGGAATCCTTCGGAGTTGGTGACGACGAACTCGGCTGGTCCAATTAAGGTTTGAGGCGGGACTAGAAAGTTGATTTGCCGGGGCGAGACGAAGAAGAGTTGCGCGGGTTGGTCGTTGACTGTGACGGTCGTGCCGCCGAGGCTGTAAGGGAAATTTCCCAGAGGGTCGCGGGTGGCTTCCTGGGCCAGGAATGCGAGCGCGTTGCCTTCGGCGATGGCGATGCTGGCGGGGGCTACGGATTTGAGCGAGGCCGGTTCGTTGCCGAGCGAGGCCGCGTTGGAGATTCTGAGGCCGTCCGCGAAGGGCGGGCGCGGGGCGATGCTCGCAGTGTAAATCTCGGAGTTGTTGGCGAACTCGTTGGAGGAAACGGGACCGCTAATGATGCGAGGGAAGTTGAAGGCGATGGTTGAGCCGTCGTCGTTTAAGGATGAGACGATGGTGGCGTTGGCGGCGGCGGGCGCGTTTGTGAGTTGCGTTAATTCATTCGTGGGAATGTCAAAGAGGTAGAGTTCTACGCTGTTGTCGGATTTGCCGCCGAGGACGTTGCGGCGTGTGGCGAAGGCTATGCGCTTGCCGTCGCCGCTGATGGTCGGGTGAAGCGGGACATCCGATTCGCGCGCGGGAAGATGCGTTAGCTGTCGAGTTTGATTGCGTTGAGCGTCATAGAGAAAGACCTGGGTGGCGTTGTCGGGTGATGTTTCGGCGGAGTAGACGAGGCGCGCGCCGTCGTCGCTGATGGCTCGCCCGTAGGTGAGCGAGAGATTGTGAGCAGAGCTCGCAATGACGCGCGTCGTTTGATTGGTCCTGTCATAAAGGAGTAGCTGGCGTGGGGCTTCAAGGTTCGCGTCGTCGCTTGTGAGGTAGGCTATGCGCGCGCCGTCGCCGCTGATTTTGGCGTCGGTCGCGTTGGTGCGTTCCGGTGTGTCTGTGAGTTTTGTGAAGCTCTGTGTTGAAGTGTCGAAGAGAAAGATTTGGAATGTGGCGGGGGCGTTCGCGTGCGTGAGGTCGCGGTTGGAAGAGAAGGCGATGAGGCGGCCATCGTCTGTGATGGAGGGTTGAAAATTTCCGCCGGTCAGTCGTCGAGAGGCATCCGTCGGAAGAGTGTCTGTGAGTTGGCGCAGGGCCGCGCCGTCGCGGAAAAATATTTCGGAGTTGCCATCGTTGTTCGCGCCGAGCGGATTGCCTGTTGATGAGAAGACTGCTATCGAGCCGTCCTGCGAGATGGCGGGAGAGACTGCGCGGGTCGCGCTCATCTCTTGGAATGAGGGCGGGGCATCGTTGATGTTTGTTAGGAGGGCATGAAAGCCTGCGCGCTCGCCTGTGGCGGCGAGGTCCGCCGTTGATTCAAAGGCGATGCGGGAGCCGTCGCCGCTGAGCGACGGGTTGAGATTGAGGGTTGATTCGTTAGTTTCGGTGATGCGACGAAGTTGGCCCGCTTGTGAAGTCGGAAGATAGAGCGCGGGCGGGCAGAGCGTGGAGGCGAGACAGAAGAGAAGTAATAAGAGTGTGGCGCGCAGCATGCTTTGGATCGCTCCTTAGGTGCTGCGTCAACTGACGGGATTGACGCTCGTGTGTGGCGTCAACTGACGGTATCAACGCTGTGAGGGCGGCTCACGTTAAGGCTGTGGCCGCAGGATGAAAAAAGATTATGTTTGTAAACTGTCCGACTAAAATGCGCGTTATGTTAGATGATGCTCAATGACGGGTTGAGGGCGAGTGGGATTCTACAACTTCTCGCCGGAAAGGCAAGAGAAAATTTTAGGCGCGTTAGTCAGGCGGGTCGCATGCGCTGAGGAATCGGAAGGGAGAGTTTAAGGGATGAGAGTTGTCGTGTCTGGATCGTCCGGGTTGGTGGGGTCCGTGCTCGTTGAGGCGTTGACGAAGGAAGGGCATGAGGTCTGGAGCCTGGTGCGCAGGACGCCGCGAGAGGGCGCGCGCGAAATTCAGTGGAACCCTTTGAAGGGCGTTGATGATGTGAGCGCGTTGGAGGGCGCGGATGCTGTTGTTCATCTGGCGGGTGAGAATATTGCGGAGGGACGTTGGACAGATGAGAAGAAGGCGCGGATTCGTGAGAGCAGGGTGGTGGGCACGCGCGTGTTGAGCGAGGCTCTGGCAAGGCTTGAGAGGCCGCCGGGGAGTTTCCTGTGCGCTTCCGCGATTGGCTTTTATGGTGACAGGGGCGCGGAAGTTTTGACGGAGGAGAGCGCGGCGGGCGAAGGTTTTCTGCCGGAGGTCTGCCAAGAGTGGGAGGCCGCAACAGGACCGGCCAGAGAGCGCGCAATACGCGTCGTGTTGTTGCGCTTCGGGGTCATACTCGCAGGCGAGGGCGGCGCGCTTGAGAAGATGCTGACGCCTTTCAAGTTGGGCGTCGGGGGAAAGATAGGGAGCGGCGAACAGTATATGAGTTGGATAACGCTGGACGATACGATTGGTGTTATCAAGCATGCTCTGAAGGATGAAACGTTGAGTGGGCCGGTCAACGTCGTCGCGCCACAGCCTGTCACCAACCAGGAATTTACAAAGACGATTGGACACGTCCTCTCACGCCCGACCATCTTCAGCGTCCCGGCCTTCGCCGCCCGCCTCGCCTTCGGTGAGATGGCGGACGCGGCCCTCCTCGCCA
>JAXDFO010000272.1:0-3615 GCA_034665545.1 Blastocatellia bacterium
CCGCCGGTGGGAGATAGTCGTAAAACCCGGACATGATGTAGCAGTCGGCCAGGCCCGTGTAGGCGAGCGCGTAGTTCGGGTCTTCCGCGATTGCCTGTTGGAAGTAACGGATGCCGTTTTTAATCCCCTCGGCGGTGCGCTTATTCCAGAAATAGCGTCCTTGCAGATAGAGTTGATAAGCTTCAATGTTATCTGTGTAACGTTTGGTTAACTGCCGCTTCTCTTCACCGCTCAGCTTTAGTTGCAGCTTCTCCGTAATTCCATTGGCAATCACCTCCTGCACCGCGAAGATGTCTGCGAACTGACGGTTGTAGTGCTCACCCCACACTTGCGCGCCGTCCAACGCATCAACCAACTCGGCCCCGACAATCAGTTGGTCATCGAGCTTTAGCACCCTCCCGACCAGCACCGCCCTCACGTCCAGTTCGCGCCCGACCTGTTGCGGATCAACCTCCCGGCCTTTGTAGCGAAAGACGATGCTGCGCGCCATGACGCGCAGTTTGGGCAACTGCGCAAGAGCGTTGATGATGCTTTCGGTGATGCCGTCGGAGAGATATTCCATCTCCGGATCGGCGCTGGCATTAAGGAGCGGCAAGACGGCCAGAGAATCAATGGCTTTAGACTTTGCATGCCGCCGCTTGCGCGGCGTCGGCTGTGCCTTGCGGCTCAAGTTTGAAAGTCCGGCAGCATTTACTTTAGCGTTGCCGCTCGCCCCGAATTTCTCTAGATCACCGAATTGCTGCGGCGCGGAGCGTTCCATTTGCGTCTCGAACTCAAGCCGTTGTTTAAGCCGCCTCAAATCAGATGAGAGGTCTTTGACAGTTTGATAACGCTCCTCTCTATCTTTGTTGAGAGCCTTGGAGGTAATCCATTCAAGCTCGGCTGGAATTTCCAGCCCATATGACGAGAGCGGCACGGGCTCTTTAGTAAGTAGGCAGGCAAGCACGTCGCTTGGCGTCATCCCCTCAAATGGCTGGCGGCCTGTCAGCATCTCATAGAGCACGACGCCTGTGCTCCAAATATCAGTGCGCGCATCAACCTCCTGGCCGCGCGCTTGCTCAGGCGACATATAAGTTATCGTTCCCAGCACTATACCTGGTCCAGTAAGCATCAGTGTGGAAGCTTCCAAAGTCATGTCTTCCGGCTCTGTGAGCTTCGCCAGTCCGAAGTCCAGAACTTTGACCAGCCCGTCCATGCGCAGCATGATATTCTCCGGCTTGATATCACGATGAATGATGCCCGCCGTGTGCGCCGTTGCGAGAGCGGATGCCATCTGGACGACCACATCCAACGCTTTGCCGAGACTCATTCGCGGGCTCTTCAGCAACGCCTCGCGCAAAGTCTCGCCTTCGACGTATTCCGTCGCAATGAAGGGTCGGCCGCCTGCTTCACCGACCTCATGAATGGTCAGAATGTTCGGGTGATTCAGACTGGAGGCGGCGCGGGCTTCTTGCTGAAAACGTCGCGCCCGCTCCGTGTCTCCGGTGTATGGCGTCGGCAGCGCCTTGAGCGCAACTTTGCGCCCCAGATGTGTGTCCTCAGCCAAGTAGACTTCACCCATCCCGCCTGCGCCGAGTTCTTCCAGAATCTTGTAGCGACCGAGCATGTGACCTATCACTGACATGTCAGGCAACGTTCCTGCCCACGACCTGGCGGATGCGCGCGAGGTGATGCCAACTGTGCCTTAGCGCGTGGTCCTCAATGACGAACTGCGCGGTGACAGGTGCGCCGAAGCTGAGAGAGAAAGGCGCGGACTGGTCCAATTCGTCGTCGGTGAAAGCGCGGACGGCGGCGGCGGCTTCACGACTGTTCCGGCGCAGGAGTTCGAGCGCGTCAGCTTTCGTTACGTCCACCTCCTCGCGCGCATGCCCGGCATTCATTTCAGCGACCGCCTCCCAGGTCACGTCCGTCACTGCCATGCCGCGAGCGATTGTTCGCGCGAGTTCAATCTCAATAGGGTAGACGCTGGCAACGTGATGAACTATCAAACCCACAGAACGCCTGTCGTTAGCCGTCACAGGGGTTCGCCACTCTTCTTCAGACAGCCCTTCAGCAAACGCAGCCAGCAAGGCCGCACCTTCCTCTATGCGTCCAGCCAACGCTTCGGCACGACGACGCGCGGAAGCATCTGTCGTTTGAGTAGGGGTTTCAATGCCGGTCTGCGTTTCTTTCTCAGTTGCGCTCATCTTCTTATTCTCCTTCACAACCATCATGATTTAGATTGATGTCCTAACCTTCAAACTTGGTGCGCAGAGTTTATCTGCCACACTCGGCGTTGCTGCGCGTGACGACCGTGCCGAAGCGTCGCTGGTATTCAGTTGAAGTGATGAAAGAACAGACCATGCCGCGATAGTTCCCGGCATCACGCTCGTTCACTACGTTCAACCAGAAGGCATAACCGTCGGCGTCTATCTCGCGTCGCAGGTAGCCGAAATACTCCATCTGCACGAACGCCGGATTATAAACCGTAGTGGCAAATGTTGCATTCTCAGCGATCTTAGCTACTACTCGACCGCGCCTTTCACTCAGTGTGCCGCCCGCGTTGTAGAGAGCAATCAGATTCGCCTTCTCACTCGATAGATCCACATCTGTAGTATTGCGGAGGGTGAGCAGTAGCGCAGCCACAAACGATTGGGTTGGCAGGTTTACCTCATACTTCTGGACGAACTCAGGCCGGGCAACGAACTCGCTGGCAAAAGCTAACTTGTCCGCATCAAGGTTTGCGCCGCCGACAACTCGTGGCTTATCTGCGGTGAACTCGACGTAACTCGGGTGTCGTCCGAGCGCGCCCTCGTACAGGCGATAGATGTACGCGCCCGTCTGCTGAAATTCCAGCGAATCGAAGAAGGCGGCGGAAACAGCGACGCGGCGCTGGCGCAAACAATCTGTGTCATCGTTGCACCGGTTCAACTGGTCGCTCCAGTATTCAAGCCCCTGCTGCTCCGGCTCACGATTAAGGAAGTCAAGATACTGTTGGCGCACGAAGTATTCATTGGAATCAATCGCGTTCGCGGAGGCAACTGCATCCGGTAGAGCACTAAAGACGGCCTCGCTCTCATTGCCAACGAGCGAGAAGGAACGACTCGTCGGCAAGAAGTGATAGTTGGCAAACTCCGGCACGACCGTGTAAAAGTTGTCGGCGTCCAGGTTCTCGAACCTATACTGGCCGCGTGCGTCAGTGATGGCGGTGGACGATGTGCCACCCTCCAGGCGCATCGCTACGCCCGCGAGCGCGACGCCGTTCGCATCAGTGACCTGACCGCTGAGAGTCACGGAAGCGGCGGTTGGTCCAGCCGTGGTGAAGCGTGTTTCGAGACCAAAGCCGTCCGCGAAAGCTCCACCTGCACCGCCGCTCGGATTAGCAGCCCGGCTCGTGCTGGAACTGAAACCCGCGTTGTAGTACAGAACCTGACCGCCCGTGAATTGCGTGGGCCCATTGATGCCGACATCCAGCAGCAGATTGCCGTTGGCAGGATTATAGTTGAAAGGAACGATGTCAAGGACCAGGTCAAACTGGTCGTTGGCCGTTATCGTGGCCGCGAGCGGACCTGAGAAGGCTTGAACAAAATCAGCCCCCCGGTTTGAGGCTAGATTTGTGCTTAAACCGTTTGGCCC
>JAXDFO010000273.1:0-9227 GCA_034665545.1 Blastocatellia bacterium
GGTGGCCGTCGCGGAAAGATTCTGCGTGCGGTTGATGGCCAGCCCGGCGAAGGTCATGGTGACGGGCTTCGGCGGGATGGTGACTTTGACGAAGCGCACGCTGGCGGGACTCGCTTCCGCGCTCGCCTGGTTGACGTATGTGCCATTGAGGTTCGTGGCGAAAGTGATGTCCGCGCTTGAGAGCGTGACATCATTCTTGAAGTCATACTTGTTGAGCGTCTTGGTCGCTTCGGCGACGGCGAGCTTGATGCCGCCCGAAGTCGAGTTAATCTGCGAAGCGGCGGCGAGGGCGGCGGCGTCCGCCACGTTCTGAAGTTCGGCCTTCGCCGTGTACAGATGGCTGATGTCAACGGCGAGGCCGGTGGCGAGCAGGAGGGTGAGCATCCCGATAGCGGTGACGGCCAGGATAGACCCGCGTTCGCCATGCCTCTGAGCTTTCATGTGCCTGCCCCGATTGTTCATCTCTCCCTCCTTCTTGAGTCTGGTTTACTGGACCACTCCGGGTTTGATTACCGGACCACTCTTGATGCCTTCAATCTATTTGGGTTGAGGGGCCGTCTCCATCTTCACCTGGACCACAGATGCCCCTGGCATGTCGAAGGAGACGCTCGGCAGGTTTGAGAGAAAGCCTATGCTGTCGCCTGTTGAAGGCAGCGCGGCGGGGATGGTGCGGGCCGGTGTCGTTGCAGGCGCGGGCTGCGATGGCGGCGCGGGCGGCGCGGGCGCGGGCGGCGGACTGTTTTGAGAAGTGCCCCCGGTGGAGAATCCGCTCTTGCCCTGGATGCCTTCGCCCTTCGGCTCGATGCCGAGCGGCGAACCCTGCTTCAATCCGTCTATGCCGCGCATCTGCGGCAGGTCGTCGCGGTTGACAGGCTTGACCACCTGCGCCGTGACGATGAACATCAACTCCGTCTCGTTAGACTGAAAATTCTTGGACCTGAAAAGCGCGCCTAAGATTGGCACATCGCCGAGCACCGGAATTTTAGAGAGCGACTTGGTCTCGGTGTTATCAAGCAGGCCCGCGAGCGCGAAGCTCTGGCCGTCGCGCAGTTCGACGCCCGTCTTGGCCCGTCGCGTCTTGAGCGCGGGAATGATAAAGCCGTTGAACTTGACGCCGTTGGCGAAATCTATGGTCGAGACTTCCGGTTCGAGTTCGAGGCGGATGTGGTCTTCGTCAATGATGGTCGGCTTGAAGTTGAGACGCACGCCGTACTCTTTGAACATGACGCTGACGGCTGAGGTGTTGCCGCCGCCGTTCTGCACGATGGGCACTGGAAACTCGCCGCCCGCGAGAAAGCTGGCCTGCTGTCCGTCCATCGCAATCAGGTTCGGCTCGGCCAGTTCGCGCAAGGCTCCTTGCGTTTGCAGTGCGCGCAGGAAGAGGAAAGCGTTACCGGCCATCGTGTAGACGTTGAGCGTGTTGGCGACGGAGCCGAAGATGCTGCCGCCTTCGACGCTGCCGAGCGTGTACGGGCCGGAGCCTGTGTTAGTGTACGCGCCATGACCGGGGCTTGATTGATAGACGGGAGAGAAGGCGAGGTCGCGCATCTTGCTGCGGCTCACTTCCGCGACTCTCACCTGCAACTGAATCTGCGTCAAGCCCCTGGCCGGAGACGACAGCATGTTGACCGTCTTGAAGCCTGCGGCCTCGACCACGCTCTGGACCTGCGCGACCGTTTTCGCGTCCGCGACGCTGCCGGAAATGACGACCGAGCCGTTGGCCTGGCTCAGGCGTATGTCGTCCTTCGGAAAGAGCGCGCGTATCTGCGAATCAATCAGCGAGAGATTGGTCCTCACGAAGACATCGAAGACGAGAAACTTTCCGCCCGCCTGTTCCCAGGCGATGAAGTTGACCTGGCCGAACGCCTTGCCGTTGACCAGCACCTGGTCCGGCGCGACGAGGACGGCCTCCGCAATCTCAGGGTTGGAAACACTGAAGCGACCGATGGCGTGATCGAAGTTGATGACGCGCGATTGGCCCACGAGGACATTGACCGGAATCGCCTCCGTGTTGTGATTGAAGGTCGCGCTATAGGAAGTCTCTTGCGCGTGCGCGCTGGCGGCACAGGTGACGGCCATCATGGCCGCAAAGAGCGTGGCGACGATGCGCGCGATAGGGGAACGGCTCTGCATGATTCTATGACTCCTTTGCCTCGCGGCTCATGAGAAGGTTGCTGATGAGAGGGTTGCTTACGGAAAGTCAACGCTGCGCTTCTTCGCGCCTTCAATCATCTCTACGGTGTTGCGCGGGGCTGGCGTCGCGGCGGGCGCGCTGCTCGCTGCCGGTGCAACTGTTTGTTTCGGTTCGGGCATGGGGCGCGGGCGAAAGACGACCTGCGGCCTCGCTTCGACCTTCGGCTGTTCGCTCTTGAGCGAACCGGGGTCAGGTAGTGGCAGGGCGCGGTCGCCCGTCAGCAGTCCGCGTTTATTAACGCCCGGAGTGACTTCGTCATCCTGGTCTGTGGAGTTGCGCATGACGAGTTGCAGCTTGCCCTCGGTGGCCGAGAGGGCCAACTTCTCAGCCTGCTCCGGCGTCACCTGAAGCGTCACGGCCCTCACGGTCGTGACCTCGCGCTCGTTCTTCGGCTGGTCTATGTTCTGGCCGTTCGCCAGCACCTTGATGTTTTGGAGAACTATCTTGGAGACCGGTCCTTGATTCTCGCGCGCGTCAGCCGGGTCAATCACGACCACTATGTCCACGAGCGCGCCGGGTTGGATAAAGCCGGAGATGCCGACGACCTCATCAACCTTGACGGTCATCGCGCGATAGCCTTCAGGGATGACTGCGGAGAGGCCGCCCGCCGTCCCTTCGGGCGCGAGCTTGACATCGGTCACAGGTTCACGCGGCGCGATGTTCATGACGGCCACGCGACCGACGAGTTTATCAACGGTCTGGAACGTCCCATCCGGCACGGACTCTTTCGGGAGTTGGACCACACCGATTTGATCTTCGATAATCTTGGTCCCCACGGGGATGGCTACTTTAGCGACCACGACCGTGTTGAGATTCTTGTTATAAGCCTGCGCGCTCGATAAGTAGCGGCTGACGGAAACGGCTGTCAGCAGACCGAAAACCAGTGCGCCTGTCAGGACGACGAGAAAGCGTTTGTTCCGCATGTCTCTATTCTCCGTTCAAAAACCGTCGCTCGCGCGCCTCTCTCTTTCAAGAAAACTCACGCGCGAAAAATGGCTAGCGAGATGAGGCTGCCGAAGCAGATGGCAACCCCGTAGGGGATGGTGTGGCGGCGGTCCACCGGGACCGCGAAGCGCGGCATCTTCCAGCCGGGCACGAGACCGACCAGGACCAGTAAGACGTTGTGCAGCGTCGAGCGCATGGCCCCCGCGCGTATCGTCGAAATGATGGCGAGCAATCCGCCCGTCATGACGATGACGAAGAACGTCGGCAGGACCAGTGATGCGCCGAGCAACGCGCCGATGGCCGCGAAGAGCTTGACATCGCCCGCGCCCATCGCGCCGAAGATGTGCAGCATGAACATCAAAAAGAAGGCGAGCGCGCATCCGCCCACACTGGCGAACGCGCCGCTCAGACCGTCGTGGATGGCGTTGGTCAGGACTCCCACCGTCAGCGTCGCCAGCACGAAAGCATTCGGGATGCGACGATAGCGGACATCGTAGTAAGTGATGATGCCCGCGAGCGGGAGTAGAAACAGCGTCATGATGATGATGAGAGGGTCGCGCATGTTCTTTGCAGCGAAAAGCTGCTGGACCTGTAATCGAATTCTGGACCAGCTACTTGATGTTGGTAGCCAGGTTGTTGATGACCGTCTTGATGTTGCCGCCGAGGGTCGTAAAGACGCCCACGACCGCCAGCGAGATGAGGGCTGCGGCTACCGCATACTCTGAAAGCTCAAGCCCCGTGTCGTCTTGAAGAAATCTTTTAATCATGTCTCGGCTCCTGTCCTTTGAGGAGAAAAGCGGGAGGCGCGCTTGTGGGCCTATCCGAAGGCTTGAAGCGCGCCCGACGCTTTCGCGGCTCTCTCTTGCTTACTTGATGTTGGTAGCCAGGTTGTTGATGACCGTCTTGATGTTGCCGCCGAGGGTCGTAAAGACGCCCACGACCGCGAGGGCGATCAAGGCTGCGGCGACGGCGTACTCTGAAAGCTCAAGACCTGTTTCATCGCGAAGGAAATTCTTAATCATCTGGTTTGCTCCTTTAGATTGTGGTTAAGGGTTGAGGGTCACGCCCCTGGTCCGTCGCACGCTTGCCCCGCGCGGCGTTGGGACAGTTTGAAAAATTTAATAGCCGGGATGCATCATGGAAGCGCTGTGCGAGCCTGCCTGATAGTCAGCCTCCGCGCTCTCAACGGCGACGACGCGCTCCGCTCTCTTAGTCGTCCTCTGACCGAAGCCGTTCAAGACGCTCACGCCCGCCCCGACCACCGCGAGGGCCACGAGCAGGAAGTTATCCTGCACGCTATGGGCCAACGCGACGGCACGCGCCCCGACCACCAGTGCGAGAGCAAAGAATGGCGCGGCGAGCGCGACGGCGGCCAGCGAGATAAGCATTTTGACGGTCAAGGTTTTCATCGTTACTCTATCCTCGTCTTGGAAACTTCATTGACGATGCGTTCAATCGCCTGCGGACGAGATTCCCTATTACAAGGCGCGTGCCGCAACCCGTAATCCGCATCTCGCTCAATGTTTATAGGGGTTTCGTGAAAGGAAGAGGTTGGCCCATGTCGCCCGGGGTTGACAACACGAATCGCCCTGCGCCGTGATAAGTGGACCAATTAAAGCCGCGAAGTTATGAAAGCAGAAGAGGTTAACTGCCTGTCGCCCATGGTTGACAAATCCCTGGACCAATTTAACCGCAAAGCGACGCAGCCTTCTTCACAGCAATAGTGCGAACAGGGATTTACCACAGAGACACAGAGGACACAGAGGACGCACAGAGATGTTGAATGATTACCTCTGTGCGTCCTCTGTGTCCTCTGTGTCTCTGTGGTGAGCTTCCCTTCTGAACTTACTTCCTGACGAAGACGATTGATTTCTGGTCCTCGAAAACTTTATTCCAACCCGCATCCTCTCGGAGCAAGCTGGCGAGCGCGGCGTTTGGGCCAACAAGCACTGTGCGCACACCGTTGCGCTCAAGCGGCTCGCGCCAGTTGGCATCGCCATCGTGCGTCTTCAAAAACTCTTCTATGAAAGCATCGCCATACACGTCAGCGCGCCCGTCAATATAGACTCGATACTCCGGGTACAGATTCGAGATGAGATAACCGCCCCAGCCGTATTCGTTATAGACGGGCTGCGGCGTTCCATGCTCGCGTATAAACTCGACCGCCGCGACCGGAAAATTCTTCGCCTCGTCGGCGGCACGACCGTCAACCACCTGCCGCACACGCAACACGCACAACGTCGCGGGCATGAGCAAGAGCAGTGCTATGTTGATGACGAGCTTGAGAGTCGCGCTGGTTCCCTCTTCGCGCTTCTCCGGCGCGGTCAACCATTGGCCCACGCGCAGCGAGGTGGCCCAGTTCCAACCATGCTCCGCGAGCAAGGGCGCGGCGACCATCGCAAAGAAAGGAATGTTCCGGCCCGAACGCAGCGCGGCGTATCCTGTCGCCGCGAGCATCAACACTTCGCAAGGCTTGACGCGTTTCGTTGACAACGCCAGGACGGCCAGCATCGCAAATATCAGCAACGCCGTCGGCAGAAACATCAACTCGTGAAAGTCAGGCGAAAACCATTCCTGTATGTGCTTCATCATCGCCTGCGAGGTCAGCGTCTCGAACGGGTATGAATACATCCGCAGGCCGTTGGGATTCAAAGCCACGGCCATCACACACGCTGACAGGACCAGGAATAACTTGCGCACGCGCGGCCACACGGGTCGCCGCGTTTCCTTCAACGGCGCGAGCCATTCATTCAGAATCAACCCGGCAATCGTCAACGCGATGAGCGTCAGTCCGAGCGCGAATCCCGCGTGCATGTTCACCCACAGGACCATTAATGGAGCTAACCAAAACACGCCGCGCCCCGATTCTTCTCTCGCGTAGTTATCCAGAACCGCGATAAAAACGGTTGCGAAGAGGAAGGAGAAAATCTGCGGGCGCACGCCCCAGGTCGGAGCGGAGGCCAGCGCGCCGAGCAGCAACGCGACCCCCGCGACGTATGGATGGCCCGCGCGCCGCGCGCATCTCTCGTATGTTATCCAGAGCGCGGCCATAATCAGCAACGCGAAGGTCACGACCAGCCCGCCATAACCGAGCGCGCGGTGAATCATGTACATCAAGAGTTCCGAGAGCCATTCATGCGCGACCCATTCTTGGCCGTAGAAGAGGCTTGAGAAAATGTCCGTGTGCGGTATCGTCCGCGTCTCGAAGATGAATTGGCCCGTCCGCAAATGCCACCAGAAATCAGGGTCCGTGATAGGCCGCACCGCCAGCATGAAAAGCGTCAGCATCATGACGAAAACCAGCATGCGACGCGCGGATAATCCCATCTCTTTCAGACGCGTTCCCGCCCGCGCGCCATCAAACGCGACTGTTGATGTAGCCTCTCCCGCAAACTCTTTCATCAAGAAGTCCTTTCGCTTACCTCTCATCCTTCAGCTTCAAGCCGTAGAGCGTAAAGCTGCCTAGATGTTCGCCTGCATCACGTTCGTACCACTGGTCCAGATTGCTCAGATTAACCTCCGCATCATTCGCCAGGACCAGATAAGAGAGCGGCAATAAGGCCGCACGCTCTCGCGTGAACGAGGCGCGATACTCCGCGTAACGACGAAGTTCCTGGTCCAATTCATCCCTGGTAATCGGCTGCGGCTCATCTTTCAATCCATCAACGGCCCGCTCGAAACCGAAGAGCGCGCTCACAAAACCGTATCGCCCTTCTTCCGTCAAAATCCTCTTCAGCGCGCTCTCGTCAATCCCCGTGTAATATAGATACTGGTAAAACCTCTCCCGGCTTTCCCTCTCGCCTGCGCCCGGATAGACGAGCATGTGCGGCGCATACAAAAGTGCTTGCGGAGCACTTGTCGGTAAACTGTCGGCTATTAAAAGGTCCGTCGCCAGTATCGTTGAATGAGCGAGGCGCGGCTCGCCCGTGCGCGCTATCTCCGCGAGCCTCTGCGCGATTGGACCAGCCGCCGCGAGCCTCTTATTAAGCTCCACGCTTCCATTGGCCGCGACAAAAGCTTCGTAAGCTCCCCACTCAAAAGCCGCCAGCGCAATCCACACCAACGCCTTCTTCGGAAAGCGAACCGCAGTGCCTGCGCGACCTCTATGAATGATTGCCGCGCTTAAGACTATTGCGAGCAAGACCGAGTAGTTGGCGATGAACATCTCGTAATGCACGGACTGCATCGTGCGGCCAGTAATCAACTGTTGATTGAAGACAGCCAACGGCATCAACGCGAACGACGCGGCAAACAGCACGGCCTTCTCGCGCAAGTCAATCACGCCTCGTCGCGCCATCGCTCCGAGCGTCAACAAGACGGCGACGGCCACCAATTCCGGCAAACGAAAAAGGTCCAACCTGCGCGAGACGGTGTAAGCATTAACCGTGTCCATCGTCGCGGCCCTGTGCGAGAGCAGGAAGGCGTAAGGCAGTAGGGCCGTAACAGCCAACGCGCCAGTGACGGCGAAGTATTTCAAGTCTCCACGCCAGCCATCCGGCCTGGCCCAGAGCCACAACAAGGCTAGACAGGCCAGCCAGGCGGCTGCGGCTGTCCACAGGTAAAAATAGGAGAAGACCAGTAAACAGAAGATGGCTCCAGCGGCGAGCGACTGGACCAGCGACGCCCGATTACTGGTCCTGTTAAGCATGCGCCAGACGAGAGCGCAGAAGATGAAGAAGAAAGGAAACGTCGCGGAGGGTTGATACCTGCGCAGGAAGATGAGGTAGTTATAGAGCGGCTTTAAACCGAAGAGGGCAACGATCTGGCCGTGGCCGCTGATGAGAGTTCCCAGGCAGAGTATGAAGACGGCCCCGACCGCCGCTAATTGGTCCTGCCTGGTAATGTTGGCGATGAGCCAGAAGACCGCCAGCGTTGAAGCGCACGCGCTCATGAGCATCAACCAGATAAAAGAGGCGTTCGCCGAAATTCCCAACACGCGCGCGGGAAGCGCGACCATGTATGCGGGGACGAATTGAACGGAGAAGAGCGATTCGGGCTGCGGCTTATCTGGCGCGTCGTCGCGTCCCGTGTAAGGGTCGTTGCGGCGCGGCCTGCCCGCTATCAGCGCGTTGACGTATGCTGAATAAGCCACCTCATCGCCGACGCCTTCAACGTGAACGTAGGTCTCTGCTGCGCCGTTCAAGACGCGGAAATGAAGTTGCGGGTAGAGGGCCAGCACCGTGAGAGCGATTGCCGCTATCACTCCCCATCTCCACTCGATTTCCGTCTTGGCGTTCATAAGTTATTCACGAACGATGAATGGATTACTGGTCCTCTAAAACTCAAAAAGATCGGTAACGCAAAGCCTGCGCGATGAGCAACGCGACGCTGAGAAGGCTGCCCGTAATGGTGAAGGTCCACTCCACCAGCGCGCTCTTGCGTCGCATGATGGCTCGCAACAGGACCATCCCGCATTTCCAACCGTCCTGTTGATAAAGAGGAAGAAGGTTAGTCGCCGCCAGCAACAAGTTCATCAAGCTAAAACTCGTGCCCTCCGTCAGCACAGCCGCCAGCAGGTTGACGATGATGCCCGCCAGCAGGATGAAAGATTGTTGGCTGAGCGGCCTCTCCTGAAACACTTTCATGTCAAGACGAACGTACGCGCCGACCGGCAAGAGATGCAGCTTGTATTCGACCTGGCCCAAACGAAAGCCGCAGAGCCTGCGTCCCCAACCGAGGCCGAGTTCCAACGCGGGGACGCGGCAGACGTTCGCGGCAAAGAGATGGCCCAACTCGTGTATCAACATCGCAGTCGCAAAACAGATGAGGTAAGTGATAAGCATGTGAAGGAATATTTCCGGATGAAGGGCAGGCGCGCAAGATGAAGGCTAGCGGAATTCTCATCATGACTTTCAGCGCGCCGGTTGGTGGCTGCTCGTTTATTGACGCTCGCTACGGAGTTGCAGGCCCGGCTCCGTGTCCTCCTGTAGAAAATCGCCGATGTCAATCGCCAGCCGCTTCAGTTTTTTGTAGAGCGTCTGGCGTGAGCCGAGGCCGAGCGCGGCGCTGGCGCGCGCGACGTTGCAATCGTGTCGCCTGAGCGTCTCCGTAATCACGCGACGCTCGAAGTCTTCCAGCAGGTAATCAA
>JAXDFO010000274.1:0-26660 GCA_034665545.1 Blastocatellia bacterium
ATAACAAGTAGTAAGTCGGAGGCATGAAGGATGAGAGACGAGCTATTGAACGGTTGAATAGTTTTTCTCTCATCCTTCATCTTTCATCCTGACGACTTGTTCGTGATTCTTTCGTAGGCGGCGCGTATGTTCTGCATGTGTGTGGCGAGGCTTTGCTTTAGTTCGGCGGGCGAAGTGTAGTTGAGACTGCGGGCGATGTCGCGCAGGGCCGGGTGGTCTGTGGCGGGCAGGCGCGTGGAGCGTCCGACGATGAGGCGCAGCGAGTGGTCCAGGGCGCGCAGGCGCGGGTAGCCATCGCTCATCGATTGATAATCTTCCACGCTCAAAGAGCCTGCGGCGCGCAGGCGTTCGAGCGTGGTCCTGGTCGAACGATCCGCGCCTTCGTCCGGCACGTCGTCGCGCAGTTGTAGGTAGCGCGTGGCGAAGTACACGTCGAGCATGCCGCCGGGCCCGTACTTGATGTCAACTCCGGCGCGACCACGCCTCCCTCCCTTCTCAAGCTCAAGCCGCTCGCGCACGCGGCGCGTCTCCATGCGCAGCGCGTCATCGCCCGCACGACGGGCCGCTTCGTGAATGATGCCGCGCGCTTCGGCTTCTATTTTCTGGCCCAATTCCATAGTGCCCGCCGCCGCGCGCAGTTTGACGTAAGCGAGCCATTCCCAGGGCACGGCGCGCGCTCTGAGATAGTCTGTGAAGCTGCCAGCGCCGGAGCAGGTCGCGCCGTTTCTGCCATCGGGGCGAAGGCGCAAGTCCACTCTGTAGAGATAGCCGTCGCGCGTCACGCTGGAGATGGCGGCGACGAGCAGTTCGCTGAGATGACCGTAGGCTTCGAGATGCGAGAGATGATGAATGGGAGAGGGCGCGGCGTCATCGTAAATCAGGACGACATCAAGGTCCGAGCCGTAGTCCATGCCGCCGCCGCCGAGCCTGCCTAGACCGAGCACTGAGAGCCTCGCCAACGCGTCGAGTGCGCCATAACGACGCGCCAGTTCGCGGCGCGCGATGAGGCATCCGGCGTCAAGACTCGCGGCGGCTAATTCAGTCTGGCAACGATTGGCCTCGCGCATCTTGATGTGACCGGCGGCATCGAGCGCGCCGGTCTCGACCAGCAATCTGGACCAGGCACGGCGCAGCGCGGCCAACTCCGCGCCGTAGCTCTCTTCGCTCTCGATGGCTCCATAAAGCAGCGCGCGGTAGTCTCTTTCGACACAGGGCGAGCCGTGTGCGGGCAAGCTCCGGATGAGCGCGGGATTGCCCGCGAGCAGTTCCCCGAAAAATTCGGACGCGCCGCAGAGATGCACGAGGGTCTTGAAGTTTGCGAGCGAGAGATTCAGTTGCGCGGGCGTTTTGTCCAGAGAAGAGGCGACGCGCGAGGTCAACATTAAGGCGCGATGCGCGTTGAGCGAATTTCTCGCCGCGTCCAGCAGGAGCGATTCCACACGCGCGACATTGACTTGCGCCTCTTCCTCGCTGTCTCTCTCCAGGCGGGCGGCGAAGATGCGCGCGGCGTTAATCGTCGCCATCGCTTCGGCATCAACTGAAGGCTCGCCGATGGCGCGCGAGTCGTCATGCGCTCTGTTTGGTTGTTCAAGAATGTGATGCGACGCGCTCGCTTTTGTTGGTCCAGTCTCGCCTGATTCCTGGTCCTGTTTGGAGGCTCCCGCGAAAACGCGGTCGTAGGCGGCGCGCACGTTCTCAGTATGCAGTTTCAAGGCGCGGTCGAAATCCTGCAAGTGTGTCTCGCCTGTGAAACCCATGCGGCGCGCGACCAACGAGCGGCGCGCGGGGTCTGCGGGCAAGGAATGAGTTTGCAGGCCGTGTTCCATCTGCAAACGATGTTCTAGAGTGCGAAGGAAGACGTAAGCATCGGATAGCTGTGCGCGCTCGCTTTCGGTGATGTGGCGACGGTCTGCGAGGCGGCCCAGGCTGATGAGCGTATGCGAGGCTCTCAACCATTCGTCGCGCCCGCCGAAGGCGAGTTGCAGGGCCTGCGCGATGAACTCTATCTCGCGTATCCCGCCGCGACCGAGTTTGACGTTATAGCCGCCCGTATCATGCGCGTGATGGCGGTCAATCTTTTGCTTGGCGAGCCGCACATGCGCGAGCGCGCGCCCGATTGTCTCCTCCGGCGCATAGACGCGATGGCGCACGCTCGCCGCAAAGCTGTTGTAGAGCGCATCGGAACCGGCAGCAGCACGAGCGCGAATCAATGCCTGTCGCTCCCAGGCTTGCGCGGTCTCGCGGTAATAGCGTGCGGCTTCCGCGAGCGATGTGGCGAGCGCGCCGTCGCGCCCGTGCGGCCTGAGGCGCAGGTCAACACGATAGGCCGCGCCCTCGCCTGTGGGTTGGCCCACGATGCGCGCGATTGCTTCCGCGAGCTTGATGAAATACTCGCGATTGGAAACCTCTACGCGCTGGCCGCGCCCCGCCGTCTCGCCGTCGTCCGAATAGAGAAAGAGCAGGTCTATGTCCGAGGCGTAGTTGAGTTCGTGTGAGCCTAGCTTGCCGAGCGCGACGATGCAAAAGCTGGCCGTGGCCTTGCGTCCCTTCTCATCGGTCTTTTGCGGCGGGCCGTAAAGATTGTCCAAGTCTTGACGCGCCAGGTTGAGCGCGTGCGCGAGCACTGCGTCTGCGAGGTTCGATAACTCTTCGGTCGTCTCGACGAGCGTGCTGGTCCTGCGTATGTCGTGCAGGTAAATGCGCAGTAGCTCTCTGCGGCGAAAGCGCGCGAGCAAGACTTGCGGACTCAATTGCGAGTTGGTGAGATTGAAGCGCGCGAGCGATTCTCCGAACTCTTCGCGGGTCTTGAGGCGCGTGTGCGTGCGTTCGCGTGCGAGCCAGTGAAGATAATCAGGGTTCTGCGCGAGCGTTGTGGCAAGCAATGGACTCCAGGCCGCGAGCGCGAGCGCATCGGAGAGCAGACCCGTATCGCGCGCCAGCTTTTTCGAGACGGCAGGATGCTCGGCAGAGATGCTCTTGAAGAAGAGGCGCGCGCCTTCGGAGTCCGGCAGGTCTCGCACGAGCGCTTCGATTTTTTCGTCGAACCAGGTCAAAGTAGAAATATTTTACGCGGGCATAGAGGCTCTAGGCCAGCGCGGGCTCTTGTTCAAGCGGGATGAGGGCGCGATAGCTTCTCTTCGAGAGCGGCTTTGACCGTGGGCCATTCGGAGTCAATGATGCTGAAGTAGACGGTGTGGCGAAGGCGTCCCGCCTGGCTCTTCATGTGATTGCGAAGAGTGCCTTCCTCTGTGGCTCCGATGCGGCGTATGGCGTTGCGCGAGCGTTCGTTGAGCGAGTCGGTCTTGAATTCGACGCGGAGGCAATGCCAGGTCTCGAAGGCGTGGCGGAGCATCAGGTACTTGGCTTCCGTGTTGACGGCGGTGCGCTGCCAGGGGCGGCCTATCCAGGTCCAGCCGATTTCGACGCGCGCGTTGGTCCGGTCTATGTTGGCGAAACGGGTGCTGCCGATGGCGCGGCCCGAACTCTTTTCGATGGTCGCAAAGGGGAGCGCGGTCCCGGCCTCACGCTCACGGAGCGCGGTCTCCATATAGGCGCGCATCTCTTCCGGCGTGCTAATCTGTGTGGTCGTCCAACGCCAGAGTTCCTGGTCCAGACCGACTTCGCACAACTGCGCGTGATGCTCCAAAGAGAGCGTTTCGAGCCGGACGTGCTGGCCTTCGAGGGTGACGGGTTCGATGAGCATAAGAGGTTCGGAGTCTAAAACTAAGTCTACAGCAGAAGCTATCGGGCAGACTATTGAGCAGCCTGGGGATTTCAAAAAAAGCCCTGCATTATAGTTGGAAGAGGTCTCATGTCAAGTTTTTCAGGGACGAATTGTGGTGGTCCGAAAGGGGCCGGAAACACGTTTTTGCTGATAAACCTTTACCTCCAACAGACTTAACCGCTTGAGGCGCGCGCGTGCCCTGAAAAAATAGTTTTTGACCGACCTCGCTTTTTCTGTTAAATTGCGCGCCTAGTGTTCCAACCATGTATCTCCACTATGGCACATGCAGGGGAGGCGAACTGCGCCTCTATGACTAGATGACTGGGAACCGCGCGAGAAGGCGGCGAGCAAGGTAGGAGACCGCAAGCATTGACCACTGCTATCGAACAGACGCTTGAAACTTATGGCATAGAGAACTGGGGGGCCGGGTACTTTGATGTCAATCGCAAGGGAAATCTGGTCGTCCACCCGGCGGACGGAGACGCCCGCGCCGCTGACCTCAAGGAGATCATAGACGACCTGCGCAGGCGCGGTATAGGGCCTCCCGTCCTCCTGCGCTTTCCGCAACTGGTCGCCAGCCAGGTGCGTAAACTGCAACGCGCCTTCAGCAAATCCATACGCGAATACGAATACCAGGGCGCGCACATGTGCGTCTATCCGATGAAGGTCAATCAGCAGCGCGCCGTCGTTGAGGAATACTTGCGCGAAGGGTCGCGTTACGATTTCGGCCTTGAGGCCGGGTCGAAGCCGGAGCTTTACGCCGCGCTCGCGCTGGAACAGACCCCGGACAGCCTGCTCGTCCTCAACGGTTTCAAGGACGAAGAGTTTATCGAACTGGCCTTCGTCGGCGCGCAGAGCGGCAAGCGCGTCGTCATCGTCATCGAAAAGCTGAACGAGTTGGACCACGTCCTGCGCGTCGCTGAGAAACGTTCGGACGGGCCGATGCCGATGATCGGCATGCGCGTCAAGCTCTATTCAAAGGGGAGCGGGCGATGGGAAAAGTCCGGCGGCGAGGCGGCCAAGTTCGGCTTGACGACGACGGAGTTGCTGGAAGTCATACGCCGCTTGCAGGAGGCGGGCCGCATAGACATGCTGCGCCTTCTTCACTTTCACATCGGCTCGCAACTGACGGACATCAAGCGCATCAAGAACGCCATGAAGGAGGCCGCGCGCGTCTACGCGAAGATTCAGCAGATGAAAGTGCCGATTGAACTGCTGGATGTCGGCGGCGGCATGGCCGTTGACTACGACGGCTCGAAGACGGCCTTCGATTCCTCCGCCAACTACACGGCGCAGGAGTTCGCCAACGATGTCATCTACACCATCAAGCAGGTCTGCGATGATGAGAACGTGCCGCACCCGACCATCATTCAGGAATCGGGCCGTTTCCTCGCAGCCTATCACGCCGTCCTCGTCACCAACGTGCAGGACGAAATAGAAACGGTCGTCGAAGACATCTCACCGATGGAGATTGAAGAGGACGACCCGCAGGTGGTGACGGAGCTCGGAGACTTGCGCGAGACCATCAGCGTCAAAAACTACCGAGAGTATTATCACGACGCGCTCGAACATCGTGAGGAGTTGTTCACGCTCTTTAACCTGGGCCTCATCTCGCTCGAAGACAGGGCCAAAGGCGAAGTGCTCTTCTGGGATGTCTGCGAACGCGCGGACAAGTACGCGCAGCAGGCCAAGTATGTCTCCGAAGAGTTCGGCGACCTGCGAAGACTCTTGTGCGCCAAGTACCTGACCAACTTCTCCGTCTTTCGCTCTGTGCCGGACCACTGGGCTCTGGACCAGTTATTCCCCATCGTCCCGATTCACGGCCTCAACAAGCCGCCGACAGAATACGCCACGCTCTGCGACATCACCTGCGACTCGGACGGCATCGTTGATAAATTCGTGGACCTGCATGATGTCAAGCAAGTCCTGGAACTGCATTCGCTGGTCGAGGGCGAACCTTACTATCTGGCCTTCCTGCTCGTCGGCGCGTATCAGGAAGTGATGGGCAACAACCACAACCTGTTCGGCACGCCCAATGAAGCGCACATACATATAGATGAGGACGGCTACCTGATTAAGAAAGTCATCAAGGGCACGACCGTCGGCCAGGCCGTCGAGCGCGCCCGTTATGATCGCAGCATGCTGCATGAAGGCTTTCGCAGGCAGGTCACGCAGCGCATCAAACGCGAAGAACTGACGGAGGCCGAAGCCGCCGAACTCATAGAGTTCTACGAAGCGCGTTACGACGCTTACACATATCTTGCCATCAACGGCAACGAACAAGGCCGCCTCAAACGCGGCAGAGAATAAAATGCAAGTCTGGAGTTTAGAGTCAGGAGTCAGGAGTCAGAAGACAAAAGCTTTTGACTCTAGACTCCTGACTCTAGACTCCAGACCTTGAGTGGAGATGACCTTCATGGTGACTCAGCGAAAACCCAAACCCTCTAAATATCTGACCGTGCCGACGCGCCCCGTGCAGGTGGACCGTGACCGCTCTGTGGCCGGGCTGCTGGAAAAAATGGAGGGCACAGGCTTTGGCGGTCGTCAACTCGCCGAAGCGCATCGCATCTGGCTAGACATGCTCGGCGACAATACGACCGTGTACGTCGCTGCCTCCGGCGCGCTCATCCCTGCGGGGATGCGCCGCCTGCTCGCCTACGTCATCAAGAATCGTTTTGTTGATGTGCTCGTGCTCTCAGGCTCACTGCTCTTTCACGATTTGCATGAGACGCTCGGTCGCCACCACTTCCAGGCCCATCCGAGCATGACGGATGCCGAACTCGAAGCCTCGCAAATCAATCGCATGTGGGACTTGCTCGCCAGCGATGAAGAGTATAGAGAGGCGGATGAATGGGTCGGCGGCTTTACCAATCAACTGGACCACACGCGCCCTTATTCAACGCGCGAATTTCTTCATCTACTGGGCCGCGAACTGGCCGAGATAGCCACCGAAGACGGCGTCCTGACTTCCGCCTATAAATCGCGCGTGCCTATCTTCTGCCCTGCCATCGCCGACAGCGCGATAAGCATCGGCATCGCCTCCGCGCGTTTCGAGAAGAAGAACAACTTTCAATTCGACATCATTCAGGACGTGCTGGACATGACGCAGATAGCGGCCCGCGCGCGCGTCACCGGCGTCATCAATCTCGGCGGCGGCACGACCAAGAGTTTCATCCAACTGATGGAGACCTCCACCAACATCGTCAAGGCTCCCGCGCGCGGCCACAAGTACGCCATCACCGTCGCCACCGATGCCCCGCACCCCGGCGGACGCTCCGGCGCGACCTTCACGGACGAATCTCTCATCTACGGCAAACTCCAACGCGGCGCGCAAACGGCCTTCGTCAACTGCGACGCCACCATCGCGCTCCCCATCCTCGTCACCGCCCTCTCCCAGACCGCCGCCAAATACATGAAAGGCCGCAAACGCCCCAACTTCACCTTCACCGGCAAAGACCTGACGGTTGAAGTTCCCTAGCGAACAGTAGAATCCAGAAGTGAGAAGCCAGAAGGAAAGCGTTCAGAGCTTATTCATTCTGGCTTCTCTCATTTTATCCTCGTCTCTTCCGGCTTCTGGCATCTGGCTCTTGGATTCTGTACACTTTTGGCATGTCTGAATCAGAACATCTGCCTGTGAACTTCGGCGGGATTGCCGAAGAGGAGTTTTCGGGTTTCGAGGGTGCGCGCGTCCTGGTGTGGCCGGTCTCTTACGAGGGCACTGTCTCTTATGGGACGGGGACGGGGCGCGGCGCGGAGGCCATCATAGAGGCTTCGCGCAATATGGAGCTTTATGACGAGGAGACGGATGCGGAGGTTTATAAGCTCGGCATTCATACGCTGGACCAGTCGCCGCCGCTTGAGCCGCCGGAGCGCATGATGGCTTCGCTCTATCAACGCGCCAGAGATTTAGTGGGGAGCGGAAAATTCTTGATGATGATCGGCGGCGAGCATTCCGTTAGTGGACCAGTAATACGCGCTCACGCCGAAGCCTACGAGAATCTTTCCGTCTTGCAGATAGATGCGCACGCGGACTTGCGCGACACCTACGACAGGACGCCGCACTCTCATGCTTCGATTATGGCGCGCGTGACGCGCGATATGAAGTTGCCCTCCGTGCAATGCGGCATTCGTTCCATCTCCGCAGAGGAGGCGCGTGTCCTGGACCAATTACCGACGCGCATCTTCTGGGCCAAAGACATCGTGGGCCGCAGCGATTGGTGGGAGGATGCGGTCAGCGGCTTAACAGAAAACGTGTACCTGACGATAGACATTGACGGACTGGACCCTTCGCTCGTCGCGCAGACGGGCACGCCCGAACCCGGCGGCCTCGGCTGGTATGAAGTAATCGGGTTGATACGCACGCTCGCCGAGAGGAAGCGCGTGGTCGGCATGGACCTCACAGAATACTCTTACGTTGAAGGCCAGAGCGCGTCGGCCTTTCTCTGCGCCAAGCTCATCTATAAATCGCTCGCCTTCATCTTCAAGGGACAGACAAAACGCGTGAGAGAAAAGCTGTAGGGCAGTTACAGACATAAGTTTTTAACTGGCCTACAACATCAAGTCCTTAGCCTCTTCTTCATCCGAGCCATTCAAGAACATTCTCGCCTGTGCGGGGCGTGCCGCCGATGACGTGTATGAAATATTCTTCGAGCGACATCGGGCCGCTTCCTTCTTGACCGTCGCCCTGGACTTCTATGCCGCGCTTTAATTGGTCCAGCGAGCCGGAGGCGACGAGTTTGCCCTGCGCGATGATGGCGATGTCGGTGCAGAGCCGCTCGACTATCTCCAGGACGTGAGAGGTGAGAAAGACCGTCAGGCCGCGCGTCGTGAGTTTCGCCAGCAAATCCTTGAGCGTGCGCGAGGCGATGGCGTCCACGCCCTCGAAAGGTTCGTCCAGGAAGAGTATTTCGGGGCGATGAATGAGCGCGGCGGCCAGCGAGAGTTTCTTCTTCATGCCGTGCGAATAATCTACGATGAGCTTTTTCGGCTCGCCGTCCAGTTCCATCAGGACCAGTAATTCCTGTGCGCGCTCGGCTATCTCGTCTTTCGGCAGGCCGTACATGCGCCCGGTGAAGACGAGCATCTCCGCGCCCGTCAGACGCTCGAAGAGGTTCAAGTCTTCGGGCACGACGCCGATCCGGCGTTTGACTTCGAGCGGCTCGGTCGTGAGGTCGCGCCCCAGCACGCGTATCCCGCCGCTCGTCGGAGCCAGCAGGCCCGTCAGCATCTTGATGGTAGTGGATTTGCCCGCGCCGTTTGGACCAAGAAAGCCGAAGAAACGACCGCGCTCGACGCGCAGGTTGATGTGGTCCACCGCCGTAAAATCGCCGAAGCGGCGCACGAGGTTGACGGTCTCGACGGCGAGCGGGCGCACGAGTTCAGGCGAGACGACGTTTTCCATATCAACCTTTGTACGCGGGACCGGCGCGGACGGTCAAGTTGATGGCGGAATGTGAATTGATGATTATGAGTTAATGAGAGGCATGCTATCACTCATCAATCTTCACTCCGCGTTCGGCAATCGTCTTTATCCTTTGAGCAGGGGTCGGGCTTCGCCAGCGCGCACCGCCGGGGTGAAGGTGCGGTGTGTGCTCATCAGAAAGGCGGAGGTGCTGGCCTTCAAGGCGTTGCCGTGCGTGGCCGCCAGATTGACGATGCGCCCGAAGGGTGAGAAGCCGTAATAGTAGCCGTCCTTGAAACTGATGAGCACGTCCGCGTTGTGCCCGACGCGCGGGGTGTGGAGCGAGTTGTAAAGATTGGCGAGCGTGTCCGGGTAATCGTGCTCGGCTGTCCGTTCATACCAGTCTTTGTCGCTGGCGTAGCCTTGCTGGTCCAATTTTCCGCCGTCACGCAAGGCGTTCAGGAAGGGCGCGAGTTTGAGAGGATCGCCCGTCAGTTGTTGATAACGATAGAGAGGGCCGTGCCCGTTCTCCTGCCGCTCGATGCGCGCCGTGCCGAGCGGTCCTTTAACCATCAAGGCGCGTTCGCCATCCATGTGCAAAGAGAAATCGAGACCTTCGAGCGAGACGAGCGCGTCGGCTATATTGGACCTGGATTCGTCCGCGCAGTAGAGCGCGGCGTAACCGCAGAGGCCGAAGGCCGGGATGGCGACGCTGCGTTTATCTGTGGGCCCATGCAGGCGGCTCTTGACGCCGTAGCCGTTCTGGCGCAGGTGCGTTTGCACGTTGGCCCGGCGGTTCTCCTGCAAGTTCATCCCGTGGTCCGAGAAGAGCACTATCTCCGTTTCGTCGCCGCACCAATCGTGTATCTCTCGCAGGATACGGTCGAGCGATTCGAGCGCGACGGCCAGTCTTTCCGGTCCACGAATGTGGAGGAGACCGTCCGTGCCCTTGAGGAAGGCGAAGAAATCTCTGTCTTGCGGGGCGGCGCGAAATCGCTCGTGAAAGCGGCGCATGTCCGCGCGCCAGACCGCTTCGGGCGCGACGTAGACGAGGAACTCGAAGGGCAGAGGCTCCTGGTAATCGAGTTGGTCCATGTAAGACGAAGGCACTTTATCGGGCGTGCGGCGGCCAATGTATTTACTGATGCCGCCGCGCATCTCGTGCGCCTGCTTGTCGAAGTAGAGGCTTTCGTAACCGTTGGGCGGCGTGGCTCCGAGCATCGTCGAGAGCGCGATGTTGGTCATCGTCGGAAAGGGCGAGAGTAGCCGCGAAGGCACGTTGAAGTGCTCGAAGAGACCGCGCTCTTTCGCCTTCCTGATAATCTCAAGCGGCACGCCGTCAAGGCACAACAACAGCCTTCTGGGACGCGTGCGGCCCGGACCATTAATGTGTTCTTCCCTCTGTGGGTTCCCGTTCGTTTTCATTCCTGGACACTCTTTTCCTGGGCCTTTAATTCATACGGCGCGCGCAATCCCTGCTTCGCTTCATCCTGCGAATCATAGACGTTGGGCCTTGCGAGGACGACGCGATATTGCGAGATGGCTTCGTTTCTTTTACCGGCCAGGTCCAACGCTTGCGCGGCGCGCAGGTGGGCCATCGTGGCGAGGTTCTGCTCCGCGCCCTGCACGCTGGCGGCGGCGAGAAATTCTTTGGCGGCCTGTTCCTTCTGCCCGCCTGCGAGCAGGGCTTCGCCGTAGCGAAAATGTATCAGGTCCAGCGCGCGCGAGGCGGTGTCGCGCGTCGTGTTCGAGCGCAGCAGGTCGTTGAAGATGGATAGAGCTTCGCGTTGCGCGCTCGTGGCTTCGTTGGACCTGCCCGCCTGACGCTCGACGGCGGCCTGTGACACAAGGGCGTCCGCCGCTTCGAGTTTGAGAAGATAACTGCGCGGGTACTTCGCGCTCAGTTCGCGCGCGACCGTGAGGGCGTCGTTGAAGCGTTCCTCGCGTTTGTAGAGGATGATGAGCAAAGCCCGCGCGTCGTCCTGCGCGAAGCGGCCTTCGTGCGCGACGCGTTCGAGGGTTTGCAGGCCGCGTTTCTTAGAGCCGCGCGCGCCAGTGATGCTCGCCAGCAGTTTGACGGGCAGGGGCAGCGCGCCGACGACGTAATCGTAAAGCCCTATCGTCAACTCCGCGTCGTGAAAATTCGGGTCGAGTTTGATGACCTCACGATGACGGTCAACGGAGTTCTGTCCGTCCTTCAACGCGCCCATGAAACTGCGCTGGACGGCGGTGGCGAAGGCGGCCTTCAACCCTTCGGTCGCGCCCAGAAAGTAGAGAGCCTCCGTGTCCTGACGGTCGCGCTTAAGCCTCGCTTCGGCCAACAACTTCGCGGCCCTGGTCCACTCACGAAACTGCGCGACGGTGCGCGGGTCAACCTTATCTTCGTTGTTCGCATAGAAGGAGTCCGAATTGTAGAGGCCGGATTGAAGGCGGCGCGATTCATTCAAGGTCTGCGCCCAGAGGCTCGCGGCGAGAAATTGTGGTCCAGCCGGATGGTCCGGGAAGAGCCGCGCCAGTTCTTTGAAGTTGCGCCGCGCTTCCTCGTAATCCAGATTGTAGAGAGCTTCAAAGCCGCGCTGGCGAAGTTCGTCGAAACGTCCCTGCTCAGCCTCGCTCAACCTTGACGTTTTCGCCGTCGGCCCACTCGCCGTCATGTTAGAAGCGACGTTCGCTTGCTGCCCTAAGCTCAACGGCGCAAAGAGTGTTATCGAGAGCATCACAAGCAAGAAAGGATGCTTCAATACGATGCCTCTCAAATTCGATTTAGACTGCTTTGCAAGCTGGACCAATTTATGGCTCCTCACATTTCTTCCGAATCTATGTCTCGTATGACTCTAGATACTTGACGCCCGCGCCCGTGTTGAAAAGCACGACGCGCTCATCGTTCCTGACCGCGCCCTGCGACAACAGTTTGCGCAAGGCGGGCAAGCAGGCCGCGCCCTCCGGCGCACAGAAGATGCCTTCAGCCGCGCCTATCTCAAGCGTCGCCGCTATCAACTCCGCATCGGTCACGGCAAGGGCTGTCCCGCCGGATGCGCGCAGCGCGTCGAGGATGAGAAAGTCTCCGATGGCGCGCGGCACGCGCAGGCCGGATGCGACGGTCGCGGCCTGCGGAAACTCATCCGCGAAACGCTTGCCTTCCTCGAAGGCGCGAACGATGGGCGCGCATCCAGCCGCTTGCACCGTCACCATGCGCGGCCTTTCTGGTCCAATCCATCCCATGCGCTCCATCTCGTCGAAAGCCTTCCACATGCCTATGAGGCCGGTCCCGCCGCCCGTCGGGTAGATGATGACATCGGGCAGGCTCCATTTCATCTGTTCGGCCAGTTCATAACCGAGCGTCTTCTTGCCTTCCACCCTGTAAGGCTCTTTCAAAGTCGAGACATCGAACCAGCCTTCCGCTTCCTTGCGCCGCGCCACTTCCGCTCCGCAATCCGTTATCAGGCCGTCCATCAGCGTGACGTGCGCGCCCGTCTGCTGGCATTCGATGACGTTGGCGCGCGGCGTATCGCGCGGCATGAAGATGAAAGCTTCGAGGCCAGCGCGCGCGGCGTAGGCGGCGAGCGCGCCCGCAGCGTTTCCGGCGGACGGGACCGCGAGCCTTCGCGCGCCCAACTCCAACGCCATAGAAATCGCAGCCGTCATCCCGCGCGCCTTGAAACTCCCGGTGGGGTTCTGCGATTCGTCCTTGATGTAAAGTTGGTCAAGGCCGACCCGCGCGCCGAGCCTGGGCGCGTGCAGGAGCGGCGTCCAACCTTCTCCGAGCGAGACTATGTGTTCATCGCGCGCGGGCGGCAGGACTTCTCTATAACGCCACAGGTCCGCAGCCCTGGTCCGTAATGCTTCCTTTGTCAAACTGCGCGCAGCCTGCTTCAAGTCGTAACGGACCAGGAGCGGTTTGCCGCATCGCGTACAAAGGTTGTGCAAGCGCCGTGCCTCTAGTTCGAGACCGCAGGCGGCGCATTCTAGATGCGTCACATTCATGATGTTATGCGTGTGCCTTTCTTGATTTAAAGAATGCGGGCCCGCCGCCGCGCATGCTTGCGCTGCTCTAGACAGTCGGGCGACGAGCGAAATATTTCCGTCAGGTGGAGCAATCATGCTGCACCCGCGTGGAGCCTTGCAAGCGTGAGGTGACAAGTGAGGACGAAAAGCATTATCTTGTCATCTACCGTTTTATAGACAAGACCTATGATGCCAATTCGCTTACTCGCGCTGGACCTGGATGGAACGCTCCTCAATTCACGCGGAGAGGTGTCGGCGCGGAATCGCGCAGCCGTACGCGAGGCGCGCGCGCGCGGCGTCCGCGTCGCGCTCGTCACGGGCCGACGCTTTCGAGACGCGCGCCCGCTCGCCCTCGAATTGGACCTGGACGATGTGCCCGTCATCTCTCACACGGGCGCGTTGACCAAACACGCGCGAACACTTGAGACGGTCGCGGCGATGCTCCTGCCACTGGAAGCGGCGCGCGAGGTCTTGCGCGTGGGCCGCGAGCAGGAGATGGACGCGATGGTGAGCGACGATCCTGATGGACTGGGGCTGTTGCTCTACGACCACATCAACGAGGAGAATCGCGCGCTCGCAAATTACATCGCATGGTCGCGCCGGATTCACGGCGAGGAGGCAGCAGACTATATTCGACGTGTTCCTTCGCTCGAAGAATATTTGGACCACTCGCCGGTCCATGTGGGTTACGCGGGCAATTACGCGATGATGGTCGCGTTCGGACAGAAGTTGAAGGACTCGCTCAACGACAGCATCAAGGTCTTCGCCACGCTCTACCCGAAACAGAATTTCGGCACGATAGACGTGCTCCACCCGGAAGCCTCGAAGGGAGCGGGCGTCGCCGCAGTGGCCGCAGAGTTCGGCCTGCGCCGTGAAGAGGTCATGGCCGTCGGCGATAATTTCAACGACCTGGAAATGCTTCACTACGCGGGCACGCCCGTCGTTATGGGCAACGCGGAAGCCCCGCTCAAAGACATAGCAGGGTTCCACATCACGGGAACCAACGACGAAGACGGCGTCGCCGCCGCCATCGAAAAGTTTATCTTCAACGACAGGAGCCAGGAGTCAGGAGCCAGGAGCCAGTAGGAAGAACACTCAATCGCTTTCCTTCTGGCTCCTGACTCCTGGCTCCTGCTTTTCAAAGGAGCAGACATGGCAAATCGGACGGCAGTTATTCAGACTAACAAGGGGACTATTCGTTTCGAGTTATTGGAAGAGGATGCGCCGAAGACTACGGAAAATTTTCGGCTGCTCGCGGAAAAGGGTTTCTACGACGGCGTGATCTTTCATCGAGTGATTAAGGGCTTCATGATTCAGGGCGGCGATCCGACGGGGACGGGCGCGGGCGGGCAATCGGCATGGGGCGGTCGCTTTAATGATGAGATTAATCGTTCCTCCGAAGTTTACCAGCAGGGCTACAAGGCCGGGACGGTGGCGATGGCTAATGCTGGACCAAATACCAACGGCTCGCAATTCTTCATCATGCACGTTGACTATCCCTTGCCGCCCAGCTACACCATCTTCGGGCGCGTCAAGGAGGGACAGGACGTAGTTAACTCCATCGCTACAGTCGAGACAGGCCGCAACGATAAGCCCGTCACCCCTGTCACGATTGAGAAAGTAACCATCGAAGAATAAAGGACGTGACGAATTAAAAAGCGACTGGTGATGAACGATGAGTAATGCGCAATAGCATACTTCTCATCATTCATCACTCGTCGCTTTTTTCGATTGATGCCGCGACGCTGTGGTTGATTGGACCATCGCCTTGACCGAGGCCGGGCGCGTTACGGATGGCTTCGGTGACGAAGCGTTTGGCGTATCCGATTGAATCTGCGAGGCTCAGGCCGCGACCAAGGCAAGCGGCGATGGCGGCTGCCAGTGTGCAGCCCGTCCCGTGCGTAGAGTTGGTCTCGATTCTCTCCGCGCGAAAAACGGTGACGCGTCCCTCTTCATCCAGCAGGTCCGGCACTGTTGAGTTTGATGAGAGATGGCCTCCCTTGATGAGCACGGCACGCGCGCCCATCCCGCGTAAGCGTTGCGCGGCGCGGCGCATCCCCTCTTCGTCCGTGACGCGCAGGCCAGTGAGCCTTTCGGCTTCCGGGATGTTCGGCGTCAGGATGCGCGCGAGCGGCAATAGCTCTTTGATTAAAGATGCGAGCGCGTGGTCGTCTATCAAATCGTAACCGGAGGTCGAACGCACTACGGGGTCAACGACGGGCGCGGGCAATTCCTCCTCGCGGCAAAGGCGCGCGACCTCTACGATAATCTCGCGCGTCGGCAGCATCCCAGTCTTGACGCAGGCGATGCGGAAATCCTGGACCAGTGGCAAGACTTGCTGGCGCACGGTGTTGGCAGATTGATGCGCCGCGCCGAAGACGCCCGTCGTGTTCTGGAAGGTCAGGGAGGTGACGGCGGCGGCGGCGAAACATCCGAAGGCCGTGAAGGTCTTGATGTCCGCGATGACGCCCGCGCCGCCGGAAGGGTCAAGCCCCGCGATGGTCAACGCGACCGGCGTTGAAGTTTCCTGACGAAGATTCATCTTCCGGCAAAGAGGTCCAATAATAGCGCGCGGCTTTTATCGTGCGGGAGTTGAGATGGAGCTTCGCAACGATTGCAGGTGCAGGCCCGCGCGTCTCGGCAGCACGCGAACGCGGCGACGCTCCGCTATGTCTGAAGATGCGAACGGGCGTTTGGGCCTGTACGTGACGACGTATTGCGCGCGTATGTCGTGTCCAACCTGGTCCACCTGGCTGATGGCCTCCGTCGTGGAGTCAGGCAGAAAGAGCCGCCCGCCCGTTTCCTGGGCCAGCATCAAGAGCCGATGGTCGTTGCGCCTCATCTCTTCGGCGTAGTTCTTGAACCAACGCTTCATCTCGAAATCAAGGTCAACGACCGGCATGTGACTGAGCATCCCGTTACGACTCCTAATCGCCTGCCTGGAAATCGAAGAGTAAGCGATTGTGTGAACAGTCGCTTGCGTGGCGGCAAGCCGTTTGACGGCCAAAGCGTAATTCTGATTGCCCGTCTCAAGGCCGTCCGTCATGATGATAACGTGAGTATTGCCCGCAGGCTTGTCCTTCAACTCGTCAGCCGCCATCAACAGACATTCCGAGAGACGCGAGCGCGTGCCCGTGAAGAATTTGGTCTTGAGCACGTGCTCTGTGGCGCTAGCGTCCGTGGTCCAATCCTGCAACAGTTCGACGCGATTGCTGTTCTGGATAATCGCTATCTCGTCGCCCGCGAAGATGTCCGCCAACTTGAGCGCGACCTCGCGCGTCGTGTTAGAGCTTTTGGTGAGCGCAGTGACCTGGCTGCCGATGTCCAGCAAGAGGATGATGTGCGCGGGTATGCGTCGCACGCTCTGGACCTGCTGCGGCACATCGTCTTCGAGCACGAGCACGTCATCCGTCTCAAGCGTCGGGTCGAAACGCCCGCCATCGTCATAAGCGACGACCGGCAGAAAGACTTCCTCCGTGTAAACCTTGACCTGCTCCTGTTCGTCGCGCTCGACGCGAGCGGGCGGCACGGCGGGCGCGCTTGTGCCCTGCTGTGCTTCGCATAGCGATGCTGTCATGAAGATTGAAAAGGCGACGACCGACCGCGCGGCTAACTTTCTATAGAGCATGAATAAATTTTAACTTGTTTACCGGCCCAAGACTAATGAACGGATGATGACATCAAAGCTATAGACACGTCATCTCTCGTTTCTGATGGCGCGGGCAGTCTCTTTGAGTTCGCCAATGTCGGAGAAGAGACGAATCGCGGCGATGCCTTGCGCGCCCGCGCTGAGAGCCTGAAGAAAGTTTTCGCGCGTCAGGCCGCCGAGCGCGAGGAGCGGGAAGGGCGAGAGGGCGCGGGACGCCTCGCGTAGTCCTGAGAGTCCGACGGGTGGGCCATAAATGTTTTTGGAGGGCGTCTCGAAAATTGGACCAAAGGTAGCGAAGTCCGCGCCGCCGTCGCGCGCCGCAAGGGCTTCGGCCAGCGAGTGCGTCGAGACGCCTATCAGAAAACGCGTCCCGAAGGCGCGGCGCAGGACGCTCGTTTCCAGAGAGCGCGTGGTGAGATGTACGCCATCGGCCCCGGCGGCGCGCGCGATGTCGGCGCGGTCGTTGACCAAGAGGCGCGTCTCGCTGCCTCTGGTGAGCGTCGCGGCGCGCTCGGTCAGTTGATAAAGGAGGCGCGCGTTCAGATTCTTTTCGCGGAGTTGGATGAGCGGGATGCGCGCGGCGACCACCGCTTCGATGAGCGAGAGGAGCTTCTCGAACTCTTCACTCTGCGGAGTTGTGCCCGGCGTCGTTGCGCCCTCTGTAATCAGATAAAGGATCGGTGGTGGCAGGTTGAGCGGCATCTTTCGCCCTGTGCTGCGGAGCATGGTTCTCTTGCAATGCTTGCACGGTCTGGCGGAAATGGACCGTCTCCCAGACGGCCATCCACAGGTTGAGCACGCCGAGGCCGGTCACGGCCCCGCGTACCCAGCCGGATGACACGGCCACCTGCAAGCCCTGTATGCCCGTCTTGTGCGCGACGTAGACGAGAAAGAAATTATCGCCCCAATCGCTCAGGTTCAGGTTCAGGCCGAACGGATGCCCCGACCACCAGGGCATGAGCGTGAGCACCGCGCCGATTTCCAGGCACAGGAGAATATAGAAGAAAACCGAGAGCTTCGCTGACATAATCTTTTAAGCAAATGGCGAACTCTCAAATGGTAAATAGTCGCGCGCCAAAAAGCAACCTCTCCAGGCTCTTTATCGCCGCGCGCTTCCATTCCGGTCCATTTATTAAACGATCCGGGCGGGCCGCTCGAAGGGCAACGCGAAGCATTTCAAGTGGTCGTGCGCTGCGCCGCTTCCAACTCGCGCAACTTATCCGTGACGCCGCGATACGAGACGTTGATGCCGTAGACTTCGGTGAAAGTTTCTATCGCGCGCTCAAGGTCGCCCAGGCGTTCGTAGGCCGTGCCCAGTTCAAAACGCAAAGCCTGGTACTCATTCTCCGTATGGCCCGGCGCGTCCAAACCCTTCTTGAACCACATCACCGCGAGACGCGGAATTCCCTTTTGCATGAAACAATGTCCGAGCAGGTTGCAGCACTGCAAGTAACGCGGCGTGCCGTCCTGCGGCGCGCACAAGGTCGAGGCAACCTGGAACTCTTCGACCGCCTCGTTCATCAAGTCCATATCTTTATAGGCGAGGCCGAGATTGTAATGCGTCTCGTAGTCTTCCTCTGAATCCGCAGGCTCGTCCCGCTCGACGGCTGTGCGAAACTCGTCGAAGATGGAGGCCAATCCAGCGTCAATGCCATGAGCGGAAGCGGATGAAGGCGGGCGCACGTTTGCTATCGCGGGCGATTTGACCTCTGCGGACTGTGCGGCGACGGCGGGCGGCGCGGCTTCAACAGGCGCGACACTTTCATCTAAGAAGACCGCGACGGCTTCCGTGACGGGCGGCGCTTCCGTCGCCTCGTAGCAAGCGAAGCCGTTGAACTCTATGGCTTCTTCGGGCGCGGCGGGAGTCTTGGGCGCGGAAGGCCCAGGCTTCATCTTCTTGAGTTGTTCGAGTCGAGCATCAATGTCAGGATGAGAACCGAACTGGCGTTCGAGTATTTGCAGCGTGTCGAGCGCGATGTCCATGTAACCCTGCGCGATGTAAAAATCTATGCTCTCAAGCTCCTGCTGCCGCATGGCCTCGCGCCTGGGGTCAATCTCCGGCTCTGCCTGCTCTATGCTCTTCTCAAGCAGCGGCGTGAGATTCTCATCAGAGAGCGGCTCGCCGTAGGCGAATTCCTGAAACTCCGTCTGCGCATGCGGCGTCTCGTGCACAGCCTCTGCGGCTGCGGGTTCTTCGTAGAATGATGGTGCGGAAGCCTGTTCTTCGGAGTGAGCGTTTGCATCACGCGCGCCCTCGTCGGTCCACTCGTTGAGGTCCGCGAAAGAGATGGATGAATTCGAGTGCGGATACTCGTTGCCCTCGAACATGGCGAACCCGCTCGGAGATTCAGACTCGACCTGCGGCACTGACTCGCCCGCGCTCTCCGTGAAGCTCTCGAAGGTCGGGACTTCGACTTCGGCACGCGCAGGCTCAGACCAGCTTTCCTCTTGAGACATGCCTAGAAACCGCGTGCCTCCGAGAGCTTGCAGGCGGTCAATGTAATGCGTCTGGTCCGGCGCGACGCGCACGAGTTGCTCAAGCGCGTAACGCTGGTCTTCTACTATCTCCGCCGCTTCGGCGGCCTCCAGCAGCCGCTCCAACACGACACGCAGTTTCTCATCATCGCGTTGCCAAGCGTGTATGCGCGCCAGCAGTCGCAGCGCGTTGACCTGTTCCGGGTCGCGTATCAACGCCTCGTCCAAAAGCTGTAAGAGTTGGCCCTCTTCGCGCCCCGTCAGCATCTGCTCGGTGATGGAGGTGAGGACGCGCACGGCGGCCTCCGTATCGCTCACCTTGAGATAGAGACGCGCCACCTCCACGAAGCTCTCATAGGTCAGCGACTTTTGCTCGACCAGCGTAGCGGTCACGCGCTCTGCGGCGGGCGCGTCCTGCGCCTCGAAGTAGGCTTGCGCCAGCAGGCGCAGCATCTCCACGTTATCCGGTTCCTGGACCAGCGCGCGTTCGACGACCTCGGCGGCATCATCCGCCGTGCCGAGCGTGATGTGCGTGTTGACCAATCCTTGCAGGGCCGCAATATCCGTGGGCTTCAGTTTGAGCGCGCGCTGGAAAGCCTGTAGAGCCTTCCAGTCTGCATGCTGCGCGTGAGCCTGCGTGCCCGCCTCTGTGAAAGCGCGTATCGCATCGTCCGTCAGACCCTCGCGCAGATAACCTTCCGCGAGACGCAGACGAATCTCCATGTTGTTCGGGTCCAGGTCCGCAACCTTGCGTAAGACTTCGAGAGCCTTTTGCGCGTGCCCCGCCTGCGTGTAGGATTCGGCGACGATTAAATATTGCGCGCGCGCCTCGACATAGAGACCCTGCATGTCGTAAAGACTGGCGAGCGTGTGGGCCGTCTCGGTCTGGCCCGGATTCATGCGGTCCAGCTTTTTGAACATCGCAATGGCTTTGAGAACAAAGCCCTGTTCACGATAATGCTCCGCGATGCGCGCAAAGCATCCGGCTGCCTGCTGCTTGTGTCCCGCACGCACGTATAGATCGCCCAACATGTTGAGCGTCGTAAAATCGCCGGGATCCTGCTCTATGATTTGGCTGTACTCTTTGATGGCTGCTGTGATATTGCCTTGAGAAAGGTATTTCTCAGCCGCACGTACAACCTTTGCTTTGTCGAAGGCCATCGGGGATAGTTTGCCAATTTAGTGAATTAGAAATAGAACCGTAGCGGGGGAAGCCGAAGGCTTGCCGGGGGAAGAAACGCATCGTCAACACCACGGGACACCTCCAACCGAAAGAGGCATCGGTAATCAAACTAACATGTATAAACCATGAGTGTCAACGACAACGTTTTTTAACGACATGTGTCTTATACTTAAGAGAAGATTTACAGGGAGCGGTTTGCCGTTCTCCCCTTAAAATGTGGCGATTTTGATGGCCTCGGAGAAAAAAAACGCGCCGCCCCTTTTGCCTCCACTGGCGGCTGCGACCGTGCGGCTGGCCGAGCGCGTCGCGTGGGCGGGCTTTCTGCTCTACGCCATCTTCGCGCCGCATTCCATCGCGGGCGCGGAGATTAGCCTGGCCTTTGTCGCCGCCGGATGGCTCGCGCGCACGCTCCTGACGGGCCGCACCGGCATCCGTCGCACAACACTGGACCTTCCCATCCTGCTCTTCTTTGCCTGGACCATTATTTCCTCGCTGCTCTCACCTGAGCCGCGCATCAGTCTCCTCAAAATCCAATCGGTCTGCGTCCTTTTTCTCTTCTATCTGACACAGGCGATGCTCACGCGGCGCATGGCCCTGGCGGTCGTCCTGTTGATGATAGCATCGGGCGTCGCGGGTTCGCTGTGGAGCCTGTTTGACATAGCGCGCGGTCGCGGCGTCGTCATCAAGGAGATAAAGAACGAGAGTCCCTTGCGCGAGAGACCGCTCGAAGCGGGCGATGCTATCTGGCGCGTGGGCGAGCGTCGCATCTCTTCTGTCGCGGAGATTGACGAGGCCATCCGGCAGAGACAGAGCGGAGAACGTCTCTCCGTCAGTTTTATTTCGCGCGGTGAGCACGCGGAGTGGGCGGGCTTTGTCGTGACGGATGAGATGAAGGCCAGAGAGTCGCCTTCGGGCATTAAGGGCGCAGGCGTAACGCACAGCTTTCGCGCATCCGGCTGGACTCGCCATTACGAGACCTTCTGCGAGACGCTGCAAATGCTCGCGCAACTCGCGCTCGGAATCTGCCTCGCCAACTTGCGCGGAGCGGGCGCGCTTCATTCAAAGCGACGCTGGCGCGCGATATTGATGTTGGCGGCCTGCGTCCTGCTCTCTATCGGAATAGTCCTGACAGCGATGCGAACGGTGATGCTCGCGCTCTGCTTCGGCGCGCTCATCATCTCATGGCGCGCGACGCGTGGCCGTGCGCGCCTTGTCTTAGTCATGTGCGTCTTACTGCTCATCGTCTCAGGCGCGCTGGTGGTGCGGCAGACGCGCGCGACGGGCGCGCTCATGCTCAGGGATGATAGCGCGAGCCTGCGCTTGCGCGTGGCGCGCGCGGGGCTGGCGCGCATCCGGCTTCACCCTCTGTTCGGCAACGGCATGGACGCCGTTAAGCGACACTGGTCTGAGTGGGGCTTTCCCGGCAACGAGTTAATCCACCTGCACTCCACACCCTTGCAGATAGCCTTTGACAGAGGACTGCCCGCGCTCATCTTCTGGCTCTGGATAATCTTCGCATTCTGGCGAATCGTCTCGCGCGCCGAAAGAGATGCGCGCCATTCTCTGGACGCAGGCGCAGGTGAGGCGAACAGGTACGGAGTGCTGCTCGGCGCGACGGGCGCGCTGGCCGGGTTCTTCGCCAGTTCGCTCGTCAACTATAACTTCGGAGACGGCGAAGTCGCGCTCGTCTTCTGGTGGTTGATGGGAACAATCGTCTTGCTCACAAGAGCAACCGAGGTTGAAGACTCGCCCGCGCGATGACAAGAAAGCCCACGAACGAACCGGAATCTTTCGTGGGCTTTCTTGTCATTTCGTGGACCAATAAACTATCAAGTCGCAGCCTGCGTCGTGGTCCTAAATAACATCCGCGAAGTTCTTGCGCGTGCGCGCGAACCACCAGTAGCCGAAGATGAAGATGATGATGGCGAAGAGGGTGAAGTAAGCGAGGCCGCTCCAATCCGGCGCGGCGCCTTCGAGCATGATGCGGCGATAGCTTCTGACGAGCGGCGTGAAGGGGTTCAAGTTGATAAAAGGCTTGAAGCGTTCCGGCACGATTGATTCCGGATAGATAATCGGCGTCAGGTACATCCATGCCATGAGCAACAGCGTGATGCCCTGCACTATGTCGCGCAGGAAGACGCCTAAGGAAGCCAGAAGCCACGCCGCGCCGAGCGTCGCCAGCAATTGCGGCAAGACCAGCACCGGCAGCCAGAGCATCGTGACGTGCAGTTCATGACGTATGAGCACTGTTCCTGCGAGCAGGGCGATGGTCCCGAACATCTGATTGCCGAGCGCGGCGAGCGACTGTGCCACGGGCAGCGTTTCAAGCGGGAAGACGACGCGCTTGACGAGGTTGGCGTGCGAGACGATGGTCGTCGAAGAGAGTTGCAGCGATTCCTGAAAGGCCGTCCACGGCAGCAACCCGCAGAAGAGATAGAGCGCGTAGTCCCAACCCGAACCGCTCGCGCCGAACCGCGCGCGAAAGAGTCCGGCGAAGATAAACGTGAAGATTGCTATCATCACGACCGGCGTCAGGACGGCCCAGATGATGCCGAGCACAGAGCCTTTATAGCGCGCCGCCAACTCGCGCCGCGCCAGCGATAAAACCAAATCAAAACGCCACGGCAATTCCCACAGGGGACGCCACACCGCGCGCCTGGCTGTTTGCGCTGAAATCATCATTCGACAGTCTAGAGAGTCTGAAGTCCAGAGTCTAGAGTCCGGAGTCTAAAACAAGAATCCGCTTTTGACTCGTGCCCTGAGACTCCTATCTTTCTTTATCTTTGACTCTGGACTCCGGACTCTCTAGACTCCAGACTTATGAGCGTGGCACTGCGCGTTGAAGGCGTCTCGAAACAGTATCGCATTTACGACCATCCGGGCGACCGTTTGAAGGAGTCGCTGACGCGTGGCCGTCGTAAGTATCACAGAGAATTCTGGGCGCTCAGCGATGTCAATTTCGAGATTGAAGCGGGAACGACGACCGGCATTATTGGACCAAACGGAAGCGGCAAGTCCACGCTGCTCCAGATCATCACGGGCACGCTCGAACCGACGCACGGCAACGTCTGGCATGATGGCCGTATCTCCGCGCTGCTCGAACTCGGCGCGGGCTTCAATCTGGAATTCACCGGAATCGAGAACGTCTTGATGAACGCGTCGCTGATGGGCTATTCGCGCGCGGAGGCCGAAGCCCTCTTGCCTTTGATTGAACGCTTCGCGGAGATAGGCGCGTTTCTACATCAACCCGTCAAGACCTATTCGAGCGGCATGTATGTGCGACTCGCTTTCGCCACGGCCATCAGCACCAACCCCAACATCCTCATCATAGACGAAGCCCTCTCGGTCGGCGACGCCCTCTTCCAGCATCGCTGCCTGCGCCGCATCAAGGAGATGCAGGAGAACGGCACGACCATTCTCTTCGTCTCTCATGACCCGTCGGCGATTAAGGCTCTCTGCGCGCGCGCCATCCTTCTCAACGGCGGGCGCATGGACACGGACGGCAAGCCTTCGGACGTGCTCAATCGCTACCAGGGCTTGATTATGGAACGCGAGGAAGCCTATGAGGCGGGCCAGGCGACTGATGAAACTTCAGGCGATGCGGCGGCGGGAATTGGTCCAATTGAGGATGCCGAGTTGTTGGTCCAGAAAAGCCCCGCGCTTCGTTATACTTTCCGCCACGGCGATCGCAGTGCGGAAGTCTTGAGCGCGTTGATGCTCGACGGCGCAAGGCGCAACGCGGAGTTGATAGAGACGGGCGACCAGCTTGTCGCGCGTCTTCGCGTGCGCTTTCACAGGGACATAGACGAACCCGTCTTCGGCTTTCTGATACGCGACCATCACGGGATACACGCCTATGGCGCCAACACGGAGCAGAAGGGACTCAGCTTCGGCACGGTCCTGCGCGGCGAGGTCATAGAGGTCTCCTTCTCCTTCGACTGCTGGTTGGGCATGGACCTTTATTCCGTCTCTTACGCGGTCCACAGCGCGGACGGCATCAGCTACGACTGGCTCGACGGAGTAATCTTTTTTCGCGTGACGAGCGCGGTCCCCGTCGAAGGCATCGCCAATCTCAACGCCAGCGCGACCATGCGACGCCTCACCCGCGTCAACGCTTCGCCCGGCGACGCCGAAAAGGAGGTGAGCGCGCATAGTGGCTGACACAGAGGTCCAGGAAATTCTCCGCGAGATACGCGAGCGCGTGCGCGCGGAAGAAATAGAAGAGGCCGCGCCATCCGCTCATGAAGAGTTGGCCCAACCCGCTCGCCCTGCTCAAAGCGAACTTCAGACGAGAGACCTACTCGCGCGCCTTGAGATGCATTCCAGGACCACGCTGCGCGCCTGGGACAGGTTGCCTCCGTTGACGACCAGGCGCACCGGCTTCCTCGCGCCAATCGAGTTATGGTTCAAGCGACAGATGCGCCGCGCGACGCACTGGTACGCCTGGGAGCAGGTCAACTTCAACGCGGCGGTCAAAGACGCCCTACAGGATGTCGCCTCAGCCCTCTCCAATCAAGAGAAGGAGATGACGGCCCTGCGCCGACAACTCTCCGCCGTCACGCAGATGAACGTACAGCTTGCCTCTCATCTCTCATCTCTCGAATCGAGCCTCCGGCAACTCGCAGACAAAGTCGCCGCGCTTCCCTCCAATGAGACGCAAATTCTCCGTGATGAAATGCAAGCTATCCGAACCTCAGTCATGGACCTGCGCAGCAACTTCGACGACGACCTCACACGCCTGCGCGACGAGCAACGCGCCCAGGCCGAACAACTCCGCGACGAACACCGCGTCGCCTTCAAACAACTCTCCCTGAAAAGCAAGTAGGAAGTCGGCAGTTTGAAGGATGAAAGAAATAGTATTCAAAGATATGTCTCCATCGAAGATCAAAGATTTGTACAGGCGCGCGGGCATTGAAGACGTGGCGGAGTTTTACCGCACGCGCTACGTCTCAGACGAACTGCTGGACGCGCGCTATTTCGACGCGCTTAATCGTTTCGACATTCGCTGGACGCGCACGCTCTGGGTTTACGAGAACGTGCGTCGCGGCTCAAGCGTGCTCGACCTCGGCTGCGGCGGCGGATTACTGGCCCTTTTAAAACGCAGGGAGGTGAAGCTCACGGGCGTTGATATTTCCTCCGACTGTGCCCTGACCTCGCGCCGCAACGGCTACGACGCGACATACGTGGCACGGCTCACGGCTCTTCCTTTTCTGGACCAGAGTTTCGATTACGTGGTGAGCCTGGACGTGATGGGCCACATAGAGTTCGCTGAGAAGGATGCTGTGCTCGCGGAGATACGGCGCGTGCTGCGGCCTGACGGCGTGACGCTGCACGGCATCGAATGTCTGGACCGGGAAAAGCGCAAGGATTACGACCAGATGAGCGAAGAGGAGTTGCGACGCTACATCAGCGTTGACGGTCACGTCGGGATGGAAGACGAGCGCGAGATAGCCGCGCGCTTTCAACGCTTCTTCCGGGAAGTGCAAACTGCGCCGCGCTACGGCATCTGCCAGAGCCAGGACGAATTTCTCAAGCAGGCGGACGAGTACGGCACGCCGCTCTGCGACCCCGACTTTCTCGATTACCTGCGCGGGATGTCTTTCAAAGAGCGTCGCGCGTTCAACATGGCGATGGGTTACGTCTTCGACAAAATCTCCGAACACGGCATCCGCCTGCCAAAGAGCGAATACTTGTTAGTCAAGGCTTCCGCCGCGCCGCTCGGCGACTTTTACAAAGAGCACCGCGAAGCGGATGACTGGCTCTCAATCGCTGATGATGATTACTCAAGCGAGCCGGTCTGCCTTGACCGCGCTTCATCAACTTCTGCGCGCGCTCTCTTCGACGGCGGCTGGTACGAAGCGGAACTCTTTCCGCCCGTCGCGCGCTGGATGGCCCGGCGTGCGCGCATACGCTTCAAGGCGACCTCGCTCTCCAAACTGCGTTTCGACCTGACCACGCACATCCCTGACCTGAGCGAGCGTCCACTCGGCCTGGAATTTTTTCTGCAAGGCCGTAGAGTTCTCGCCGTCTCGCTCATACGTCCCGGCTGGCTCGAATTGACGATAGATATTCTGGACGGGTTGGAAAACTGCGGCGAGACTGCGGGCGAGCTTTACGAGTTTGAGATTCGCGCCGACCGCACATGGCAACCGCGCCCCTTCGATGAACGGAACAGGGACGACCGCGAGCTATCCATCGCCGTCTGTAACATCGAAATATTTCC